>NZ_JBEQCS010000001.1:0-528248 GCF_046054195.1 Celerinatantimonas sediminis
AGTCGATGATTAAATCTTTTTGCAAATCATCTTCTGCGAGTGCCCACACAGATTGCTTGATTAATTGTTAAAGAACGTTTGCTTCTGAGCTCATTTGCCGTTGAAGCGGATGCGCATCTTACGCATCAGAGGAAAGACTGTCAACGATTATTTTCGTTTTTTGCTTTCCGTTTCGAGCCAGCCAAACCGGCTTGAAACCTTGAACCGCAACCCCGTGTGAGGTGTGCCGTGTCAGTGGTGGTGCATTATAGGGATACGGCATTTTTACGCAAGTGCTTTTTGTAAAAAATTCGATATTTTTACAAGAAAACCATGTGTTTGGTCACAAAGCCAGCAACATGGCGAAAAGTTGGCATATTTCAAAGCAGATTTGTTGAGAAAACCACCAGCTTAAAGCGATTTACAATATTACATTTGGAATTTGCGCGCATATGGCTTGGACATCTCATGATAACTGCGCCATCGGACTTAAGTTGATTTCAACAATCGGCGATATACCAGAGCTAATAAAGAGAAGGAAAATGTATCCAGAGCAGTTAAGCGCTTAAACTTCTCTTTAAGCGCTAAAAACATCATTAAAGTTTACGAAATAGCTGCGCGAAATCAGCAACCTTATTCCAGTCGGTAAATTCAATATCTCGACTCGTATCGGTGCTACCGCCAGTGATTTTCATAATCAGTTGGATAATCCGAGTTTGCCACCAGTTATATAGTGAATAGCGCAGCGCACCTGCGAACATTGCTTTGCATTGGGGTTGCCATTGATGAATCTTCACGAATTTACGCATATAGACGTTCACTTGCGGGTCGTCTTTACCAGGCTTGCGTGCGGTTAGACACACACCAAAAAATGCATTAGGCCGAGCGGCCAGCTCTTTGGCAAAATGTTCAACATATTGATGAACGGCTGGACGAAATTTACCGTAACGAATTGATGCGCCAATCAGTACTTTGGAAAAGTCACTTGGGTTAGGCCATTGCTCAGTCTGTGACAAGTCGCGAAGTTCAACTTCTTCACTTTGCTCTTTGGCAATACTCTGGGCAATTTTACGCGCTTGGCCATCACAACTTGAATAGCCGATTAGAATCGTCATTGTTATCCTTTATCTTGCAACTGCACATTAAATTCGATTTGACCACGACAGGCATTGGTTAGCGCTTGCATAAATTGCTCAGCGCTTTGTGCTGGCAATTCAACGCGAACGCAGACCCCTTCATTATACTCAATTGACTGCTGACTGGCGTTAAAGCGGGTAAATAACTGATTGACCTCACCTAAAGCGTCAAACCCAAATTGCATGGATAAGATGGTTTTTGCAATATAAGGCGTCTTCTGCACGATTGCTAAAGCCTGCGCAACACTACTGCCATAGGCACGTACCAATCCGCCGGTTCCCAGTTTTATGCCGCCAAAATAGCGCACTACCACAGCGAGCACATATCCTAAACCAGAGCCTTGTAACTGCGCGAGAATTGGTTTGCCAGCGGTGCCATTTGGTTCTCCATCATCGCTAAAACCTAGAACCTGGGTATCATCAGGGGCACCAGCAATAAACGCCCAACAGTGATGGCGAGCATCGGGATATCGTTGACGCAGCTGTTCTATTTGTAAAAAAGCCTGTTCTCGGTCAGCCACTGGCAACAGATGGGTAATAAAACGGCTTTTCTTGATGATTTGTGACGATTCCACCTCGCTAACAGGCACATTAAACAAACTACTCATGACACGCTTCTATGTTGGTAAGTCAAAAAGAGCGACTTATGCGGTGATCCGCTCTATGCCATCATCGGTCACAATTCCCGTATCGGTCATAGTAATGCCGCCATAATGCTGCAACATATCGATTTGTGGCCAATTGATCAAATCCACCCATGAGGATTTTTTCAAAAGCTCGAGGCGATTGGGATTCACAAAAATACCCGCATTAAAGGCAATCACCTGCCTTGAGCCTAGGATACGGACATCTTTATCGCTTGGCTGAGCCAAAATGTCACTGCCGGTGGGGTCACGCAGCTGAGCTCCTGGCTCATTAATGCTCAAGCCAACAAATTCACAAACAGGTTGGGGAGATACAATATCCAACAAACCACTATTAAGGCACTGCTGAATATTGCCTTGTATGAGCTCTTGCTCGACCAACCATTTGGCTAAATGATGCCGATAGCGCCGACTGATATCACTAAGCGGGCGCCCTTGGCGTAACTCATCCGTAAGATCGAGTAACAATTGTTCTAATGAGCCAACCAGTTGCTGGTAGTAATCGCGGCGAAACCCAAAGCAACGACCGATTTTAACCCGATATCCACGAAACTCAGCAGTACCATTAAACCATAACGAATAGCTATCCTTTTCTGGCAATGGTTGCGCGCTCATTCGCATCGGCGAAAGCTGGCCGATTTGTTCATTAAACGCTACCTGAACAGGGTCGTTTAAATAAGCGCAGCCAATTGCTTTTAGGTATCCTAAATAGATATCTAAGCCACTGGCGCCTTGATAGAACCGATCATGCACTTGTTGCAGTCCACGCTGCGCAATAACACCCGCTTGACGCAGGCAGAAAAGTTCATAATCGGTTTTAGTCGCACGATGATACTGAAAATAGTGAATCGCCAACTCCGGATTAATCAGCTCAAACCCCAATGCTTTGGCAATATCCGGATGCGGCCCGAGATAAATGCTGTGGGCTAAAGGCTGTGGCAAATAACGCTCAATCTCATGGGCAGAGCGCAGCAAGGTCACTTCAAAAAGTGGCCACCAGCTACTGTGCTGCCACGCTGGGTCAAAATGTTCTTGAAGTAAAAACAACTGGGCCGGCGCATCCTGTGAGGTGATGATCCAGGCATGTTCGCTTTCACCAATCGCCAGCCATTGACGAAACAGAGCGCTTGGAACAAACGGCAAGGATTGTTCGGCAAAAATCTGATGCAGTGCATGACCGGCATGAATCACCAATAATTGCTCTTGCATCGCCTGCAAAAGCGCCCGGCTACGCTGGCATAGCTGTTCAATATGGCTTCGATATAAAACCACATCATTGGATTCGTCCATCGTTGCTCTCCGCTGGTAACCCGTGCTTGGCTCAATCACCTTTAATAACTATAGATAAGTTCATCGCAATTACGATGAATTGGACAAACAAACTGAATAATTGACGACAGTTCAAGATTTAACGTTCGCAAACTCAACAAATCAACCGAGCATGGTACAATTGCCAAGACCGAACGGACCAGGCAGTGATGAAGGACTATGACCCGAAAAAAGCAGATTTTAGTTGTCGATGATGATCAAGAGATCCTCAATCTTCTGGAGCAGTACCTGAGCAAATCAGGTTTTGTCGTTATTACAGCAGCCGAAGGCGAACAGATGCTGAAGTTGTTGGCAGGTCAAGAACCAGATCTGATTATTTTAGATATTATGCTGCCAGGCGATGATGGCTTTACGCTGTGCCGTAAAATCCGCCAAGATTCAACCGTTCCAATTATCATGCTGACTGCCAACTCGGATGAGATGGATAAAGTCGTGGGATTAGAACTTGGCGCTGACGATTATATTGCCAAGCCTTTTAGCCCACGTGAATTATTAGCCCGAATTAAGGCGCTGCTAAGACGCTCTGAGGTCACCCATCAAGCGCAGCAACCGGCTCGCTTTATTCGCTTTAATCAGTGGCGCTTAGATACCCAGACACAAAGCCTAATCGATAGTAACGGCAAACCTCTGGAACTTTCTGGTGGCGATTACCGGCTGTTGCAGCTGTTTTTGCAGCATCCCAATGAAATTCTCAATCGCGATATGATAAGCGATGCCACTCGAGGACGTGAAATATTACCGTTAGAGCGCGGCATTGATGTGCAAATCAGTCGATTGCGACAACGCTTGGGTGATAACAGCAAAAGCAAACGCATCATTAAGACCATTCGAGGCAGTGGCTACACATTAGTTGCACAAGTCAGCTATGAACATTAAACAGTGGCGCAAAGCTCTCACTCCAACCTCACTATTATCGCGAATGCTGATTCTATTGTTGTTGGGCATCGCGCTGGCACAAGGAATTAGCAACCTGTTCTGGTCTTATCGATTTGAACAGACCGAAAATGAAGGGCTTAAAGCAACCTCAAAAAACCTTGCGATGAACTTATCCTCCACCGTTCGTTTTTTTGAGTCGCTGCCTTTGCGTTATCGTCATATCGTTCTTAACCAGCTACGCAACATGGGTGGCACTCGATTCTTTGTCTCACTGAACCGCGAAAAAATTAATATCGAATCCATCGAGCCAAGCTCGCGCAAACAGATGGTCATCACTGAAGTGAATGAGATTTTGCATCAGCAACTAGGCCACATCGATAAAATCGTGACCAATTTCTCTGCGGCTAATACTCTAAAAGTTCTCAACAACCATACCTTGATGACCGATTTGCCCCGCTCTTGGGCGCATTACACACTGACGATGGAGCCTCTTAATCCACCCATTTTGGTTACGCAGATTGAGCTTAAACCACATGAGTGGATTTATCTGGCAGCGCTATTGCCAGCGCCTTACATGATGCTAGATGAACCCAGTATTCCATCGCGGCAGTTACTTAATTTAGTGCTCACCACCTTATTTTTATGCATCTTCACCTTTGTCTTAGTGCGCCGCCAGACTCGCCCGTTAAATCGGTTGGCAAGCGCGGCATCACAGTTAGCGCTTAATCTCTATCAGCCGCCACTTAAAGAAGAAGGCAGCATTGAGCTGGTGCGAGCAACCCGAGCATTTAACACCATGCAGGAAAAACTCAAACGCTATATTGATGACCGTGAGCAACTGTTTCGCTCTATTTCACACGATTTAAAAACGCCAATTACTCGACTGCGACTGCGAACCGAATTGCTTGATGATGAAAAACTCATCGCGACATTTAATCGCGACTTGGACGAGCTGGAAATCATGGCCAAAGGGGCACTGCAAACGGTGAAAGAAACCGATATTCATGAAAATTTGCAGGACATCGATATTCAGGCACTGTTGAAAATTATCTGTGAAAGCTACGGCGATAGCATTGCAATTGAGGGCAAGCCGATACAACGCTACCGCGGCAAACCGTTGGCGATTAAACGCTGCATTGGCAATATCGTTGATAATGCCATTAAATACGGCCAATACCTGACTATTGTCATTGACGATAGCGAGCCATTATTACGGTTAAATTTCATCGATCAAGGGCCAGGGATCCCGACCACTTTGCACAAAGATATCTTTTCGCCTTATGTACGGCTTGATAAAACCACCAGCGGCAACGGCCTTGGTTTAGGCATCGCTCGCAATATCGCGCATGCCCATGGCGGTGAAATCACCTTAGAAAACTTACCAACGCGGGGCCTCAAAGTCATCCTAGAGCTTCCACATATTCGTTAATAGTTAATAGAGGAAAACCACCGTGATTGCCCAGTTAAGAGGGTTTATTGTTGTGCTGGTGCTCAGCACCGTTTGGCCCATCAGTGCCATTAGCGCTCCTTCGCAAGATGTTGAAGTATTGCATTGGTGGACCTCTGGCAGCGAAGCTAAAGCAGTTCAAGTCATTAAGCAGATGATGGAAAACCAAGGCGTACATTGGCAAGATTTCGCTGTGCCGGGCGGTGCTGGCGAAAGCGCTATGACGGTACTTAAATCGCGGGCGATATCAGGCAACCCTCCGGCAGCTGCGCAAATTAAAGGCCCAGCGCTGCAAGAGTGGGCTTCGCTTGGTTTTTTGACCAACCTAGATGGCGTTGCCAAAGCGCAGCTCTGGGATCAACGCATTCCAGCGCTGATTAATAAAGACATGAAATACCATGGCCATTATGTTGCTGTTCCGGTGAATATTCATCGAATTAACTGGCTGTGGATCAACAGTGCCATCTTTGCCAAAGCTCACGCTGAAATTCCCAAAACGTGGGAGCAATTTTTTACGGTCGCCGAAAAAATCAAACAAGCGGGCTACCCGGTGCTCGCACAAGGCAATCAAGATTGGCAGACCACCACGGTATTTGAGAGCATTGCGCTATCTCAGCTCGGCGCTAAAGGCTACCGACAAGCATTTATTGAACACCTTCCCCAAGTGCTAACCAGCCCAGCGATGGTGCACTCTTTTGCACTTCTACAAAAAATGCGCCCTTACATTGTTCATCCAGAAAACCATCAGAGCTGGAACCGGGCAACCGCGGAAGTCATTCATAATCAGGCGGCAATGCAAATTATCGGCGACTGGGCCAATGGTGAGTTTTTACTGGCGCACGAAAAAATGGGCAAAGATATTCGCTGCGTTCCCGTGCCCGGCACGGCCCATCAATTTATCTACTCGGTGGATAGTTTTGCGATGTTTCAGTTAAGCGAGCCAAATGATATCAAGGCCCAGCAACGATTAGCCCACACAATTATGAGCCCTGAGTTGCAAGCGCGCTTTAACAAAATAAAAGGGTCAATCCCAGTTCGCAGCGATATAAAGCTGACCGGATTTGATGCCTGCTCGCTGAAGAGTGAACGAGCTTTTAAACGCAGCCTTAAAACCCATAGTGCCGTGCCAAGTGTGGCTCATGGCATGGCCACCACCAGCTATGTGCAAGGTGCTATCTTAGATGTTGTCACCAATTTTTTTAACACCCCAGATGCATCGCCCAAAGAGGCAAGTGAAAAATTAATGCGCGCAATTCTGGCTGCTAGTTAAAAGAGCGAGCAATTTCTAGTAGAATAATCACGCACCGACGGTCAATTCATTGTCAATGAACGCCAAATCGGTACAATGCCTTTTTCGCTGTAACAAATTTGATAACGAACATGACCACATCAACAGATGATGCCACACAATTACTCGACGCCCGCGGTCTACGGTGCCCAGAGCCAGTGATGATGGTGCGTAAGACAATTCGGTCGCTGAGCAATGGCCAGCAACTGAAGGTTATCGCTGATGACCCGTCGACCACACGTGACATTCCTAGTTTTTGTCGGTTTATGGACCATACGCTGCTGGCCAGTCAGACAGAACATCAGCCCTACGAATATTTGATCCAAAAAGGGCTCATTGATTAAAGCCGCTGTTGGCTAAAAAATTACGGTTTTCCGTAGTCTGTGTATCGACCCTTGCCATCAGCTGTGTATACTTGGCTAGTTTCAAAGCAGCTTGAACTTCTAACTCGCGCGATTAATCGACATGCAAAAATATGATATCAAAACATTTCAGGGATTGATTCTGGCGCTCCAGGATTACTGGGCTCGCCAAGGCTGTGTTATTGTTCAGCCCTTAGATATGGAAGTCGGAGCAGGGACCTTCCATCCTCAAACATTTTTACGCTCAATTGGCCCTGAACCAATGAGCAGTGCGTACATTCAGCCCTGCCGTCGTCCAACTGATGGACGCTATGGTGAAAACCCGAACCGGTTACAACATTACTACCAGTTCCAAGTCGCATTAAAACCATCTCCGGATAATATCCAAGAACTATATCTTGGCTCACTGGTGGAATTGGGAATTAATCCTGAAGTCCACGATATTCGATTTGTTGAAGACAACTGGGAATCACCTACATTAGGTGCCTGGGGACTGGGTTGGGAAATCTGGCTCAACGGCATGGAAGTGACTCAGTTTACCTATTTCCAGCAAGTTGGTGGTTTAGAATGCTCGCCAGTCACCGGTGAAATTACCTATGGCCTTGAACGTCTGGCGATGTACATCCAAGAAGTTGACAGCATTTATGACTTGGTTTGGACCGATGGTCCAATGGGTAAAGTGACTTATGGTGATGTGTTCCATCAAAACGAAGTCGAACAATCAACTTACAACTTTGAACACGCGGATGTAGATGCATTATTCCGCCAATTTGATCAGTGCGAAAAAGACAGTCAACGCCTTATTGAAGCCGACCTGCCACTGCCAGCTTATGAACAAGTGATGAAAGCATCGCACGCATTTAACCTGCTTGATGCCCGCCATGCGATTTCAGTCACCGAACGCCAGCGGTATATTTTGCGGATCCGCACTCTGGCCAAAGCCGTTGCGCAAAGCTATTACGCTAAACGCGAAGAGCTAGGCTTTCCGCTGTGTAAAGAACAAGCTTAAGAGGCAGTTATGAGTACCAATAATTTATTAGTTGAAATCGGCACAGAAGAACTGCCTCCCAAAGCGCTGCGGCAGTTAGCACAGGCATTTGCCGACAATGTTGAAAAAGCTCTTAGCGAAGCCGATTTAGCATTCGGCCAGATCAAATGGTATGGCGCGCCTCGCCGCTTAGCGATTTTAGTCAGCGAATTGGCTGAACAAGCGCCTGATAAAATCGTTGAGAAACGCGGTCCGGCTATCAAATCAGCATTCGATGGCGAAGGTAATCCAACCAAGGCTGCCATGGGCTGGGCACGTTCAAATGGCATTGAAGTTGCTGATGCCGAACGGCTCAAAACCGACAAAGGTGAGTGGCTATTGTATCGCGCGCAAGTCAAAGGCGAACATATCAATCAGTTGATTCCAAATGTGATCAACGAGGCGCTTGCCAAACTGCCTATTCCAAAACCGATGCGTTGGGGTGCTCGCAGCACTCAGTTTATTCGCCCAGTTCACACAGTCACCATGCTCTACGGTGAAAAACTGATCCAAGGCGAAGTATTAGGGATTGAATCAGCTCGCACCATTCGCGGCCACCGGTTTATGGGTGAAGCAGAGTTTCAGCTTACCAACGCCGATGAATATGTGCAGATGCTCGATTTGCGCGGTAAAGTAATCGTTGATTACGAGCGCCGTAAAGCAATTATTCGCGAGCAGATTGAAGCAGAAGCCGCTCGTGAAAATGGCACAGCTGATATCGATGAAGGCCTGCTTGAAGAGGTCACATCACTGGTTGAATGGCCAGTTGCAATGGTCGGAAGCTTTGAGGAAAAATATCTTGAAGTGCCAGCTGAAGCACTGATTTACACCATGAAAGATAACCAGAAATATTTCCCTATTCTGGACCAAGACGGCAAGCTGCTGCCACGGTTTATCTTCATCGCCAACATCGTCAGTAAAGACCCTATTCAAGTGGTTCGTGGTAACGAAAAAGTGGTTCGCCCTCGTCTGGCGGATGCTGAATTTTTCTATAACACAGACCGTAAAATCAAACTTGAAGACCGCTTAGAGTCATTGGGCAATGTTGTCTTCCAGCAAAAACTGGGAACACTGCTTGATAAATCTCGCCGTATCGCATCACTGGCTGAAATTATTGCAAAACAGATTGATGCCAATGCCGAATATGCCAAACGCGCTGCACTGTTGTGTAAAACTGACCTGATGAGTGAAATGGTCATGGAATTTACCGACATCCAAGGCACCATGGGCATGTATTACGCGCGCCATGATGGCGAACCTGCCGCTGTTGCCGAAGCCATTGGTGAGCATTATCAACCTCGTTTTTCTGGGGACAAACTGCCACAAAGTAAAGAAGGTGCAGCCGTTGCGATTGCCGATAAAATCGATACGCTCGCTGGTATTTTCGCTATTAAAATGCCACCGAAAGGGGACAAAGACCCATTTGCCCTGCGCCGTGCGGCATTAGGTGTCATTCGCATCATCACCGAACAAGACTATGCACTTGATTTACTCCAGCTGTTTAAGGCTTCACTGAGCACCCAACCGGTTGAGCTTAGCGAGCAAGAACACGCGGAAGTAGTCGAACAGTTGATGGAATTTATTTATGCTCGTCTACGAGCCTTCTATCAAGAACAAGGTGTTGATATCAGTGTTATCCAAGCAGTTCTGGCACGCCATCCAAGCGCACCAACGGATATTGCCAATCGCTTAAATGCGGTCAGCCATTTCCGCTCACTGGAACCTGCTGAAGCACTGGCAAGTGCCAACAAACGAGTCGCAAACATTTTAGCTAAAAATGAAGCGCAGATAGCACCAGCGCTTGATGAAAGCTTGTTTGTCGACAATGAAGAGCGTCAACTGGCTAAACGCATTGATGAGCTCAGCCAGCAAGTAGCACCGCTGTTTGATAATGGCCAATACACACAAGCATTGACCGAACTGGCAAGTCTTAGAGAACCAGTCGATGAATTTTTTGTGAAAGTAATGGTGATGGCAGACGATCCTAAATTGGCTGCCAACCGCTTAGCTCTGTTGGCAAAACTTCGGGAATTGTTCTTGAAAGTCGCTGATATCTCGCTTATTCAGAACTAATTTTCAAAAAAATTAAGCTACTCAATAGTAAATAGTAAAAGGATGCCTCGGCATCCTTTTTTATTTTTGTCGGTAAGGTCACGATTAATACTTTTGGCTCAAGCGGGACAGGATTTTATGCTATAATTATGATCCCTTTAGTGGGCTTATCTAGGTTTATTGCTATTGCTAGCACATTAAATTTCACGATCATTATCTTAAGGAATCAACAACTAACGCACGAAGCTGCAACAGTCATCCCACAGGTAATTGATTATTGAAACAATAGGAGAAAATTTAAACCTTAAAACTGAGAAATACACCGAAACTATCTGTCGATTAAGGAGTTGAATACGATGAGTTACTCTGTTTGGCATCATCGAACGCAAGCTGGTGAACAATCTTTGCAACAAGATCAACCAGGCATTGCGTTAGTTCACTATTTGGCAGCTCTGGAGCAGGCTCGTTACTGGATGGAAGGGATTAGCGACCAGACTCCAGATGCCAAGCGAGCTGAAATATTAAAGATCTATCTTCGCTCATGTTTAAATCTGGTTCGATTCTGGTATATCCAGTCATCGGAAGAGGAACAGCTGCGTTATCTTCATCAAGCACTTCATTATACTCGCTATTTTGAGACGCTTAACCTCAAAGCGCAGGCAACACTTATTGATGTATTGCAAACGCTTCAAAAATCTCTCAAGCAGTTTATCAGTGAACAAACTGAGCAGCCTATTGAGCCACTTAAGCGTTCATTAAACCAGCTGGAAGAAGATATTAAACGCACGCAGACGGATGACCTAAGAGCCGATATAGACTCATAGCTAATGCCACACGACTGCCTTGGCGGGTTCATCAACCGCATAGACATCGTTCATCCATAACAAACAGTCATCAGCAAAACGCTGATATGCTGTTTCACCTTGAAAACGCCGGGCCTGATTAAGAATGACTCCCCAGCGAAATTCTTCAGATTCATTTTCAGGTAGGCCCTGATAGCGCTTTGCTAGCAATTCGACCCCGCTGACCACCATTTGCATTGACGGTGTAACCATCGGCGCTCGTTCGCTGATATGCAGCTGAGTACAACGCTCTAGCAGCTCGACCTGCAATCGGCTTTGCGATAATGGATCTAAGTCACTCACCGTCAGTACCTCTGCAAGCAACCGCCGCTGCCAAACACGCAAAAAGGCGGCATAATCTTGCCCCGTCAAATCAAAAAACAGCATCACATAGCCGCTTTGGCGCTCCATTAACAACAAACATTCCTGCTGGTTAATGGTGAATTGATGACCGGACCAGAACCACTGAAACGGGTCACTAAAGTCCACACCACGATGTTTCAGGGCTGGATGAACTGCCGTCGATAGCTGTAATTGGATCATGCGTCAAAACTCTGTCAGTGCAACGATAAACAGAATTTTGCAAAAGCGATGCCAAAGCATCCGCGAACAGTTGAAATAAAAAAGATTAGGATTGAGAAAGTTGGCGAGGAGACTGTTTACCACTGACAGGGCGATTGACGCTAACACGCTTGCCTTTTTTCAGGCCCGACTCAAAATCTGGCGTCAGTTGCGCCATCGATTTTTTAAGCTGTTCTTTAAATGTTTCCCGGTCGAGATTAGCAAACTGCTGGTCAAGATAATCGTCTAAAGAGTCGGAGTGATCGCCCGCTAAATTAGGCAGTTTTTCCAGCGCGCCTTCGAGCCAACCGGCGGTAAATGACGCAACACGACGATTTTGCTCATGCTGAGACAAACCATTGCCACTTAAACTGGTACGAAACGAACCAATCTGCTGGTGCATCTCCCGATACAGGATATCAAAGGCAAATGCGGCAAACACAGCCTTATCCGCATCGCCGACGAACTCTAAACGCTTAAGACCTTTATGGTCGACCAATACCGCTTCCACACCAAAACGAGCGTTAATCCCACGAATAATCCGCAGAATATTTTGCCCTGGCTGAGTTGGTAATAATTGCTTAGCGCGGGTGATCCCCATTCGGATAAAATCGATGTCCGCCTGCTCCAAGCCATGCTTATGCATCAGACGCTCCGCCATACGAATAGCTTGCGCAGCCTCATGCACGTTAGCAGACTGTCCTAACTCCAGACATTTTGCAATTTTCTGCAATGCTTTTTGCCGCAAATCTGACATGACACCTCCAGGGGCTTAAATAAGCCGCTATTGTCTAAAAAAATAATCTATACCGCCAGCACAGATTGCTGTTTTATCTAAAAACACACAGTGCATGAAACGATTATTCGACTATGTTTTGACCATTTTAATATAACTGTAAAGCCCCTTAAACCCTATTAAGCTAAACAGAAGCTTGCACAATTAAAAGAGGCCAGTATCAAACTGGCCTCTTTGGGATTAAAAAATGATGTGTGAACTAAAGGTCGTTTTCTTCATCCTTACGATATTTCGTAAAGTAACGAATCACCACCACAAAGAACAATGGCACGAAGAAGATAGCCAAGACCGTAGCACTAATCATCCCCCCAATCACACCAGTACCGATATCGTGACGGCTAGCCGCCCCAGCACCAGAGCTAATAGCAAGTGGCAGTACCCCAAGAATGAAGGCCAAAGATGTCATCAAAATTGGCCGCAGACGCATACGACAAGCTTCCAGCACCGACTCAAGTAAGCCGTTACCTTTGTCGTAAAGTTCTTTTGCAAACTCAACAATCAAGATGGCGTTTTTCGCCGACAGACCAATGGTTGTCAACAAACCAACCTGGAAGTACACATCGTTATCTAAACCACGCATTGTTGCTGCAACAATTGCACCAAAGACCCCAAGTGGAACCACCAGCATGACCGAGAATGGGATACTCCAACTTTCATATAATGCGGCCAGACACAAGAACACTACCAACAGAGAAATTGCATACAACGCTGGAGCTTGTGAACCAGATTGGCGTTCCTGATATGACAGCCCCGTCCAAGACAGACCAATTCCTTTCGGTAATTTTTTAGCCATCTCGGTAATTTGGTTCATCGCTTCACCAGAGCTAAACCCTGGTGCAGGTTCACCGACAATTTCAACCGCACTCACCCCGTTATAGCGCTGCAAAGCAGGCGAACCATAGCCCCATTTACCTTTTGCAAAGGTTGAGAACGAAACCATCTCACCATCTTTGTTACGCACATACCAATGAGCTAAGTCCCCAGGGTTCATACGATATTTAGCTTCGCCTTGCACATAGACTTTTTTCACCCGGTCACCGCGAATAAAGTCGTCTGTATAATCAGATGCCCATGCACTTGAAAGCGTATTATTGATGTCCGTGATCGAAACCCCATGAGCCATCGCTTTTTCATAGTTGATTTCTAAATCGAACTCTGGCGCATCGCTTAAGCCATTTGGACGAACTCGAATCAGATGAGGGTTTTTCGCAGCCATTCCTAACAACTGGTTACGCGCATTCATCAATGCGGCGTGACCGAGGTTGCCTTGGTCTTGAAGGTAGAAGTCAAACCCGGTTGCCGTACCCAGTGATGGCATCGCTGGGACGTTAAAGACAAATGCTCGCGCCTCTTTAACCGTGGATAAATAGCGCATCGCGCGGCCAAGAATCGCATTGATATTGCCTCGCGCATTTTCACGTAAGCCCCAATCTTTAAGCTTAATAAATGCCATCCCAACGTTCTGTCCACGACCGGCAAAACTAAACCCAGTGACATCCATCACCGAAGTGACCGTATCTTTCTCTTTGGTCAAAAAGTAATTGGTCAGGTCTTTTAAGACTTTATCTGTACGCTGTTTAGAGGCACTTGGCGGCAATTGCACCATTGCCATCAATACACCTTGGTCCTCTTCTGGCAAGAATGAGGTTGGCAGTCGCATAAACAAAAATACTAAACCAGCAACGATAACCACATAAACCAAAAGATAACGGAAACGCTGATGAACAACTCGGCGAACCCCATTTTTATAACGCTCTGCTGAGGCATCAAACATGCGGTTAAACCAACCGAAGAAACCTTTTTTAGGTTCATGCTTACCATCAGGTTTTTTCAAAATAGTGGCACACAATGCCGGCGTTAGAATCAGTGCAACCAACACCGACAAGGCCATCGCCGATACAATGGTAATCGAGAACTGGCGATAAATAGCCCCGGTTGACCCACCAAAGAATGCCATTGGAATAAATACCGCTGACAACACAAGTGCAATCCCAACCAAGGCACTGGTGATCTGCCCCATCGATTTTTTGGTCGCCTCATAAGGGGTCAACCCCTCATCGGTCATGATCCTCTCGACGTTTTCGACCACCACAATCGCATCATCCACCAACAACCCGATGGCCAGTACCAGCCCGAACATCGTCAATGTGTTAATTGAGAAACCAACCGCGTTCATCACGCCAAAAGTCCCCAACAGCACCACTGGCACAGCAATCGTTGGGATCAATGTCGCCCGGATATTTTGTAAGAACAACAGCATCACAAAGAATACCAACACAATCGCCTCAATCAGCGTGTGTACCACTTCTTCAATAGAAATCTGAATAAATGGTGTGGTATCAAATGGATAAACAACTTTCATCCCAGATGGGAAGAACTGCGAAAGCTCTTTGATTTTTGCTTTCACATCTTTGGAAGTCTGCAGGGCATTCGCACCTGTTGCCAGTTTAATCGCAATGCCGGTAGCAGGTTTATTGTTATAGTAAGAACTGAACTGGTAGTCTTCACTACCCAAAGCAACCCGTGCTACGTCTTTTAAGTAAACTCTTGAACCATCTTGGTTTACACGCAGCAAAATATTTTCGAACTGTTCAACCGTATTTAATCGCCCACGGCCTTCAATGGTCACAGAGTACTGCTGACCTTTCACCGCAGGAGTCCCACCCAAACTACCTAAAGAAACCTGAGCGTTCTGAGCAGTAATAGCCGATTCAACATCAGATGGCGTCAGCGCAAATCGATGCAATTTCACCGGATCAAGCCAAATACGCATCGCATATGGGCTACCAAATACCTGGATCTGACCAACCCCGTTAATACGACTAATGGTATCTTTTACATGCGAATCGACGTAATCGGCCAAATCGTTTTTATTCATGCTGCCATCAGGTGAAATAAACCCGGCAATCATCAAGAAACTACTCGTCGTTTTTTGAACATCAATCCCGTTTTGCTGAACGATGCTCGGCAATTTTGATTTAACCTGATCCAGCTTGTTCGTCACCTGCACCTGAGCGATATCCGCATCAGTACCCGGTTTAAACGTCACCGTAATGGTCACATGCCCTGATGAGTCACTTGTCGAGGACATGTACATAAAGTTATCAAGACCGGTCATGTTCTCTTCGATAACTTGTGTCACCGCATTTTGCACAGTCTGAGCTGAAGCACCTGCATAGTTTGCACTAATCTCTACCGCAGGCGGGGCGATTTGAGGATATTGCGCAATTGGAAGGTTAAAAATAGATAATGCCCCGGCGAGCATAATCACCAAGGCGATGACCCATGCAAAGATGGGTCGGTCGATAAAAAACTTAGCCATGAATCCGCTGCTCCGTCTTACTGATTCTGAGTTTGATCTGAGCTATCTTGGTAGTTGGCTGTCACATCATTCGGTTGGACTTTACTGCCCTGACGAATATTTTGCAGTCCCGCAACAACAACTTTATCGCCCACTTTCAGTCCTGATTTCACTAACCAGTCGTTACCAATGGCACGTTCAGTGTCGATTTTTTGGGGTTGGATCTGATTGTCTGCATTGACCAACATCACTTCTGCTTCACCACGAGGATTGTGGCTCACTGCTTTTTGAGGTACCAGAATCGCGTTATTGCGAGTCCCTTCTTTAAGAATGGCTCGAATAAACATGCCAGGTAACAGCAAGTTCTGGGGGTTACGAGCAATAATTCGCTGATTAACCATCCCCGTGGTCTGGTCAACCGTCACATCAGAGAACTGCAAACGACCAGGGAACTGGTAGGTTGAATTATCATCTAAGATAAAATGTACGTTAGCACTATTATCATTATTGATATCCAGCGAACCATTGGCAATTTCGCGTTTTTGACGCAGCAGCGCTTCAGTCGATTGACGAACATCGACATAAACCGGATCCAGCTGCTGAATCGTTGCCATCACGCCAGACTGGTTGGCAGTCACCAATGCACCTTCACTGACATCAGAAGCCCCGATACGACCAGAAATTGGCGCCGTAATTTTAGTCCGTTGAAGATTAATTTTAGCTTCTTCTAAACTTGCCTGAGCGGCTTCAATTGCAGCTTGCTGCTGTTTCCAAGTGGCCTCTGCATCGTCATAATCCTGCTGACTAATCGCATTGGTTTTAATCAACTTGGCGTAACGTTTTGCTTTAAGCTGGGCGCTGTGTTCATTGGCTTTTGCTTCGGCTAAATTAGCCTGCGCATTGTCAACATCGGCCTGATAGGTAGCCGGATCAATCTGATACAGCATTTCCCCTGCTTTAACGTTACTGCCTTCTTTAAAATAACGTTTAAGGATAATTCCACTCACCTGTGGACGAACTTCAGCCACACGGAATGCTTTCACCCGCCCAGATAATTCAGTCGTTAGTTGAATAGGTTTAGCCGAGATGGTCACGGTATCCACAGCGATAGCCTGCGCGGCCCCTTGCTGGGCGCTGGCCTGCTCGGATTTATTATCTCCGCATCCTGTCAAAAGTAGGCTAGCGGCTAGCGCCAAGCCTATAGAACGAACAATTATATTTTTGTGCAACATGAATATCTGAGCCCCTGTCATTGCCGACCACAAATCTATGACCAATTATATTGGCGTATGAGTCAATGTTGTAGTAATTTACATACATTCACGAATGTATGTAAATCATTTTTTCAATTTTTTTAAAGAGAACCCCTATGGCGAGAAGAACAAAAGAAGATGCCCAAAAAACTCGTCAAGTTATTCTTGATACCGCATTAAAACTATTTTGTGAGCATGGCATAACCGAAACAAGCCTCACGGATATAGCGACGCTGGCAGGTGTTACACGAGGCGCGATTTACTGGCATTTCAAAAACAAGAATGAACTTTTTATTAATCTGTGGGATGAATACTGTGAGCCCTTAAGCAATCTGCTCGATGCTAGTATCAGCGCCGATGAGCCCGACCCTATAAATAAGTTAAGTTCTCTGTTTATAACTTTGTTTGAAAACATGGCTAATAATCAGGCACAGCGCCAACTGTTTGTCATATTATTTAGCTTAGACAATGCCAGCAAAGATATTGCAGAAATCCGCCACCATACGCAGTTAAAATATGAACAATTTTTAACCGACCTAGAACACTCCGTTAAAAATGCAATCACCCAAGGCCAGCTCGCCAAAACACTCGATCCGAATCTTTCTGCCAACTTAATCGCAGCAACTGTAAACGGCTGTATTTTGCGAATTATCCAAGCCCAACCGACGGTTCAAACGCAAAAAGTAGAACACTGCAAAGATATTATTACGGCACTCTTTACGATGCTCGCCCAGGCAAACCCCGCTCACTAAGTTAAATTATAATGATGACCGCTGCTGTCAAAATGCGGTCATCCACCATACTACGCGCTTTGCACGCACATTTCATACCAAAATAATGACAATTTTTGATGTTTCAGAAGGGCCTAAAGACGCAAAAATAACGCAACTTTTACCACTTAGTTTTCGTTTTTGTTTCGTTATAGCGCAAGACACTACCCCGCATCTAAACAGCGCAGCCATATAAATGGCAGGTTTAAATAGACTCAACTATGATTAGATTGTTTTTTAATCAATTTATTAACTTTATATAAGCTTTAAATAATCAGGCAGTGAAGCGCAAAATAATGAGGCTTAGAGGGGCGAAAAATATTGCAGATAGCTTAAATGGCACACTTCTTATTATTTAACCACAGACCAATGATCTGTTTGATTATAATTAATTTCGCCAATTGAAATAAATTTTTAACAAATAAATCATTTATTCCATGCTTTCTCCTAAGATAATAATAGCTGTGCCTCAACTCAAATTTATTAACAATTGAGTCAATATTATTAATTGTGATTTACATCACATAAAAATTTTACAAAAAAATAAAAAATACTAAAATTTTGATAAGTATCACATTTTAAATTTATTTGTTAATTTCAAATGTGGTACTTTAGTCACAAAAAATCATATTGACTTTCTAAAATAATCGAATTTCATAAAGAAAAAAGAGGCATATATTGTGATACGCGTCACTATATATATTAACTTTAACGAATAAAAAAAGAGATAAATCACAACATTCTGATAACGACTCACAACCCATCTCAACTCATGCTAACTTAGCGATAGCTAAATGTAGACACATTTAAAAATGAAACAACAACAATAGTCTTTAGACGGAGTTCTATATGTTATCACCAGGAGCGAAAGTCAAAATTCAAAGCTTCGGCCGATTTTTGTCGAATATGGTTATGCCCAATATTGGGGCTTTTATTGCGTGGGGCTTTATTACCGCCCTGTTTATCAAAACAGGCTGGATCCCTAACGAGTATCTTTCCAAACTGGTAGGCCCGATGGTGACATATATGTTGCCTCTGTTACTGGGTTATACCGGTGGTAAATTAATTGGTGGTGAACGAGGCGCCGTCGTTGGGGCTATTGCCACCATGGGGGTTGTTATTGGGACCAACGTGCCAATGTTCTTAGGCGCGATGATCGCAGGCCCATTAGGCGGCTGGGCGATTAAAAGTTTTGACCGCTTAGTTGAAGGCAAAATTAAAGCTGGCTTCGAAATGCTGGTCAATAACTTCTCGGCCGGTATTATCGGGATGATCTTAGCTATTTTAGGCTATATGGTCGTCGGCCCAGTTGTTGAGCATCTTTCAGCATTATTGGCCGCAGGGGTCGACATCTTAGTCAAACACGACCTGTTGCCGCTGACATCAATCTTTGTTGAACCAGCTAAAATTCTATTTTTGAACAATGCAATCGGTAACGGCATTTTAGTACCACTGGGGATTCAGCAGTCTCACTCACTGGGTCAATCAGCCTTCTTCTTAATTGAAGCAAACCCAGGTCCTGGTTTCGGTATGTTGCTGGCATATGCATTATTTGGTCGCGGAACTGCAAAACAGTCTGCACCAGGTGCGTGTATCATTCACTTCCTCGGTGGTATTCACGAAATTTACTTCCCATATGTGTTGATGAATCCACGCCTGATTATTGCCATGATCTTAGGTGGGATGACTGGTGTATTCACTCTGGTTGCCTTCCACGCTGGTTTGGTTGCACCTGCATCACCAGGCTCTATCATCGCCGTATTATTGATGACACCACAGAGCTCATTTGTTGGGGTAATCTTATCGGTTGTGCTTTCTTGCGTTGTTTCATTTGCGGTTTCAGCACTATTGTTAAAAACTCAGCGCCAAAGCGAAGATCAAGACTTATCGTCTGCAACTGATAAAATCAAAGCGATGAAAGCTGAGTCTAAAGGCCAAAGCACAGCGCCAACGGGTGGTGCCGTCGATTATGCTAACGTGCACAAAATCATCGTTGCTTGTGATGCCGGAATGGGCTCAAGTGCAATGGGTGCCGGATTATTGCGCAAAAAAATGAAAAGTGCCGGGCTTGATATCAGTGTCACGAACACCGCCATTAACGATCTACCAAGCGATGTCGACATTGTCATTACCCATAAAGATTTAACCAACCGTGCTCATAAAACTGCGCCACAAGCTGAGCATCTGTCACTGACGAACTTCTTAGATGGCACGCTATACGATGAGCTGATTGAAAAACTCAAACAGGCGCATAGAGGTGAAGCAGCCGTTGAAACACCAGCAACTGTCGAAGAGAGCTCTGACAGTCAGGATGCACCATTTAAGCTGACTCTCAATGATGTCAAATTAGGTCTTAGCGCAAATACCAAAGAAGAAGCTATCCGTTTCGCAGGTGAGCAGTTAGCCGCTGGTGGCTACATCAAACCTGATTACATCGAAGCGATGTTAGAACGTGAATCGATGGTATCTACTTATTTGGGCGAATCCATTGCGGTTCCACACGGAACAGTCGAAGCGAAACCTCAAGTGCTCAAAACCGGGATTGTCTTCTGCCAATATCCGCAAGGCATTCAATGGGGTGAAGATGAGGATGACGTCGCTCGCTTAGTCATCGCCATCGCGGCACAAAATGATGAACATCTTCAGGTGATTTCAGCAGTGACCAATGCATTGGATGAGGATGGTGTCATTGACCAACTTGCAACAACAAGTGACCCGCAGGAAATATTGAATATCCTCAACGCTTAAAATGCGACTAAATATTTGGGGGGATGAGTCGTTCATCCCCCTTTAGCATTGCAATATAGCAACCCCTTTAGAGAGGAAAAATGATGAAAGCTTTACATTTTGGAGCTGGTAATATCGGCCGCGGCTTTATCGGTAAATTACTAAGCGAATCAGATATCGAAGTAATTTTTGCCGATGTGAATCAGCCACTCCTCGATACAATTAACCAACGTGGGGAATATCCAGTTAAAGTAGTTGGCACTGCCAGCACAACCGATATTGTCACTAAAGTTTCAGCGATTAACTCAACCAGCGACGAACTCATTGATGTGATTGGTCAAGTTGACCTTATCACCACAGCTGTGGGTCCAACTGTTCTTGATATCATCGCTAAATCATTAGCACAGGGTCTGGCTAAACGTGTTGCCAGCAACACTGGACCAATTAATGTCATCGCCTGCGAAAACATGGTCAAAGGGACCAGCCATCTTAAAGAAGAAGTCTTTAAATATCTCTCAGATGACATCAAACCGACCATTGAAAAACTCGTCGGATTTGTTGATTCAGCCGTTGACCGTATCGTTCCGCCTGCAGAATCAGACGACCCACTGGAAGTAACCGTTGAAGAGTTTTCAGAATGGATTGTTGATAAAACCCAATTCAAAGGGCCAATTCCTGATATCAAAGGAATGGACCTGACTGATAACTTAATCGCCTTTGTTGAACGTAAATTATTCACTCTAAATACAGGCCACGCCGCTACCGCTTATTTAGGTGCGCTAAACGGTTATCAAACTATTCTTGATGCTATCCACGATGATGCAATTAAAGCGCACGTCAAACAGACCATGCTCGAAAGCGGTGAAGTACTGATTTTACGTTATGGCTTTGATCGTAGTGCCCATCAGGCATATATTGAGAAAATTCTGAAGCGGTTTGCTAACCCGCACCTGAACGATAATGTAAACCGGGTCGGACGTCAGCCACTTCGTAAATTAAGTGCATCAGACCGGTTGATTAAACCGCTGTTGGGAACCATTGAATACAAAGTTGGCAACGATCACCTCATTGGCGTGATTGCGGCTGCATTGCTATTTAGCAATGATGAAGACCCACAAGCAGTGGAACTTCAACAGAGTATTAGCGCGCAAGGTGTTGAAGCCACTTTGGTCAAATACACCGGCCTTGATGCTAATAGTGATGAAGCAAAACGCATCATCAAAGCGTACGAAGAACTTAAAGCAAAACACTAATTAAAGCACTGGATGTAAAAGTATATGGGCGAGTGGATTGATGATTCAGAGATTTTGGAGAAGTTAAATCAAACTCGCTCAGTTAGAGGTTTTTTACTTAAAGCGCTGGAATTTATTGAACAAAGCATCGCCGACTTGGTTGAGCGAGTCTTTCAAAAAGACGACTATGCGGTTAAATATGCCGTCAAACCACTTTTGAAAAGCTCCGGGCCATTAGGCGATGTAAATGTTCGCCTTAAGCTTATCTTCGGCTTAG
The DNA here is from genome assembly GCF_046054195.1 of Celerinatantimonas sediminis. Taxonomy (NCBI): domain Bacteria; kingdom Pseudomonadati; phylum Pseudomonadota; class Gammaproteobacteria; family Celerinatantimonadaceae; genus Celerinatantimonas; species Celerinatantimonas sediminis. Next base: position 21,900 of record NZ_JBEQCS010000001.1, read on the forward strand.
GGATTATCTCCAAAGAAGTATATCTAGACATTGAATTAATGGCCTCCTTACGTGAGCGCTTAAACAATGATCCCCAAGAGTATCGATTTAGCGATGAAGAACTTTTAAGTGAGTTAAAAAAACTTCACGCATTGAGCGATGTTTCTCGAGCACAACTGGCCAATATCATTCCGCTTAAAGAGATAGACCCATCTAATCGGGCTATTTATCAAGCGCAGCAGGAAAAGGTCGTCCATTCGGCTTGGATCTTAAGCGTCATCACGCTCTACCAATCGCTGCATCCAAGCAATAGCCTGTTACAAGCCCATTAAAAAAGCCCTTACCATCGCTGATAAAGGCCTTTGAAACAGTTAATAGTGCGCGATTAAATTGAGACAGCTGCAGCGGCTGGACCAATGTGTGAATCAACCGCCATCGCAACGCTTAACGCCGTGATAATCAAAATTGAAGCGAAGAATACTTGCCGCGCCCACGCCACATCATCATTATCTTTTCGATAACCTTTAATGGCCATGTGCAACCACCATACGCTGGTTGCCACCGCAACCGCTAAATAACCAAAACCAACATAGCCGGAAAATGTCAGCATCACCGCTGCAAACGCAAAGGCAATAATGTAACCAACAATATGGCTTTTAGCATGGTGGACGCCGTGTACAACGGGCAGCACTGGAATATTAGCAGCCTTATAATCGTTGTAACGGAAAATAGCAATGGCATACGAATGCGGCATTTGCCAAAGGCTAAACATCACCAACAGAATCAGCGCACCAGTATCAAACTGCCCCGCGACAGCACAGTAACCCACAACTGGGGGAACCGCACCAGAGAGGCTACCGATAAGCGTTCCGTAGACTGAATTGCGCTTCATATAGAGGCTGTAGACCCCGACATAGATCACAAAGCCAAATGCAGCAAACGCCACCGCCACCCAATTGGTCCAAACCGCTAAGGTCACAAATCCGGCAACACCTAATACACAGGCGTGCGAAAGAGTCTGAGCAACCGAAATTACACCAGTGACCGTTACTCGGTTTTTAGTTCGCTCCATGCGGCAATCGATGTCACGGTCAATATAGTTATTGAACGCACAACCGGATGCCACAATCAGTGATAAACCAATCACAGTGGCAGCAAACAAGGCCAAGTCAAACTGACCCTGCGCAGCCAAAAAGTAACCACCAATAGTCGCCACCAGATTACCGAAGATAATCCCGGGCTTAACTACTAGTAAATATCGCTTTAATTTCAACACACTAAAACCTGCTAAAACATCATCAGGTTATTGGCACTAAAGATAATCCACAAGGACAGGCCAACCACCAGCCCGATAATCAGCGCGCTGAATAAAAACGAAATTGTATTCAAACGGCCAGTTTCGGTCGTGAAATTAAGATGCAAAAAGTACTTCAAATGCACCACTATCTGAACCACAGCAAAAGCAAAGATGGTGTATAAGGTTGCCACCTTAGACATACTGAGATTCATCACTAGATAAAACGGAATCACCGTTAAAATCACTGCCAGCACAAAACCGACTAAATATGATTTGACGCTACCGTGATCTAAATTATGTTCGTGATCCATTACAAGGCCCCCATCAGATAAACCACAGTAAAGACACAGATCCAAACGATATCAAGGAAGTGCCAGAACAAGCTTAAACAGCTTAAGCGGGTCATCGAACGACCAGTCAGTCCACAACGTCCAACTTCGATCATTGTGGCAATCATCCACAACAGACCAACAGTTACGTGCAAACCATGCATTCCAACCAGCGCAAAGAAACCAGATAAGAACGCACTGCGTGACGGACCAAAGCCTTCGGCGATCAGATGGTGAAACTCATATAACTCCATGCCAATGAACACAGCACCGAGAATAAAGGTTATAACCAGCCAAAATTGCACACCTGCAGGTTTTTTGGCATGGGCACTGACCATCGCAAAGCCGTAAGTAATACTACTGAGCAACAGCGCAAAAGTTTCGACTAAAACGAATTTTAGCTCGAAAACATCTTTGCCCGATGGGCCGCCATCCACATTCGGATAGAGAACCGCGTAGGTTGCAAAGACTGTCGCGAACAACAGACAGTCTGTCATTAGATAGAGCCAGAAACCTAACTGGACGGTCCGGCCACTATCATGATGTTCCTCATGGGCTTCATGCCCATGAGTATTTATTGATTGTGATGTCATCGTTTATCTCACCTATCTCACAACAAGCTTACGCGTTAGCCTGATTTAGACCCGCCTGATTAACTTTCTCAAGATGAGCGGATTCAATCGCTTCGATCTCTTCAGGTTGCACATAGTAGTCTTTATCATTGCTATAGGCTCTGAGCAGGAAGCTACCCACGATGCCCAAGAAGCCGACGATGGCTAACCACCAGATATGCCAGATCATGGCAAAACCAAAGATGGTTGCACCAATCCCAATCATCACACCATGCGGTGTATTTTTTGGCATATGAATGGGTTCATATTTCGCTGGTTTTTTATAAGCAGTGCCATGTTCTTTTTGCCAGTCAAATTCATCGATATCGTTGATTTCAGGCAATTTAGCAAAGTTATAAAACGGTGGCGGCGATGATAATGACCATTCCAGAGTACGGCCCTGCTCCCATGCATCCCCTGTTTCATCACGGTTTTCATGGCGCTGTCTATAGCTGACATAGAACATTGCCAACTGGTGCACGATACCAATAAGAATCAAGAAGGCACCGAAACACGCGATAATCAACCAAGGTGTCCATTCAGGGTTGTTGGTGTGGTTCAGACGACGAGTCATTCCCAAGAAGCCCAGCACGTACAACGGCATAAAGGCAAAGTAGAAACCAACCAACCAGAACCAGAATGCCCGGCGACCCAGTTTTTCATTGAGTTTGTAACCGAATGCTTTCGGGAACCAGTATGAAACACCCGCTAAGTAACCAAATACCGCACCACCAATAATCGTGTTATGGAAGTGAGCAATCAGGAACAAGCTGTTATGTAACAAGAAGTCAGCGCCAGGAACGGCCAGCAATACACCAGTCATCCCGCCGATGGTGAATGTCACCATAAAGCCGAGCGTCCAGTACATTGGTGTTGTAAAGCGAATGCGTCCGCGGTACATGGTAAAGAGCCAGTTGAAGAGCTTGACCCCCGTCGGCACCGCGATGATCATCGTCATCACCCCAAAGAAGGCATTTACGTTCGCCCCCGAGCCCATCGTAAAGAAGTGATGCAACCAAACAATGAAACCTAAGAATGCAATTGCACCTGTTGCCCAAACCATTGTGGTGTAACCAAACAACCGTTTTCCAGAGAAGGTTGGAACCACCTCTGAGAACACCCCGAACGCAGGTAGAACCAGAATATAAACTTCCGGATGCCCCCATGCCCAGAACAGGTTGATATACATCATCGAGTTACCACCACCACTGTTAGTGAAGAAGTGGAAATCAAGATAACGGTCAAGCGTCAACAGACCTAATGCGCCAGTCAAAATTGGGAAAGAAGCAACAACCAGAACGTTTGCCCAAGTACATGCCCAAGTAAAGATTGGCATCTGCATCAATTTCATACCAGGAGCACGCATCTTCATGACAGTCACTAAGAAGTTAACCCCTGTGAGCGTCGTCCCAATACCGGATATCTGCAAGGCCCATATGTAGTAATCAACCCCGACCCCGGGGCTGTAGGTAAGCTCCGAGAGCGGCGGATAGGCCGTCCACCCAGTTTTAGCAAACTCACCCACACCTAGCGACAAGTTGACCAGAATCACACCAGCAACAAAGAGGTAGAAACTCAGCGAGTTCAAAAATGGGAATGCCACATCACGAGCACCAATCTGAATCGGCAACACAACGTTCATCAGACCAATCATCATCGGCATTGCCATGAAGATGATCATAATGACACCGTGAGCAGAGAAGATCTGGTCATAGTGATGAGGAGGGAGATACCCTTCGCTTCCCCCGGTGGCTACCGCCAACTGGGTTCGCATCATAATGGCATCGGCAAAACCACGCACCAACATCACCAGCGCAACAACGATATACATTACGCCGATACGTTTATGGTCCACGGACGTTAACCAGTTATGCCACAGGATTCCCCATTTTTTGTAATAAGTGATCGCCGCCAGCAATGCGATCCCGAGGATGGCAACGACACTCAAGGTTCCCATGACAATCGGAACATGCCATGGAACCGAATCTAGCGTCAATTTTCCGAACATCGTGATTACTCCTTAGTTGCCGATTCAAGCGTTGATGATTCGTCGCTAGACATCTCACCATGAGTGCTGTGATCGGTCGCTTTCATCATATGACCTGCGTCTTTTTTCTTAGACATATTCATATGCATGTACTGATGAACAATCTGCTCAAACATTTTCGGTTTCACATGTGAAAAATATTCAACAGGATTGTTTTCTGAAGGTTTAACGAGCTGGTCGTAAGTTGCATCATCTAACACTTTGTTAGATTGGCGAACTTTAGAAACCCACTGATTGAATTCATCTTCAGTTGGTGTTGCAGTCACTTTAAATTTCATTCCCGTGAAACCTGCACCACTGTAGTTTGAGGAGATACCATCAAACGTACCAGCTTCGTTTGCTATCAGATGTAATTTGGTTTCCATCATTGCCATCGAGTAAATCTGGCTACCCAACTGAGGGATAAAGAATGAGTTCATCACTGACTGAGATGTCACACGGAAACTAATTTGGGTATCTTTAGGAATGACCAGTCGGTTAACAGTTGCAATCCCTTGTTTGGGATAGATAAACAACCATTTCCAGTCCATTGAAACAGCTTCAACTTCAAGGGTTGGCGTACCAGGTTTGACATCAAGAGGTCGATAAGGATCGAGCCGATGAGTCGAAATCCAGGTAATGGTACCCAAGATAATGATGATGATGATGGGGATACCCCAACAGAACATTTCTATTTTAACAGAATGGTCCCATTTGGGTTCATAACGAGCTTTGGTATTAGATGCCCGATACTTATAAGCAAAAACTAAAGTCAGAATAATTACTGGGATAACAACCAGTAACATTAAGCCGACAGCAGTCAATATAAGATTTTTTTCCTCAATCCCTACTTGCCCTTTTGGATCGAGAATCCCGCCCTGACACCCTGTCAGTAAAACGATCATTCCGACAAACAGCAATCGGTAGAGCTTAAGAAAGATTCCTCTTCTCATGATACGACCCTTGCGATTCATAAAAGCTTGCACAACGGCCGCAAAGCGAACACTTTTTAGCCATTTGTGCACTGAGTTACCAGCTCGCCGAGAAAATTGCAGCAGATATCGCAATAATTGAAGCGTTATTGTGAATGTTTGAGCAATTTTACCGACATTTAATTTCACACACCAAGAACAAGTGTATAAATTGGATAACACACATACATTTTAGTAAACAACATTATAACATTTTCCTCATAACGATCTATCATCATGACAAAAAGTATGGCAAGAATATCCAAATCGACAAGAAATTGGCTAGATTTTCGACACTTTGCACCAAAAAAAGCCAATACTTAGGCTAACTATCTAATCAGTAAGCAGTACAACTATAGACCATAACAAAAAAAAGCGACCTTCTTTACCGATTTAGAAGTCCGCTTTTTATTCGATTTAGCTATATTAATGACAGCTATAAATTTGGGTTTGGAATATTGATAATATTGATATTAAATAAAATCAAATACTTGTTCTTTAGCTAAACGAGACTTAGGCAGTTTAGCGTTAAAATCTTTGTCGCTGTGATATCCCAAAGAAACCACCACAATACTGGTGAGATCGCGCTCATTTAATCCGAGCTCTTGATCAAGAGCCGCAAAATCGATTCCTTCCATTGGCGTTGCATCAATGCCCAACATCGCCGCATTCGTTAACAGACAACCTAATGCGATATAGGTTTGTTTTTCCATCCACGATTGCAAATCTTTGCTTTTAAAAATATGTTGATGAACATAACCAGAGCGAGCGGCATGCCCTTTAGCACGCGCTTCATCGTTAGCAAAACGCCCATCGGCCTGTTCTTTTTCCAACACCGCTTCAAGATGCTCAGGGCTCATATTGGTCCGGGTACACAACACCACGACATGCGATGCATCGTTAATTTTGCTCGCATTGTAGGCTGCGGCACCACTTGCACCAGAGGCAATACGCGCTTTACCAGCAGCATCACTGGCCAGCACAAAATGCCAAGGTTGAGAGTTCACAGAAGATGGGGCAAGACGCAGGCTTTCAACGAGTTGTTCAAGTTGATCGGATGGGATTTTCTTTTCAGGATCATAGGCTTTGGTTGTATAACGATGACTGGCAAAGTCGACTGGATTCATCTGTAACTCCTTATATAAATAGTGATCACAGCAATGGTTGAGACAATGATACTTAATAAACTGGCGAGAACTGGCGTACCTCTAACGGTTCGGCCACAAGTGGTTCGATGGCTTTAATCATGCTGAGGAAATAATCGGTTTGGCCATGTTTGTCCAGCGCCGCTTGATCGCGCCAGATTTCGTCCATTAAAAACTGGTTAGGGTTGCTTTGATCGACATGGAATTGATATCCCAGACAACCATCTTCTTGACGAACTTTATCGATAATTTGGATGAACGCCTGTTTGAGCGCATCACTTTGACCTTCTTTTGCATGAGCCAGAGCGATCACTCGAATTGCATTACTAGGGGCAAGTAACATTTCGATTTTCCTCCATCATTAAACAAATAAGACCATCTAAGCACTTAAATTAGATACGTAACCATCATAGATGATTGGCCAATACAAGCAAATACTATCGTCTGGATAACAGATACGCCTGTTGAACCATTTAAGGGGTTATAATCCGTGATACCATCAATCAAGCGTACTCTTTTATTTACGGGATCTCTTTATGGCCACTGTTAATTACGCAAAATATATCGATCATACGTTGCTGGCGATGGATGCCACCTTTGATGACATCACAACGTTATGCCAACAAGCACGTCAATACGGTTTTTACTCGGTTTGTGTCAACAGTGGCTATGTCCCCTGGGCAAGCAAGCAATTGCAACAAAGCGATGTGAAAGTGTGTTCAGTGGTGGGATTTCCTCTAGGTGCCTGCTTGAGCTCGGTCAAAGCCTTTGAAGCCAGTCAGGCCATCGCAGCTGGTGCTGATGAAATCGATATGGTGATCAATGTGAGTTGGCTTAAAAGTGAGCGCTTTACCGATGTCAAAGCGGATATTGCAGCGGTTAAACAAAGCTGCCAAGACACGCCACTCAAAGTGATTTTAGAAACCTGCCTACTTACTGATGCGCAAATCATTAAAGCTTGTCAGATTTGCACGGAGCTTGAAGTTGCCTTTGTCAAAACCTCGACCGGTTTTAGTAAGTCGGGTGCAACAGTTGCAGCCGTTCAATTAATGCGCCAAAACGTTCCTGCATCGATGGGAGTGAAAGCCTCTGGCGGCGTTCGTACCCAACAAAGTGCCAAACAGATGATTGATGCCGGAGCCACTCGCTTGGGAACCAGTGCATCCATTGCGATTGTCACAGCAAGCACTGATGACTCGAGCAATTATTGAAATTGCCCAGGCGGGGAAACCTGCGCTAATCGTTTGGCAAATTGCGCTGTGGGCATGATGCCACTGACTCGCAATTGGGCTAGATAACGACCACTAAAGTCGTAAAAATCAAGGGTTGGCAGTCCCAGCACTCGATAGTGGCTTAAAATATCTTGCTGGCGAGGGAGATAGCGACTGACATCCACGCGCAATAATTTAAACTTCGCTAACTGCTGGCGGATTTGTGGCTGCTTAAGGGTATTTTCTTCAAACTCTTTGCACGCCACACACCAACTGGCAAAGTAATCGACCAGCACTGGCTGAGCGCTTTTCTGGGCCTTTTGTAATTGTGTTTGCAGCTGAGTTAGTGAGTCAACACTAACAAATGGTAACGGTTGCTCAGCTTGGCGAACATTTTGGCGATAGTGGTAGATTTGCTCGCCCGTCATCATCAGCACTAAAGCCAATACCACACAGCCTAAAAACCGATATTGCACCATAAATCGAGCCAAGAGCAGATATCCCAACCAAACTATCCCCGCCCCGGCAAGAATGAGCCATAGGAGATCGCTGAGCGCCGGCGTTAACACTCGTGAAAATAACAAAAGCGCGGCACAAAGTAGTAAAAAGCCACCGACTTGACGCACTCGCAGCATCCACATGCCCGCTTTGGGCAATACTTTTTTACCCAACCAAGCGACGGCAATCAGTGGCAGTCCCATCCCCAGAGCAAACAAATAAAGCGTTAACGCGCCCATTAACACCGAGCCAGTTTGGGCGATATAGACGAGCATCCCCGCAGTCGGGGCGCTCACACAAGGCGAGCAGATAACGCCAGAAATCGCGCCCATCAACAGAACACTCAAATAGGAGCCTTGCGTAAAGCGGTTCTGCAATCGTTGCAAACGCGTTTGCGCGCCGCTCGGCAGTTGCAACTCAAAAAGGCCAAACATCGACAGTGCTAATATCACCAGCACCACAGCCATCGCGCTAAGCACCCAAGGGTTTTGCAGATAAATCTGCATCTTTACCCCAACATAAGCAATCACAACCCCCAGCACGGTGTAGGTGAGCGCCATCCCCTGCACATAAACGAAACCCAAAGCCACGCTCTGATAGAGGGTTCGTTTATTTTGGCCAATAATGATTCCGGTGATAATCGGCAACATGGGCAGCACACATGGTGTAAAAGCCAGTAGTAAACCAAAGCCAAAACTTGTGAGCAGCATCCAGGGACCCGCTTGCCAAGAGTCAGCTGATGAGTCAGAAGAACCTGACCAACTATCAGTATCCACCGGCGTTAGCGCCGCGGGATGAACACTGACAGAACCGGCACTTATATCGATAATGCGAGTGGTCGGAGGATAACAAAAACCACTCTCAGAGCATCCTTGAAAGCTCAGTCGAATGGTCGTGTTCGGGTCACCTTGGCTTAGCGCAATATCGGCTACAAGCGTAACACCCGAGGTATAAATATGAGTGTCGCCAAAGATAGGATCGTGATGTTGAACGCCAGGAGGTTTATAGACAGATTTTAGCGCCGCCGAGTCACTAATGAGATGGATTCTATCCCGATAGAGGTAGTACCCCGGCTGAATCAACCAGTTTAGTTTTAACTGACCTTGGGTGTAGCTTGCTTTAAGCGCAAACGCCTGGTCAACGTTGAGCACTTGCGCCTGTGCTGGGAAAATAGACAGAGCAAAGCAGATGCCAAGTAGCCATCGAATCAGAGCAAACCTGACAAATGCTGTTCTCATTAAAAAGTCCTTTAGCTTGGTTGTGATTTCAACTTGGCAAAGAATGGGCCATAGCCGTTGGGTCCACACCAATAGTTAAGCAGATTTGCCACACCTTTGCTGGTATGGGTTGCCCCACTTATCGCATCGAAACTATGCACGGATGCCTGCCCGTGGCGCGGCGCAATTTTAAATGCAGGTTTGCCATTATCCAACACCTGCTTGCCGGCAAACTGTTTTAACCACTTATGATTACTCATAATTTGTCCACCTAAAGCCGGTGTTTCAGCCTGCTGATAAAAACCGATGCGCTCTAAGCTCATATTGTTAAGATTAAACGCAGCATAACCATAAAGCATCGAAAAATAGCCCATCCCCTGAATAGGGACAATCACTTCGTCTGCTTGGCCATTGTTACCTCGTTTGAGATAAATTTTTATCCTTTCGGCGCGTTTTTGCAAATGCGCCAAATTCTGTTTTGGATCCATCTGAGTATAGGTAACTTTTTGTGGATCAAATCCAGCAACCTCTTGAGACTGCTCAATTAACTTGTGCTGTTTAAAATCAACTAACACCGGTTCTAAATTAGTTTGAATCAGCATCTTGGCACTTTGATGCTGCTGGCCAAGACCCGCAACCTCTAACAAGACGCGCTGTGGATCTTCATGTTTAATCTTATATTTCCCAGTGGGCTGCAGCGAAGTATGGATCCCTTTACCCAAATCAGTCGAGGATGAACCTGACTTATCAAAGCAGCCTGATAATAATACGATGGCTAAACTCAGCCACACGCATTGACGCAATTTCATGATCGTTCCTTTATGGTGTTAAACACGGGGTTAGCGAAGCTGCATCGGCACGACTTTGGCCACGATTTTAAGCGGCCCCAAGTTGGTCGAAAGAGTCATGACAATCAAATCGCCCTTAGCAAGATTGCGCTTAAGCCCCATAAACATCAGATGGGTAGTATTAGGCGTTAACGCCAGCTGATGATGCGGCGCTATCGAAATCGATTTAACCGGATGCATCTGTCGTTGGCCGTTTATAAAACTCGTTTGATGTAGCATTGATTTGCTAAACCATTGACTATGAACCGCAAAAATGACCAATTTGTGACTGCTGCGATTATAAATCGTCATTCGGCTACCCGTTGCGCTGACATGCGGTTTGGGTAAAAACAGCTGCGCATTAGCCACTTCCACTTCGCTAAGTGCGCTCACATCTTTGGCCTGAACCATCGCGCAATAGCCGCTCAACCCCACCAGCGCGACGATTATCCAACAGCGAAATCGAGCCATCTTTAGTTCTCCAACTGTGCAACATAATGACCCAGATCCATATGCGGTGAATAGCCCATATGAATACTCTGAATCACGCCATGTCGGTCAATAAAAAACGCCGTCGGTGTAATTTCGATTCGATAACGCTCTTTGGTGATGCCCAGTTGATCGCGTACTAAATTTAGATTCAAATCGAATTTTTTCGCAAAATCAGCAAGTTTGACTCGATCTGAATCAACATTCACACCAATAAATGCAATTTTTCCAGGATGGGCTTGTGCAAACTTTTGCCAATCCCGCATCATTGAAATACAGGCGCCACACGTGGCTGACCAAAATTCCACAATCCGCGGCTGATGCGCGTAATCGCTTAGTTTTACCGCATCACCACTGGCATTCACAACCGCAAGATCAGGTGCCGGAGCATTGGGCGCTGCAACCTGTTGTTCTTTACAGCCTGCTAGCAATAGCAGTGCAAGAAACATCCAGTAGTGGTAGCGGCGAAGCTCAAGCATGTTCAATGAGCTCCTCGCCAATCAATTTGCCATGCTGCAGACGAATAATCCGGTCCGTGTATTGGCCCAACGCCGGGTTATGGGTGACCATAATAATGGTGCGATTTTTCGCATGGAGCTGTTTGAAGATATCCAAAACCATCAGCTCATTTTGTTCATCTAAGTTACCCGTTGGTTCATCGGCAAATAAAATGGGGCATTCATTAACCAATGCTCTGGCAATACAAACCCGCTGCTGTTCACCACCAGAAAGCTGACTGGGCAAGTGATGGGCACGGTGTCCCAAGCCAACCTGTTCAAGAACGGCTTCGGCTGATTTTTTATCGGTCACACTGTGATAGTGCTGCGCCAGCATCACGTTCTCGAGTGCGGTTAAATAGGGAATTAAGTGAAACTGCTGAAACAGTAAGCCAATAGTTTGGGCTCGAAACTGACGGCGTCCATCCTCATCTAAACTGGCAGCATCTTGACCATCTAAAAACACCTCACCAGAGGTTGGCGTATCTAGACAGCTAAGAATATTCATTAACGTTGTTTTACCAGAGCCAGAGGCGCCCATGATTGCCACAAACTCGCCATAGCGAATCGACAAATCGATATTATCAAGCGCCGCCACCTGGTCAAAATGTTTACACAAGCCTTTGGTTTCAATGGCATAAGATGATGACACGCTATTCTCCTTTTAAAACTTTGGCAGGATCGACACGCATCGCCCGCATGGTAGGGATAACGGCTGCAACGAATGCGGCCAATAATGACAGGCTAGCGGTAATAAATGGCACAGGTGCGCGCAAATCAATAGTTGCACCAAAGACACTCTCACCAAGGATTTGTGCCAAAACATAGCCAATGACGATCCCAGCGATAATGGCAACAACGGTCATACACAAAGTTTCGGTTAAAATCTGTTGCACGATTTGGCGATGGGCCGCCCCGAGTGCTTTTTGCAACGCAAATTCGCGCCGGCGCTCGCCGATCATAGCGGTCAGCGTGGTATTGACGCACAATGTACAGAGCACCAAAATCACAACTGCAACCACGCCCATCAACAACTTAATTTTATCGAGCACCTGCCCCTCAGATGCTGAAACTTTTAAAATCGGTCGCAGCGATAAATGAGGAAACTGCTTGCTCAACGACTTCGCCAATTGATTCACCTGACCGTGGTCATTATCTAGGCTAAACATGGCATAGTTAATTTGATTGGCTCTATTTAACCACTGCTGGGCGATATTCAAATTCACAATCAGATAGTTATCTTGTTCCTGACCGGAATCGATAATGCCTTTAATGGTAAATTGATGCTTTTTCTGACCATCGATGATATTGACCGTTGAGCCAACTTTAAGCTCCAGCTTTTTAGCCAACTTTTGCCCGATCATCGCATTACGTTGGTCAAATGAGACCCCAACCCAGCTGCCTTTCACCTGCCAATAGGGAACCAATTGGCGAAACGAGCCAAAATCAACGCCCATCAATACCACTTTTTCCAGATCTGATTGCACCATTCCATAGAGATAAGGACTGGCAGCCACCAATGAATCTTTGGGCGCTTTGGCCAAAATTTTCTGGTAATCAGAATAAGGCATCAATGATTTTTCACCGCTTGGACCGACGAAAAAGTTAGCCCCAAAGTTGCGCAGCTCGTGGCTCATCTTCTGGTTAATATCAAAGTAGACACCTGCCATCGCCGTCACAATGGCCGAGCCGACCATCAAGGCGGCTAGCACCACCAGGACTCGGCGCATCCGCATTTTTAACGAGCGAATCACTAAAAGTGAGCGCATCGAAGAGTTATTGGCGGCCATAAAGCACCTCGATTGGATAAAGGGCTGCTATTCGCCGCGATGGGTAATAGGTCCCACACACCGAAATAATAATCGCGATAAACAGCATCACCGGAACGATAATCCAATGAAAACCAATCGCAGAGTGAAACAGCGTATAGCCCATCACTTTAGCTAACAAATAGCCGCCGCCACAGCCAAGCAGGCCACCTATCAAGCCACATAAAACGGACTCAGAGTAAAAAATCAGATAAATCTGCCAGTTATGAGCCCCCAAAGATTTCATCAAGCCAATCTCTTTGGCGCGCTGCAAAATGGTATTGGTGACCAATGAAGCAATCCCCATCGCCGCGGCAATAAAGGCCGCCAGAGTGACCATAAATAACAAACTTTGGATCTTACCAATGACAATCCCTTCTGAGGCCGCGACCTGCCAAACAGGGCGAACCGAAGCGTTACTGAGCGCTTTTTCTAACTGAAATGAGATGGATGAAACAAATGCAGTACAGAACCAACGGTCATATTCATCTGAATCAAGCGATTGCAAATCTTCGCGGGCTTTGCGTGATAGCGCGTTTTCAGGAACCGTTAAGGCCGAAACTTTAATCGACTCAACTTTGCCTTCAAGCCCCAATAGGTGCTGGGCAATGTGTAGCGGCATCACCAATGAGTCTTCTTCTTTTTCACCATTGGCTAAAATGCCGGTAATAGTCACTTCATTGGACTGACCATTCACGCCAGTTAAATGAACAATATCACCAACTTTCCAGCCCGTTTTTTTCGCCAACGAACGACCAAGTAGCGCTTGCATTTGATCATCTTGAGGCCACTGACCATTCACATTCCAGTAGCTTGAGATGATTTTCTGACCAGTATGATAATCCGGCTCATCTGGCACACTTAAATGTTGATCGAAAAACGTTCCTTCAATAGCAACCTGATTAGCGCTACCGACAACATTCACTCGCCCTCGCACCATAGGCGCAAAACCAATAATGTTATTGCGCCAGAAAATATTTTTAATATTCGGCAGCTCGCTCTCTTTGAGCAAGTCCTCTTTATTAAGCGTATCCAGTGAACCTTTGAGCATATACGGCAGCTGCACCTGACCTTCAGGGGAAACTTCAATATTCGCCCCATAGCGCTTCATCTCAACCGACATTTTGTCGCCGATACTAATAGAGATAGCCAGAAGAGCTGAAATGAGCCCGGCAGCTAGAAAAATTGTCATCACCGCCAGCAGTTTACGCGAACTGTCGTGACGCCATGACTGAAATAACATTCTCCATAACATGGTTATGCTCCCCCCATGGCAGAGCTGGATTTAACATACTTCCATGGATCATCACGAAACGCTTGATACGACTGTTTGCCGGTAAAGAAGTAGGTTTTACCGCCAAATTGATAGCTAAATGGCGCATCTAAGTTGGTGAGTGACTGGCCATTAACTGGGTCATTCACGGCTATTTTCACCACATCCGAGAAATACTGCAGACCACTTTCAAGCATTTTTTTCGATACTGCGATTTGGTTGTCACGCAATGTCCATTTTTTAATTGGAATGGGGTTACAGCCGCCCCCATGGCCAATCGATGGAATGAAGATGTGCACCCCACAGGCGAGGCAAATTACCTGATCGCCAGATTGAATATACCCTGCATCGCCACATAACATACACGCGTCGAACACCACAGCAAATTTGCTCTGATTGGCATAGCGATCGATGATAAAGAAGCGTACCACTTTGCCATCGCTGGCAATCCAACGATAACGGTGCAATTTGCCATCTTTGAGTTCATCGGTAATCGGAATATGCACCGCGTCATCACTTTGCAGATTAACGGTTAAAGCCGGCGAACGTGTCGGTGGTTGAGACGCGACAGCATCCCAATAAAGTAAGCTTGCCAGCACCACAACCAATGCGACTAAGTTAAAGCCAGCCAGATTGCGCCAACTGCGCCATTTGGCTAACAAAAGTCGTTTAGGGATAAGCGCTTTTTGTTGATGAACTTGATGCTTTAACGGCCGCATCTGGCGCCAATACAATCCTGCCAGCGTAACAAAGCTCGCAGCAATCACCCCATACGCATATAACCAGTAAAAGTTGGTTACCTTGGCAACGTAACTCAGTAGAGAGCCATATAAACCCACTATCTCAAGTTTCATCGCAGCGAGTAAAATCTCACCCGAAATAGGTAAAAGAGCTAACAGTACCAAAACCGTGAGCAACCCTCGGCGAAACCACCAACTGCGAGGGCTCAACACTTTGGCACTAATGACATGCACTATCGCTACTAAAATAAAGCCAAACACAATAGCGCTGGCATTTAAAATCAGATCGGTATTAATCACCGAGGTCACACTGACCATCGATAATTTGGCTTCTTTGGCCCACATAAAGCTAGCAAGCGCTAACTGTAAAAACAGCCACAACGTTAAAACACGTTCAAGTCGAGGAAAAACAAGATAACAGAGCAAAATAGCGAGCAGTACCGCGGCTAAAGCAATGTTAATAATCAGGACATAAACTTGCGAGTAAGGCAGCAGTGCATAACCAACTGCTCCAACAATAATCGCAAGCAAGGCGGTGTAAAAACGCGCTTTAAATTGTTTGTCTGCGATATGGCTGTAGAGGACGGCAAATAGAACACCTGACAGTAAAAAATGAGCCAGGACATTACTGAGATAAAAACTCATCGGTCACCACAACAAAGTTACAGCCGCCCCATCAACTCTGGAGCGGCTTTTGAATGACTTATTTCAAACCGACATATTTAAATTTGTAGCTAACATCGAATGGTTTATACCAACGACCAACGCCAGTTTCTTTATCGGTGTGACGCAACAGCCCACCTTTTGATGGTGGATCAATATGAAAACTCAGCTCGTAGTTACCAACACCAAGCATTTTCACATTAGAGCCGTAGTGAGGGCCATCCGATGCGATCATTGGCATGAATGTACCCTGCTGAGTTTTACCGGTATCTAAGTTTTTCATTTTGTAATTCACGGTCAGATATGGAATCCACTCACCGGCCGCAAACCCGTTTTTATTACCTTTAAGAGCGTGAATATCCACTTCTAAATGAACGTCAGCTTTAGAGGCTGCCATCATCATTCCCTGTGGTTCCATCGTGACTGGTTCTAAATACACTGCCGACAATTCCATCCCGTTCATTTCTACTGTTTTCCCAGCAGGATGTTCACCTGCTAGAGCCACAGATGAAGTAGCCATCAGAGATGAAGCGACCAGTGCAGAAAGTAAACATTTTTTCATCAGTCTTTCGTTCCTTATATTAATTTAATTATGAATGGCTTGTTTTCGTCCTTGCTGACGAATGACCACCAGCGCAACAATAGCGGCGAACACTAAAACAAGTTGCGGCGTGACCGTTTCGATATAGGGGTAAATCCCCAATAAACTGATCTCAAATCCGCCCTTAAATAAGGTCGGATTAAACAATTTGGCCTCGATAAGTTCCAACACACCATTACCAGCAAAGACAAAGGCCATCAGGTACATAAAGCAGCCGGTAAAGATAAAAAATGGTTTAAGTGGCAATTTGACAACGCTGTAGCGCATCAAGAAGAAAATAGCGACAAGTAGGACAATCCCCACACCTAATCCAGAAAACAGTGCTGCGATGGAGCTTGAGCTGGTTCCTGAACCAAGCGCGTAGTAAAACAGAACGGTTTCAGCGCCTTCTCGATACACCGCCAGGAAGCTGGCAAACCACAAGCCAGCAATCGAGCCAGAAGTTAGCGAGCGGCTTAATTTACTTTGCAGATAGTTTTGCCATTTGTGCGCTTCGACTTTGGACAATAACCAGTAACTCATACTAAAGAGTACGACAACCGCAATCAGCATGGTGATGCCTTCAAGCATCTCGCGGCTGGCACCAGCATTGGTAAACAGCCACTGGAACAACGCTGCGGTAATCACGCTGGCAACCAGTCCAACGACCACCGAGTTTTTAATCACTTTGAGCTTATCCTGATGATTGTTTTTCACCAGGTATGCCACGATAGCCGCGACAATCAGCAGAGCTTCAAGCCCTTCGCGCAAAATGATGGTCAAACTTGCCAAGAAAATAGCCCAGAAGCCTTGGCTACCAGAGCCCAGCATATCAGCGCCTTTTTGCAATGCTTGGCTCATTGCACTTTGATGATTTGCTAACTCATCCAAGCTGGCATCGGCTTTCATCAAGCTCACTAATCGCGTGAAGTAACCTTCTAGCTCTGATTTAAAAGTAACATCGCGAGCCCCAACCGCGTTCTCCATGCCACTGGCTTCAAACAAGTCAAAATAGCTATCCTGTACCGCCATCATCGCTTGTTTATGATGACCTTGGCTGTACTGATAAATGGCCTGTTTAACGGCTTGATCAATTTTTATAACCACCGCTGACCAGTCTTTCTGACTGACATCTGCCGTTGTGCTATCTTGCTCTTTTTGTGAATCACGGATCGCTGGCAATCCAGGCAGATCATCTTTTAAATCCGAGACCAAGGTTGATAGCTGATAACCGAATTTGACCAGATTTTGCGAAGTAAAAGGCTTAAGGGAGAGATCTTCGAGTGCTTGGAAACGGTCATTGTACTGAGCCGCTTTTTCCTGCGAATCATTTCTGCGAATCGCAGTTTCCAAATCAGAGTTTTTATAATTATCGAACTGCGCTTGACGCAATAGATCGTAGGCATGCTGACGGTTTTTAGCTTGCGCTGCATCATCACCTACTTGTGGTGCTAAGCGATAACTTGCCAGAGCTTGGTTCATTAAGCTTTCTAAGGTTAAAACCTGCTCACGGTAATACGGCAGAATATCCTTCTGATTCATATTCTGCGTTTCGGCCACCAATTGATGGCCAGATTTTAAAATACCGGGAACAGTTTCAATCTGACCTTTGAGCCAAGCGATTTGCGCTGCGACCTTTTCTTTAGGCGCATTTTGCGCAATCAATTTACGAATTTCAGTGAATTTTGCTTCGAGTTTGTAGCTATATTTCTGGGAATAATTAATGCGAATGGGGCCTTCAATCCCTTCGAAAACCTCAAAGTAGGCCATCTGGACAATTGATTTCGCCTTGGCAGCATCGGATTGATTGTAGGCAACTAACGCTTTATCCAATCGACTATTAATGTCATCTGCAGCCGCTTGATAGTCCACTGTTGCAGCAAGCACCTCGGTGCTTATCAGTAAGAATGCTAAAACCAATGCACCTACGATGCAGTTCATCTTCCGCATTGATGAAACCCTTAAAAAATGAAAACAAATGAGAATAATTTCCATTTGTATTACTTTTTGAATCATTCATCAACAAAAATTTTATCTTTTTCTGATAGGACTTGTCCTACATCAAGCCAGTACCATCCAGTGATGGGAGAGATTTACCCCATCGTTAGATGGTGATTCATAAGCCACAAAGAGGCGCCGATTGATACAAAAAACGCGCATAAAAAAGCCCTCTTTTAAGAGGGCTCATCTATCCATCAAATAAAAATCTATTTTTGTGCTTTATCAATGGCTTGCTGAAGTGCTTGAAGCGGTACTGCACCACCAATGACCGCGGTATTTTGAACACTCGCACCTTTGGTTGGCATGACGATAAAGCCAGGTGTACCTTGAAAACCAATCTGGCGAGCCAGTGCATCATTTTTCATGATGGTTTTTTTATAAGCTTCATCATTTGCCTGTTTAAAGGCTTTACCGACAGCGGCTTTTGCAACTTGGCTAATATCTGTTTCAGTGAGCTTGCCTTCATCATGGTTGGTGGCAAAGATCCCGTTGTGATATTTGATGTAAGAGGCCGCACCTTTATCATGCCAAACCTGCAAACCTACCGTGGCAGCTTTTCCTGAATTTTCCCAACGAGAAGCAAAAATTGGCCAGTCTCTAAAAACAAACTGCACTTTCGGATTTGCTTTCATGAGCTTTTCAACAATTGGAGCCATGTGATGGCAGTAATAACACTGATAGTCGAAAAACTCAGTGACAGTCACTTTGGCATTTTTAGGGCCAATATGCGGAATACCTTTCACATCCAGTAAATTACTGCTGGATTGAACCGCGGCAGAAACCATCTGCTGTTGCTGTTGCTGCTGTTGCTGTTTTTGCAGCTCTTGGCTAATTTGCACCAAAATTTGTGGGTGCTCACGCAGATAATCGGCCGCAATCTTACCGATCTCTTGGCGCTGCTTGGCAGAAAAATCGCTGTCCTGTTGAGCAAATGCAGCAGAACTGGTCGTGGTAATAGCCAGCGCAGATAAAAAAAGTACTGTAATTTTCTTCATGAAGCCGTATCTCGATAGCAAAAATTAGTAAACAC
This sequence comes from Celerinatantimonas sediminis, assembly GCF_046054195.1. Taxonomy (NCBI): domain Bacteria; kingdom Pseudomonadati; phylum Pseudomonadota; class Gammaproteobacteria; family Celerinatantimonadaceae; genus Celerinatantimonas; species Celerinatantimonas sediminis. The sequence goes on from NZ_JBEQCS010000001.1 coordinate 41,092, forward strand.
CTTAACGGGACATTTTCCCCAACGCAATCCTAACCAACTGCAATCGTTGGTAAATGCACAAATGTGACATTAAATCATTGCCAATGAGTAAAATGGATTAAGTCAATTGAATTAAAATAAATATAGTCGAAAACATCTCATAACCCCACTTATAGCGCGGTATAATTAGTTTTTACGGGTTCGTCAAAAACACTAATAATAAATTTGTTTTTAATCAAATCAGGCTATATTTTTTGGTCATGAAATCACGTACGATTAAAGCTGTCCTTTCTGGGTGAAGTTGAATTTATGAATGCCATCAAGAAAATTTATACAACTTCTGAATCTAATCTGACAGTGATCGGCTGGCTCGGTTTTTTGGGCTATCCGGTTTATTATGTGATTTGGCATTACCTCTATCCCCAGCCTTACGATTCTCTGCTGTTACGCTCATTTTGCTCGGTCATTTTTCTACCTTTAGCCTTTCATCGTTATTGGCCTGAGACGTTTAAAAAATGGCTTCCTTATTATTATGTAACCGCAATCGGTATCGGGCTTCCGTTCTTCTTTAGCTTCATGATGCTCATGAATAACTGGTCAGACATCTGGGCAATGTCACTCATGGCAGCCTTGTTTTTGCATATTCTGACAATTTACGACACTAAAATTTTGGTGTTCCAGGCTATTGCTGGCTTCTTTTTCGCTTATTTATGTGCCTTTTTACTCAAAGATGGCTACCTCAATCCAGATGTAAAATGGTCTTATGTCCCTATCTTTTTATTTGCTTATATCTTTGGCACCTTGTGTTACGTCAAAAATAAAAACTCCAACGAAAACAAAATATCAACGACCAAATCCTTTGGTGCAGGGATTGCTCATGAGATGCGCAATCCGCTGAGCGCACTCAAGCATTCACTCTATTTGTCACAAGATTTACTCAAAGAGCAGCCGCAAAACAAAGAGAAACTTGAACAGATTTTTAATGATTCGGTCAATACCATCGATAATGCACTAGATACGATTGAAATATTGCTCACATCAATCGATGAAACACGCATTTCCACCTCTTCATTTAAGTTGCACTCGATTGAAGAAACCTTAAATAAGGTGACTCATTCGTTTGGTTACAACCATTATGAAGACAAAGAATCAATCCAATTAGAAGTTAAACGAGACTTTTCCTATTTGGGCAGCGAAAGCTTACTGATTTACACCTTTTACAACTTAATGAAAAACGCCTTTCATTATAAAGAAAACAATGACTTTCATATTTCTATCCATGTCAGTCAGGATGAGAAATACAACAAAGTGATTTTCCGTGATAATGGCCGTGGTATAGAGAAAAAGGAACTCAAATATATTTTTGATGATTTTTACACAAACGGTAAAAATAACGGTTTTGGTTTAGGGCTGCCGTTTTGCAAACGGGTTATGCGCGCTTTTCATGGCGATATTTTTTGTCGATCCGTGTTTGGGCAATGGACCGAGTTTGAACTGGCGTTTCCCAAAGAAACATCCCCAGAGCTTGAAAAACTCAAAAACACCATCATCAGCCATAAAGAGATCCTCTACATCACGGATACTCGACCTCACCAATTAATGTCTGACTTTTTGTTCTCTAACAGTAAATTCCCGTACAAAATCATCAACTCAAACGCTCTGATTTGCGAGGACTTTTATACCTATCGCTACGATCTAACCATCGTTGATTTGGATAAAATCGATGCTCGTGTGAAAAACAAAATCAATAATAAAGACAATGTGATTTATCTGAGCGAGCACCAGCAAAGCAATCAGGCAAACGTTATCAACTATCGTGATTTCATCGAAAACTATCAGAAAATCATTTTAAGCAATCTTCTGTCTGATGATAATCACATAAAATCATTACCATCGTCACAGGCAGAGCATCTCAGTGAAAAATCAAAGATTCTCGTTGTGGATGATAACCAATCAGTATTAAAGCTCACTTCATTACTCTTAGAGCATAATGGCTTTATTACCTATCAAGCCAGTGAAGGTGCCGATGCCATTAAGATGTTAGATAACGGCGAAAACATCGATATCATCATTATGGATTTAGAAATGCCGTTGATGGATGGTTTGGAGACAACTCGCAAAATTAGAGCATCACAGAAAAAATACAATAACATTCCGATTATTGGTCATACAGGGGATGATCAGCGCTCAACTATCGATAAAATCCTAACCAGTGGGATGAATGACTACATCATTAAGCCATCCAATAAAACTCAATTAATCAATAAATTACAATCATGGGTATAGCCCTGGCGAACCAGGGCTAATGACTCATTATTTAATATAGAGATGTTCTTGATGAATAGCCTGATAACAAACACTCAGAATTTTATCAATTTGAGCATCGGTCAAACTGCTATTCACAGAGAACCGGATAATACTATGTTTAGGCGACGTTGCCGGACGACAGAATATCGAACCAAACACACCATTTTTCTCTAAATAGTTGCGCACCTCATAGGTATTGTCTTCTTCCCCCGTTTCGATAGATATAATCTGTGACTCACTCTGAATCGAAATCCCCATAGTGGTAAAGCCTTCACGCAATTTCTGGGCTTGAGTAAACAACGTAGCACGCTCTTTATCCATGGATTTGATCATATTGAGAGTCTCTTCTAATACATCAACTTCATATGGCAGCATGGTTGAGCTAAAAATAGCGGGATAGCCAATATAAGGAATACAGGCATTAAAATTGTTGTTGGCCCAAACCGCACCCGCGCGATAGGCAAATGTTTTAGCAAGGCTTGCCGTCATAAAATCAATTTCATCTGACAATCCATATTCAGCTAAAATGCCAGCGCCTTGTTTGCCATAAACACCGAGTGAGTGGGATTCATCAATGACGGTTGCACAGCCATATTTTTTTGCTAACTCAACAATTTTTTCCAGCGGCGCAATCGTCCCAACGGTACTATAAACCGCATCCACAATAATAATTCCGGGACCATTACGTTTAATCAGCTTTTCCAGATGCCGAGCATTGTTATGCAAAAATGGCAAAATTTTAGCTTCACCACTGCGAGCCCCTTCCCACAATGACATATGCGCCAAGAAATCAATATAGACGGTGATCTCTTTGGAACATATCGCCTGCAAGAGCGATGTATTGGCACTCCATCCTGATTGAAAAATAAGACATGAGTCAAAATGAGCGAATTCTGCCATCTGTTTTTCAAATGTTGGTTTGCTGTCATCTTTATGCACAAACACAGCTGACATCAGAATACTTTCATTGGACTTATCGACTGATTTTTTTAAACATTCTTTAATTTGAGGATTATTAGCTAGTACCAAATAATCATTCGATTGCAGGACAACATCTTCCGAATGAGGTTTTCCGCCAACGACTAAATGTTTATCATTATATTTAATTAAGTCTTTTAGGTAGAAATCCAATTCAGATTTTAAAAAGGAAGGTAGTTCTTTTTTATTAATACTCATTATTTTTCTCCATTAACTTTGGAATAATTGCCAATTCCATCGTAATGGACTGGTTGTTTATTTTTGTGTTAATAAGAGAAAATAAATAAAAATACGTTTTTATATTATTTGGATATATATTTATAATAATGAACAAACAAATAATTGTTGAACAATGTAATTTAGTTAGCAAAGTTATATAAAAAGATGACCAAGTGCTATTTAATTACCAATAAATAACCCGCTTTATTAAAGGGAAACCAACATAATTTTAAACCGATATAATTTGATTACGCCCGTGCTCTTTAGCGGCATATAACGCAGTATCAACACGATTGACGATTTGGTGAAGAGACTCACTAGGCTTAAGACAAGCGGCTCCACCACTAATGGATAGAGAGACAGCTTCACTACCTTTACTCAATTTTAAATTCGCCACCTGAGAGCGGATCTGTTCGGCTTTCTCAATAGCACGCTCGAGCGGACATTGGTGTAACAGCACCAAAAATTCTTCACCGCCCCAACGACAAACCAAGTCCGAGCTTCGAACTTGTGAGAGTAAAACCTCGGCCACATCTTTAAGAACCTCATCGCCAAAGCTATGGCCATAGGTATCATTAAATTTTTTAAAGAAATCAATATCAAACAGTAATATTGAAATAGGAAAATCGTTTTGTTCATCAATATCTTTAAATGACTCTTGAAAAATTTGGCGATTAGCAAGCCCTGTTAATTTATCAGTGGAAGCCAGTTCTCGCAGATTCTTCTGGTAACGACCAATGGTTAACCGTGCAACAAATAAAACAAATAATGTGACAAAAATACAAATAGAGAGATTAAACCAAAGAATATACATTAAATTTCGAAATACTTTATGTTCACCTTGTTCAACAATAAGGTACCAGTTAAACTCATTAATTAACCGAATATTCAAATCAATAACGTGACCATCTCGATGATATTGATAATAACCACCAGGGGAAGATAGAATATTATTAACTAAACCAGGTTCCTTTATATATTTTCGTAAATTATTGGGTCGATTGAAATTTTTTGTGTGCAAAGTCACATTCCCTTGTCTATCGACAAAGTAGATATTTCGGTTATAACGTTGCTGATAATTATTGATTAGTTCGCGAATTTTCTTTGCCGATAATGCTATCCCTGCCACGCCCATAAATTGATTCTGATAATCAAAAACACGATGATTAATAAAAATATCGAGATTTGAAGGTTGGTTTGGATCGCGACCAATATTGATTTCATAATTCTTATTTTCAGGGAGATTTTTCACCCGTAGATACCAATCAGCAGCAGATTTGAAATCAGCATTGATGCCCAATGGGGTATAATATTTGCCCGTTTTATCATCGACATAAAACGCTAATTTAGTACCAAAGCGTCTATCTATCGCATTTAGATAGCGCACAATGGCAGCATCAGAGTGGTTTGGATTAAGCGTCCAATCTTTTAAAAAGGTATCGTGAGCCATTAACCTTGAGATAAAAATAGGCTCGAGCAGATCCTGCTGAATATGCGAATAAACATTATCACTGGTGAGCGGTAAAAAATTTTCTCTAATCTGATGGCCCAGTAGATTCTTAGATTCTCGATAGCTGCTAAAACTCACCAATAAAAAAGCCAGAAAGATAAAAATACAGAAAGGCCAGATGTATTTAGGCTGTTTAATCGATGGTTGGCGCAGCTTTAGCATTCAACATCCTATGCGAAACAAACAAAACAGGCTTATCTATTTACTATAGAAGGATTTTCTTTGGTTGCTGCATAGAAAACCCGATAGCCAAGTATTTTGTGAATATCATCAAGCTGTTGGCGCATCAGGTAAAACAATTAGGGGGAATTGAAGGTTAGGAACAAATTTCAGCAATCGCTAACTGAGCAAGCTCACAAAGCTCGGCATCATCTTCATTTTTAACCGCTTCTAAATAGGGAAGGCATTGATTGGCTCTTTGTTTGAGCGCCGCACCGATGTCAATCAGCGCAAACACACACTGCCGACGGACTTCAATATCGCTATCATGTTCAATATGTTGGCAAATTGCCACAAGGGCAGGTTCAGCTTCCCCCGCGAGACCACGTAAAATATCAGCTGCATTGTAGCGCTCATTACTATCATCACTCGACAGAGCCTCAATGCAATAATTAACCGGGTCCTGATAAAAATCTATATCCGTCATTAATATCCTAACAGTACGTTTTCATTGAAAATCTCCCACCTTTATAACTTTCGTCTTAAGCGCTTTTCAAGCTGTTTTTTCTCCCACTTGTCATCAAACCAGCAAAGCTAAAAGCTATACAAAAAAGGATATCAACTATTTGGCATAGTCAGTGGATAGCGTCATTGATTGTGCCGCTTTAACCGTCACCAATTGCTCGACATTCATCTGTTGGTTAAAAAGCAGCGCTTGTTGTTTGAGCCATTTGGAAAACGCGCTTACGCTTTGGGCATTTTGCTGTTTTTTCTGATAAACCAGATACACGCCATCGTCTCGTTGGTAGTGTTCAAAGAGCGGTTGTAGGCGGCCTCGCTTCACTTCTGCAGCCACCAGCACATGGCGCCCAAGCGCAACACCTCGACTATCTAACGCCGCTCGCACAATATGATCGGCTTGGTTAAAACGGTAGCCATTGCGACAATCAATCTGACTCAACCCATGCTCAGATAGCCAATTTGGCCACGAGGTTGCAAGTTTCGCCAGCGGCAGAGCATCGTGTAAAAGAATCGTCTGGCTCAGATCCAATGGGGTTTTGATATGATCTCGGCGGATAACCTGCGGAGTTGCTACCGGATAAATATAATCCCAGAACAATAGTTCTTGAACCATATCCGGTTGTTCTTGATGACCATGACAAATGCCAATATCAATTGATTCTTCTTTAAAATCGGGTTGGTCTGGCGAGGACATAATATGCAGGTCAATGTCAGGATAGTGGCTATGAAAATCATAGAGCCGCGGCATCAACCAACGACTGGCAAATGAGGGGACGCAATAAATGGTCAACTTATGACCATACTCGATTTGTGCTGTGCTTAGCACATCACGAATATTACCTAACGCTGTTTGTACCACCGGATAGATCAAAGCACCTTGTTCGGTGAGTGTTAAGCGGCGAATGTGTCGCTCAAATAGCGCATAACCCAGTCGCTGTTCCAGCTGAATAACTTTTTGACTTACCGCACTTTGCGTCACACACAACTCATCGGCGGCATGGGTAAAGCTTAAGTGTCGGGCAGCGGCTTCAAAATAGCGAAGCGCTTCCAGTGGGGGCAATCGGGCAGACATATTCTCTCCGTATCAAACGCTCAAATCTAACTGCAATAAACGTATCCTTCGAGGCTTTCAACCGTTTGATATCAAGCAAAGGATATGCCACGCAAAATCGGTGGCAGGCAGTGGCGTGCTCCAAGATAAGTTTTATAAATGATGCATTTCGGTGCAAATAGCTGCAATAACGGTGCATAAGCCAGGCTTATGCGTATCAATTAGCAGATTACGTTTGTCTGAAAAGTACATTGAACTGATGATGAAAACAGCACCACTTCAACCAGTTTAAAAGGAGCACCAGACTGATGAATGTTAAAATTTTTCTGCCCAAACTATTTTGCACACTTGCGTTAAGCCTCACCATTAGCCAACTTGCGCATGCCGACCTACTCTCGCGAATTAAAGCTCGAGGTGAGTTAGTCGTTGCGACCGAAGCGCGTTATGAACCTTTTGAAATGCTCAAAGATGGCAAAATCGTCGGTTACGGTAAAGATATTCTCGATGAAGCCATGAAAGATCTGCCCGGAGTGAAGCTCAAGCAGCTCGATTTGCCGTTTCAGGGGATCCTCGCCGGGCTTAATTCCAAACGTTACGATTTTGTCGCAACGACATTAATGATCACCAAAAAACGAATGGCCCATTATGCCTTTACCAACCCAATCGCAGATGCCTCCGTTGCCATTTTAAAACGCAAAGGTGATGACAGTATTGAAAAACCTGCAGATATGGCGGGCAAAATAATTGGGGTGCAAAGCGGCTCAGAGCAATATAACGCCGTGAAAAAATTTGAGAAAGATGTCCTCATCCCACAAGGGAAAAAGGTCAAAGCGATTGTCGAGTTTACCGACTACAACGAAGCGTACGCAGCACTGGCTTCTCATCGCGTGGATATTGTGCCACAAGCGATTCCAAACCTTGCTCCAATTGTGAAAAAACGCCCTAACCTATTTGCCATTATCCAACCTCCATTTGGTGATAAAAGCTATTACGCATGGGCTGGTCGCAAAGACGCAGACTCCCGCTCATTGGTCGAGTTTTTCAATAAAGAACTTTTGAAAATGCAAAAAAGCGGCAAACTCGCCCAACTCCAGAAAAAATGGTTCGGCTTTACCATGAACGTGCCGCAAGGCCATATCCCAACACCACAAAACTAATACCGATTTTCGCGTAGTGCCGATGACAACTTCGGCACTAAGCTGGCTTTTATTATCACTTCATGAGGTTTCTCAATGGACCAAGACCCAAAAGTACAACCACGTTTTTCTGGGATCCCAACCTTTATGCGCACGCCTTATGTGCCTGATTTAACAGATGTAGATATCGCACTTGTTGGAGTACCTTACGATGGTGGCGTCACTAACCGCCCCGGCTCTCGTCACGGACCTCGCGAGGTGCGCAATCAATCCAGTCTCTGTCGCACAATAAACCAAGCAACGGGGGTTGCTCCTTATGAGCTAGTTAATATTGCTGATGTTGGCGATGCCTTGCCACAAAATCCATTTGAACTTGTCGCGGCTCATCAAAGCATCGAAGATTTCTTTACCCGCTTGCAACAAGCCAACATTTTACCTTTATCAGTCGGCGGCGATCATTCCGTTAGCCTGCCGATTTTACGTGGCCTTGCTAAACAGAATGGACCGGTGGCATTAGTGCATTTCGATGCTCACTGTGACACTGGCGATGATTATTTTGGCTCGCGTTTTCACCATGGTTCACCTTTTAAAATCGCCGTAGATGAAGGCCTAATCGATCCAAAAAAAACCATCCAAATAGGGATTCGAGGAGCGGTTGCTGATAAAGATATCTGGAAATTTAGTTATGACAGCGGCATGCGCGTGATTCCCATAGAAGAGTTCAATGAGCTTGGGGTAAAAGCGGTTATCGAGGAAATTTATCGCGTAGTTGGGAACACCCCAGCCTATATCACCTTTGATATCGACAGCTTAGACCCTGCCTACGCGCCGGGCACAGGCACGCCTGAAATCGGTGGATTATGTACGTTTGACGCCCAGCAGATGGTCCGTGCGCTGGATAAACTGACAATTATTGGCGCAGATGTGGTGGAAGTCTCCCCGCCATTTGACCCCAGCGGAATCACCGCCTTAACGGGTGCCACAATGATGTTTGAGTTGCTCTGCGTGTGTGCTGTGTCGTTAAAAAGACGACTTTAGCACAAGGAGTGAAACATGTTTGATCTGAGTGTTGTCTGGAGCTATCGCGCTGACCTGCTGGCCGGTTTATGGGTCACTTGCTGGATCTCGCTGATTTCGATTGGTATCGGCTTTTGTATCGGAGCCACCACTTGTCTGGCTCGCATGTCGAAAAATACGCTAATCAGCGCTATCACCTCATTTTATATCAGTGTTTTTCGCGGCACACCGCTGCTGGTTCAACTGGGGGTGATCTTCTTTTTTCTGCCGATGCTTGGAGTCGATATTCCCCCTGTTTTGGCAGCGATTATATCGCTATCACTCAATAGCGGCGCATTTCAATCGGAAATCTTACGGGGGGGATTTCAAACGCTGCCTCGCGGTCAAGTTGAAGCAGCTTGGGATATTGGCCTGACCAACTGGCAATGTTTTTATCATATCGAACTGGTACAAGTATTGCGAAAAACCGTGCCGGCACTGGTCAATGAGGTGGTCGATATCATTAAGAATTCATCACTTATCTCGACCATTTCAGTGTCTGAATTAATGCGTGTAACCCAGCAATACTCATCAACCACCTATCGACCACTGGAATTTTTTGTGGCCGCAGGGGCACTTTATCTGCTGTTAACCCTCAGTGCCAGTACGGTTGGCTATTGGGTTGAGCGGCGACTATCCCGTCATCAGGAGTCTTAATATGGATTTTCATCTGTATGTCAGCTACTGGCCTCTTTTGCTGCGGGGCATTTTATACACGCTGTATGTCTGCTCAGGGGCACTGGTGATAGGCCTTTTATTTGGCTTATGTTTGTGCGTTATCTCTCAGCAACGCTTTATCATCATTCGAGCGCTTTATCGTTTGTATATCACTCTATTTCGTGGAACCCCACTGCTCGTTCAGCTATTTTTGGTCTTTTATGGTGGGCCGTTTATCGGGCTTAGATTCAGTGCCGTGCAAGTCGGAATGGGTGGGTTAGGACTTTACACAGCAGCCTATTTTGCGGAAATTTTCCGCGCGGGCTTTGAGAGTATTCCATCGGGGGAAATTGAAGCCGCTTTTGATTTAGGACTGTCCCCTTGGCAAATATTCTGGCATATCCGTATTCCACAAATGCTGGCACTGATTGTTCCCACCGTCCTTAACCAGACCATTTTATTAGTCAAAGAATCAGCGGTGCTATCAATTATCACCGTACCAGAAATGATGAGTGCGGCCACTAAAATGTCGACCGAAACCTATTCTGTTGCCGAACCTTATCTGTTTCTTGGCGTTTGTTACTGGCTGATGACCTTTGCCTTGGCAAAAGCTGCCCGCCAACTTGAAAAACATGCCACCCGTCATTTATTTCAACCCAAAGAGTCTTGAGTATGAAAAAGCCTTATTCCCCTATTATTAAACTTTCTAACCTGTGCAAACGCTTTGGCGATAACTTAGTGCTCAAAGGCATTAATCTGAATGTAGAAGAAGGCGAGGTTTTATCGATTATTGGCGGTTCAGGATCAGGCAAAAGTACCTTATTGCGCTGCATTAACTTTCTAGAAGTCTATGATGAGGGCGAGGTTCTCATTGAAGGACAACTCATTGGTTATGGCAGTGATAACATCGGTAACTATCAGCGTCAATCCAGACGTCTCACACAAAAGAACCTGCGCAATGTTGGCATGGTTTTTCAGCAATTTAATCTTTGGCCCCATAAAACGGTTTTAGATAATGTGATGGTGCCACTCACGCTGGTGGCAGGCTTAGCCAAATCTGAGGCTAAAGAAAAAGCCCTGCAAGTTTTGCAAAAAGTCGGAATGTCACACAAAGCAGACGCCTATCCGGGAGCGCTTTCTGGCGGTCAGCAGCAACGCGTTGCCATAGCCAGGGCGCTGGGGATGGAACCCAAAATTATGCTATTTGATGAGCCGACCTCGGCACTTGACCCAGAACTGGTCGGTGAAGTGCTTAAAGTGATGCGTCAGCTGGCTGAAGAGGGAATGACCATGTTGATTGTCACCCATGAGATGGGATTTGCCGCGCAAGTATCCGATCGCATTATATTTCTGGCCGATGGCAATATTGAGGAGCAAGGAGAGCCAAAATCGTTGATGAGCAATCCCCAATCAGAGCGACTCAAAAGCTTTTTAGCAACCTGGAGTGAACGCAATGGCGGTTGGTGATAGCGGTTTAGCTGTACAAAGAGTGCGTTTATTAAATCGTTAACTCAACACTCAGCATTCTACTTTGTATAAATGGATCAACACGTTGGCATTGGTGTTGATCTCCTTTATCAAAGCCGACAGAACACCGCTTGTTAAATATTACTCATAAATTTTTCCGCAGTATAAAAACACTGCAAATTGTCTCCATTTATTCGTTGCTAGCTCTTCATCTTGCTCCACACCAAAATCACTATCCTCTGCCCACGACAAAGCGCCTTCAAGAAAATCACAAATCGTATTGTTAGCCCAACCGCCACTACTGGACATATCGCTACTTTGATTTTCGTGCTGTTTACAATCAGCAATCAAGGATTGAACAAACAAAAGAAAGCTCTGTTCATCGACCACTGCATCTAATACATCGCTAATATCTTTCATCACGGTCCTATCTGTAGTCGGATAATAAAGTTTGATCATTTTTGAGGTTCTTTACAACTACCCCATTTGGTGAATTGATAATAAACATTGATCAATATCTAGCTCAGTTTTGGACAAAAGCGTGTTAGAACGTCGGTTTGAACAGGTGAATTTCGGATTAAAATTTCTATGGTTTAACGCTGAGCTCAGTTGCAAAATAGCTGGCGCGTCATTTTGGTTTCCAAAATACGTGACAGTTATTTTGTCAATTGCAGCGATTTGTTATGTGCTTTTTCACTAATGTTGAATAATTTAAATTTTGCCCTCAAGCATAAACTTCTCGATTTTTTCGACCATATCCAAACGCGACTTTGTTTTATAGCTTCCCAATCGTTCTTCTTCGACTACTTTACCTTTACGCATTTTGTATGATACAAAAATCGCACAAAACATACCTTCTTCCAAATTTTTGGGATAATACTCAATATCAAGCGACAACATAGGTTCTACCACGTTGCAATCTGCAGAAAAAAGAGTGGTACCATCAAAACAGATAAAATTATCTTCACTAGGATCTTCGTCAATCCACGAATTCCAACTTACAGTCCAGCCCGCAGGTATTCTTAAGGGTTGCAATGCCATTTGTATACATCCAAATATTTTCTATGAATATAATATACAGAATTTTTTCTGGACTCATAATCAAATGAGCACATAACATTTTATTAGTGCGCATGCGCGTTTTCCAAACCTATTATCTCAAATCAAAAATTCATAACTTGTTGATAAACATAAATAATCTGAATTTATTCATGTATAAACGCGCAAAAATTTTTCACTATTTCCCTTGATATCCAAGAATTTCAAATAATACTGTATATAAATACAGCACTATAAGGTTAGGAGTTATCATGAGTCTAAAAAGCCCATTTCTGAAAGGTCTTCAGGAGGAAATGCGTATGCGTGGTTACAGCATTAGAACAGAAAAAACCTATCTGTATTGGATCAAAGCATTCATTAACTTTCACCACAAGCGTCATCCTGAAACAATGGGAACGGAAGAAGTTACACAATTTTTAACCTTTCTTGCTAATCAACGAAATGTGGCTATCAACACACAAAAAATAGCACTTAACGCATTAGCCTATTTGTATCAAAAGCATTTGTGCCATGAGCTTGGGAATTTAGGATTTTGCTATGCGACTAAACAGATGTAGTCGGATAAAAAAGTTTGATCATTATTGAGGATGTTACGACGACCAAACTTGGTGAAGTGATAATAAAGTCTGATCAATATCTAGCTCCGTTTTGGACATTTCCGAGTTAAAGCATTAACTCTAACTCGTCATTTAGAATGAAAATTTCTGTGGGCTAACGCCCGGTTAAGTTGCTGCCAACGCCATAACTCACTTACCGCAACGCACTGAAAAAATAATATTCTTTATACCTCTAGTTGGCAGTCGGCTTGAACCGATTGTTATGTGCGTAGTTCAGTATCTTGCACTGAAAACAAAGGCTTTACTGATTTTGCTTCGTCTTGATAACGATTTCTTGTATCCCACAAATCTACCGAGTGCTGGATATTAAGCCAAAACTCTGGGGTATTGCCTAGCGCAGCCGCAAGTTTAATTGCAAGTGGTGCAGTCAAAGTACCACCGTTAATCAAGTGACTAACTGTATTTCTATGCACACCCATTGCTTCAGCTAAAGTTTTGGATGTAATTTCCATAGGCTCTAAGAACTCAAGCTTGAGCATTTCACCTACACCAACTGGACGACGTTTAGTTCTACGCATTACCCTTACCTCAATATTTATGAGGGTCTAAATAGGTGTCTTCTGCTACACCGTTAACCCATTTAAAAACCAAACGATACTGTTTGTTCACTCGTATAGAGCACCAATCTTTCAAGTTCCCCTCAAGGTGTTCGAACCGGTTACCCGGTGGAACCCTCAAGTCAGATTCAGCTTTTGCTGCATCTAATATTTCAAGCTTACGAAACAAAGCATTCTCGATAGTATTAGGGATTAAACGATGTCGCGCATCCTCTTCGTAGAACGCTTCGAGCCAGTTATCTTTAAAATTTACCGCCATGCTATTGCACAGTCTTATTGTGCATCAATGATACGATAATAGCGCACATTCTCATTGTGCGCAAGATATGCAAATTCATAAATTATCATGAGATGCAGACGATGTTACTGCACCTTGCTATCTATGGCTCTGTGAGCGTATGAGTATTATTTGCCATTAATAAATTAGATTAAAATGCGATCAAATCTATTGCAAAGTAAAAATAGCCTAGCCAATAATGGGGCAAAATTGAGTCAGAAATAATCATCATAAAACGTCAAAAATGATCAAACTATATTAACTTTGATCAAACTTTATTATCCGATTACAGTTGAACTTTGATGATTAAAAAATGGCGATAACCTATTCGATTATCGCCATTTAAACGAGCAGTAGTTGAGCTTTTATAGTTTTATTGAAAGAAAATATCTATTCAACTGTAACTGATTTTGCCAAGTTGCGCGGCTGATCGACATCGGTGCCTTTAATTAAAGCAACATAGTAAGCTAACAATTGTGTTGGAACGGTGTAGATCACTGGGGCAATCAGCTCATCGATATGCGGAAGATTGATAACCTTCATGGTTTCATCGCTTTTGAAGTTAGCGTCTTTATCGGCAAATACATACAACAAACCACCACGGGCACGTACTTCTTCGATGTTCGATTTCAGTTTTTCCAATAATTCGTTGTTAGGAGCCACAACAATAATTGGCATCTGGGCATCAATTAGCGCCAGCGGTCCGTGTTTAAGTTCCCCTGCCGCATAGGCTTCAGCGTGAATATAAGAGATCTCTTTCATTTTAAGAGCCCCTTCAAGCGCGATTGGATACTGACTACCGCGACCTAAAAACAGGCTATGTTGCTTATCGGCAAACTCTTCGGCGAGCTGTTCAATCTCTTTATCAAGGGTCAGCGTCTGCTCAATTTTGGCAGGTAAACTCAACAACCCTTGCACAATTTCCTGCTCTTTAGCTTTATCGAGTCCTTTATGACGGCCAATAGCGACCACCAGCATCAACAATGCAGCCAGCTGTACGGTAAAGGCTTTGGTCGAGGCGACACCAATTTCAACGCCTGCATTCATCATATAAGCCATATCGGATTCACGAACCAATGAAGAGCCCGCAACGTTACAGATAGTCAGTGATGCCATGTAGCCCATATCTTTGGCTAACCGTAAGGCCGCTAAAGTGTCAGCTGTTTCACCACTTTGTGAAAGCGTCACTAACAGGCTATTTTTCGGAACAAATGAACGGCGATAACGAAACTCAGAGGCAATTTCCACATTACAAGAAACACCGGCTAACTCTTCAAACCAATAGCGAGAAACCATCCCTGAGTTATAAGAAGTACCACACGCAATAATCTGCACATGTTCAATATTTGGCAACAATTCCCCGGCTTGAGCGCCAAAGGCACTATCGAGCACACTACCGCCTTTAATGCGCCCTTCTAAAGTCTGTTGCAGTGCTTGGGGCTGTTCAAAAATTTCTTTGGCCATAAAGTGTTTATATTGGCCTTTATCGCCACTGTCATGAGAGGCGCTTGATTCGGTAATTTCCCGTTCAACCAGTTCGCCATTTTTATCAAAGATGGTGACAGACTGACGCGTAATTTGCGCCACATCGCCTTCTTCAAGATAAGAAAAGCGACGAGTCACAGGTAAAAGAGCCAATTGGTCGGAAGCCACAAAGTTCTCACCGAGCCCATAGCCAATCACCAGCGGGCTACCAGAACGAGCAACGACAATGCTTTCAGGATGACGTTTATCCATGATTGCCATCCCATAGGCGCCTTCTAATTGAGAACTAGCCACTTGCACAGCTTCACGCAGCGAGCTATGAGTTTTAAGCAGATCATGAATCAAATGCGCAATCACTTCGGTGTCAGTATCAGAGGTAAACTCATAACCTTTGTCTTTGAGCATTTGCCGAAGTGGCTGATAGTTTTCAATGATACCGTTGTGCACAACCGCAATTGTTCCACATGAAACATGTGGATGAGCATTGCGTTCACTTGGTTCGCCATGAGTTGCCCAGCGTGTATGAGCAATACCCGTTCCACCGTTTAATGGTGATTGGGCTAACGCGTCTTTAAGTGCCTGAACTTTGCCCACACAACGAACGCGCTGCAGCTCACCACTGGCATCAATGGTGGCAACACCAGCTGAGTCATAACCGCGATATTCCAAACGATGTAAGCCTTCAACCAGAATGTCAGCGACATCGCGCTGCGCAACTGCCCCTACAATTCCACACATATCCGTACCCTCAATCTGTTAATTCTGTCGTTAAATTCGTTACGCTAAAATGACCTGGACACCCTGAGCCTCAATGGCTTGTCGGTCTTCATCAGCGATTTGGTGATCGGTAACCAAAGTTGTTATCTGCTGCCACGAAAGTTCGAGGTTGTGCATCTTGCGCCCCACTTTATTGGACTCGGCCATCACGATGACCTCTCTTGAAACATCAGCCATCACGCGGCTCAAACCAAACAGTTCGTTAAACGTGGTAGTGCCGCGTTCAACATCAATGCCATCGGCGCCGATAAACAGCTGGTCGAAGTCATATGACTTGAGCACTTCCTCTGCAACTTTGCCCTGAAACGCTTCTGAATGCGGATCCCAAGTGCCTCCGGTCATCAAAAGTACGGGCTCATTTTCAAGCTCACGCAGTGCAGCGGCTATCGACAAGGAGTTGGTCATCACCACCAACCCTTGTTTGGCTGATAATTCCGGGATTAAAGCGGCTGTTGTTGAGCCTGAATCCAAGATGATTCGATGGTGATCTTTAATTAGTCCAGCAGTAGCAGTTGCAATCAATTTCTTTCGTTTCGAAACTTCTTGTTCGTTTGTTTCGATCAGCAGTTCACTTGGCAAAGGCACCGCGCCACCATAACGACGGAGCAATAACCCATTTTCTTCTAACTCAGCTAAGTCTTTACGAATGGTGACTTCTGATGTATTAAACTGTTGAGCTAGTTGATCAACCTTTAATTCACCCGAGGCATTTAACTGCTCGATAATCAGACGTCGTCGTTGCTGAGTATTACGCTTTGCCATGAAAACAACTTATTTAAGTTTCAAACTGAAACTTATTATGATCAATTCGAAAGATAAGATCAACCCACCGAGCCAAAAATCGGCAGGTTTATTCGGCTCAACAGGAAGGGAGTAAAAATTAAAACTGAAAATGGGGATTGGTTTTGGCGGTAAGAATGTGATCCTGCCATTGGTCATTAATAAATAGATAGTCTTTCGCTATCCCCTCTTTGGCAAAGCCAAGACGTTGCAAGAGTGCACCACTGCGCTGATTTGTTGGAATGTAGTTTGCCATTAATCGATGCAACTTAAGCTGGGTGAATATTTCCGGGATGGCATCCGATAAGATCTCATTCATAACCCCACGGCCTTGATATCTCTCATCTAATCCATAGCCAAGGTGAGCGGCCTGAAAAATCCCACGAACAATATTCGAGACATTAACCGTTGCAATGACTTTTTGCCCATCGCGATCAAGCGCCACCAGCGGCAAAGCAAGATCTTGATGATAAAGTTTTAATAGCGCGGCAATGGTTTGCTGGGTGTTTTTTAATGTGAAATACGCTTCGCTTCTCGGCGGTTCCCAAGGTGCCAAATGGTCGCGATTGCGAATTTTATAGTCGGTTAAAAATGGCGCTAATCCAGGTTGCAGTAACACCACCTGAGCACGTTCGGTCACCAGATGAAACTTCACAGCGGCTCCTTTTTATATGTGAATACAAAATAAAATCGGCATCTGACAAGATGCCGATAACAACGTGTTAGCTTAAGATTTTTTAACTGGCCGCTGCCAATGAGGAACCACAGTTTGAGGCGTTCTAGAAATGGTTAACTGTTCGGCTGGCGCATCCTTGGTCACGGTTGAACCTGCGGCAATTGTTGCGTTTTTGCCAATATGAACGGGAGCAACTAACTGCGAATCACTACCGATGAAAGCACCATCTTCAATCACCGTTTTAAATTTATTCACGCCGTCATAATTACAGGTAATGGTCCCTGCGCCGATGTTCACATTGGCACCAATTTGAGCATCTCCAAGATAAGTTAAGTGGCCACATTTGGAACCTTTACCTAAGGAAGCTTTTTTCATTTCAACGAAATTGCCAATATGGGCATCTTCGGCTAATTTAGCACCTGGTCGCATCCGCGCAAACGGCCCTGCAGAGCTGCCTTTTTCAAGGATAGCGCCTTCAATGACGGTATTGGGTTTAATTTCACAGCCATCGCCAATCTCGCAATCACTTAAAACGCAGTTAGCACCAATACTCACATCATTGCCCAAAACCACTTTACCTTGAAAAACACAGTTCACATCGATAAAGCAATCTGAGCCATGTTCTAAGCTGCCGCGCAAATCAAAGCGGGCGGGATCAGCTAAAGACACACCAAAGGTTAAAAGTTTATTGGCAAGTTTGAGCTGATAAGCTCGCTCAAGGGCGGCTTGCTGCACACGGCTATTTACGCCTGCAACTTCATTAGCGCTTAACGCTTCAACATAACCAATCGAGCGCCCTTCATTCACGGCCAACGCAATCACATCGGTGGCGTAATATTCTTTCTGGGCGTTGTCATTGGAGAGTTTAGACAGAAAATGTTTCCAATCTTTACCACTACTGGCCATGATGCCCGTGTTCACTTCATTAATCGTGCGCTGCTCAGCGCTTGCATCTTTATGCTCAACAATGGCGGTAATATGTCCTTGTGAATCACGAATAATTCGGCCATATCCGGTTGGATCATCCTGTTTCACCGTCAATAGTGCGATGCCATCATCAGGTTTTTCCGCCATTAACCGTTTGAGGGTTTCGGTTTCAACGAGCGGTGTATCCCCGTAGAGCATCAATACCGTTTCATCATCGCTAAAATAGGGAGCGGCTTGTTGCATCGCATGGCCAGTACCAAGTTGCTCAGTTTGTTCGACCCAATTTAGGTCATCCCCTGTTAAGGCTGCTTTTAACTGCTCACCACCATAACCGTAAACCAGATGGATATTGGCACTACCTAGCGCGCGCGCGGTATCAATAACGTGCTGAACCATTGCTTTACCAGCAATCGGATGGAGAACTTTTGCCAGACGAGAATGCATCCGGGTCCCCTTCCCGGCTGCCAGGATAACCACACTTAACTTCATGCACGACTCCAACTAATGATGAGAAAAACGGATATAAAAAAGCTAAGCAATCCATAAATTGCTTAGCTTAGTCATTTCAATTTATAGAGCTGATAGTATAGCAATTTCACATGTTATCTATCAGCCCTAAGACGTATCTCAAAGGTTTTTATGCCGATTGCGAAACTTCTTGTTGGCGGCGAACCAAAGCCATGCGAATAATCAGTACCACCCCAACAGTCGCTGCAACACCACCAATGGCAAAAACACTGCCATAACCATAATGGTCAGCAACAATCCCGGTAATTGGCGCTGAAATACCATAGGCTAAATCCTGAAAGGCTGAAAATGCGCCCAAGGCACTCCCGCGAATATGGGCTGGGATCTCTTTGACCACCACAATCCCCATCGATGGGAAGATCATTGAACAACCAAGCCCAGTTAATAAAGCCCCCGCTAAACCAAAATAGAGATTAGGGGCTAACCACAGCATATACTGACCAATGGCTTCAACAATAATAGAGAGCAAGGCAACTTTGATCCCGCCAATGCGATCAGGCAAAGAACCAAATAATAATCGGGAAATCACAAAGCCACAGCCAAAGAAAGTTAAGCCGGTTCCGGCATATCCCCAATGTTGCTGCATAAAATACAGCGAGCAAAAGGCGCCAATTACCGCAAAACCAATCCCTTGCAAACAAACCACGGCACCCGGTTTAAAGACTTGTCCAACAATTTTAACAAACGGTGGCTGCGCATTACTTTTACTACGAGTTGGTTTCGCCGCTGGAATAGGGATGCTAATTAACCATCCAATGAGCGGCAGGATAACCCCAAGAGTCATCACAACCACAATCCCAGTATGTTGGTAGACACCAACACCAAGTACCGAACCGACCGCAAAAGCGCCATACATGCCAGCACCAACCCAAGCCATGACACGCCCTGAATGACTCGGCCCTAACAGGCCAATTCCCCACAAGTTAATCCCGACCAACGCCTGACTTTCACCAAGGCCTAATAATAATCGGCCAACAATCAATAACGCATAGGCGACCCAAGGGTGTAAACCATGCCAGGTGGAAACTAAGCAGAGTAAACTGGCCACGCCATAACAGGCAAATCCCCGCCAGACACATTTTTTAGCACCATAAGTATCAGCAAATTTTCCTGCATAACCACGCGTTAAAATCGTCGATAGAAATGAGATACCAACAGCTAAGCCGCCGAGTGAATTACTAAAATGTAATCCATGGGATACATAGATAGGGATAACAGGAAGTGCCGTCGCAACGGCTAGATAAGCGATAAATAATGATGCAGTTAGCCAGGCTAGACGAACCGTATCATTTCGCATTTCAACAACCATCTGACTCTCCTAATTGATTCAAAGAGTCCATGCTGTCATAAACGATCAGACACAACGCGCTGCCACGAACAACATGGACTAAACAGCGCGTTGGTTAACGTTAAACGCTTACGATCCGGGATAAACCGAATACAAATTGTTCTGTTATGAAATCATAAATTAACTAAAACATCAAATATTTTTAAAATAAAAATTTCAAATAATCATAAATAAAAAAAGGCAACCAAAATGGTTGCCTTCACTATTTAATAAGCCTTGTTCGTACGCTTAACGACTTTTCACCATATCCAGAACACGCAGCTGAGCAATGGCTTTCATCAACTCGCTGTGAGCCTGAGCATAATCGATATCGCTATGCGGATTATTGATTCGTTCTTCAGCTGATTTTTTCGCTTTTTCAGCTTTAGCGCGATCCAAGTCTTCGCCACGGATTGCAGTATCAGCCAAAACAGTTACTAAGTTTGGCTGAACTTCTAAAATACCGCCCGAAAGATAAATGACTTCCGGTTCTCCGTGTTGTTTAACGATACGAACCATACCGGGCTTAATCGGGGTCAGCAATGGAGCATGGCCATAACGAATACCAAGTTCCCCTTCCTGACCGGTCACCTGAATGCTCTCAACTAGCCCTGAGAACAATTTGTCCTCAGCACTAACCACATCCAGATGGACTGTCATTGCTGCCATGATAGCCTCCTCAATCCACTATCAAAAAGTGGAAAGATTACATTTTCTTAGCGTTTTCAACCGCGTCATCGATAGAACCGCAATACAAGAAGGCTTGTTCTGGCAGATCATCATACTCGCCATTCAAAATGCCTTTAAAGCCGCGGATAGTTTCTTTCAATGGCACGTAAATACCAGGTTCACCAGTAAATACTTCAGCTACATGGTATGGCTGAGTCAAGAAACGTTCGATTTTACGAGCCCGTGCAACTGCCAGTTTATCGTCTTCAGACAGTTCATCCATCCCCAAAATGGCGATGATGTCTTTTAAGTCTTTATAACGCTGCAATACAGTCTGAACACCACGAGCAACGCTGTAATGTTCTTGACCAATAACTAGCGGATCAAGCTGACGACTGGTTGAATCCAATGGATCCACGGCTGGATACAGACCTAATGCTGCAATGTTACGAGACAATACAACGGTTGCATCCAAGTGGGCAAACGTAGTTGCTGGTGATGGGTCAGTCAAGTCATCGGCTGGTACGTATACCGCTTGGATAGAGGTAATAGAACCAGTTTTAGTTGACGTAATACGTTCTTGCAGAACACCCATTTCTTCAGCCAAAGTAGGCTGATAACCAACCGCTGAAGGCATACGACCTAACAGTGCTGATACTTCAGTACCGGCCAAGGTATAACGATAAATGTTATCGATGAACAGCAATACATCACGGCCTTCATCACGGAAGCGTTCCGCCATGGTCAAGCCTGTTAGAGCAACACGCAGACGGTTTCCTGGTGGCTCGTTCATCTGACCATAAACCATGGCCACTTTATCGATAACGCCTGATTCTTTCATTTCGTAGTAGAAGTCGTTCCCTTCACGGGTACGTTCACCAACCCCTGCGAATACAGACAGACCAGAGTGAGCGGTCGCGATGTTGTTAATAAGCTCCATCATGTTGACGGTTTTACCAACCCCAGCACCACCGAACAGACCAATTTTACCACCCTTAGCAAATGGGCAGATAAGGTCAATCACTTTTACACCAGTTTCGAGAAGCTCAATCGCATTAGATTGTTCTTCATAAGTTGGTGCATCACGGTGAATAACATATTTTTCGTCAGTTTTAATTTCACCAACGCCGTCAACAGGTTCACCCAGAACGTTCATAATACGTCCTAAAGTTCCCTCGCCAACAGGCACTTCAATACCTTTGCCAGTGTTACTAGCGGCCATACCACGAACCAGCCCATCAGATGAGCCCATTGCGATACAACGAACAACGCCACCGCCAATTTGCTGCTGAACTTCCAGTACCAAGTCGGCACTTTCAAGCTTCAGAGCATGATAGACGTGAGGCACACTGTCCAGTGGAAACTCAACGTCCACAACAGCGCCAATAACCTGGACGATGTTACCGTTACTCATGTTGATTCCTCTAAATTCTTTATGCTTTCGCTGCCATTAAACTGCTGCAGCCCCGGAGACAATTTCTGTCAGTTCTTGGGTAATGGCGGCCTGACGTTCTTTGTTGTAAACCAACTGCAGTGTGTCTATCAGGCTGCTGGCGTTGTCAGTTGCAGCTTTCATGGAAATCATTCGGGCTGCTTGCTCACATGCCAAGTTTTCTACAGATGCCTGGTACACTTGCGATTCAACATATCGAGACATCAAAGTATTTAAGATATCCCGAGCATCAGGCTCATAGATATAGTCCCAATTGCGTTTAGCAATTTCCGGATCATCTGCTTTAGGCAGAGGCAAAATCTGATCGACTTTTGGTTTCTGGATCATCGTGTTGACGAACTGGTTATAAACCAAAAACAGGCGGTCTAAGCGACCTTCGTCATACGCATCCAGCATCACCCGGACTGTCCCGACTAATTCATCAAGTGAGGGATCATCTCCCAAACCTGAATTTTGAGCCACAACGTGTCCACCGTGGGAGTTGAAAAAACCAGTGGCTTTGGAACCCAAAAGTGCTAAATCAACTTCAACACCTTGGTCATTCCACTGTTTCATATCGCTGATGGCTTGTTTGAACAAGTTAATGTTCAAACCGCCACACAACCCACGGTCACTTGAGACGATGATATAACCAACACGCTTGGCAGGACGTTCTAAAGTATAAGGATGTTTATACTCCAACTTACCAAGCGCGATATGACCGATCATTTTGCGCATTGTTCGTGCATATGGACGACTTGATTCCATACGCTCCTGGGAGCGACGCATTTTACTGGCGGCAACCATTTGCATCGCTTTGGTAATTTTCTGAGTGTTCTGAACACTCCCGATTTTACCTTTAATCTCTTTTGCGCCGGCCATAAAGTTATGCTCCTATCGGTGAATTACCAAGTTTGAGTTGATTTGAAAGCTTCTAACAATGCTTTCAATTTGCCATCAATCTCATCGTTGTAATCACCTGTTTCGTTGATAGTGGCTAACAGTTCTGCGTGTTCTGCTTTTGCATAAGAGAGCAATGCCAATTCGAAATCGACAATTTTCTTCTCTTCAACATCATCCAGGAACCCTTTTTCAGCGGCATACAAGCTAAGAGCTTGTTCAGCAACTGAGCGAGGAGAGAACTGGTTCTGTTTCATCAACTCAGTTACTTTCTGACCATGGTCCAACTGTTTACGAGTTGTATCATCAAGGTCGGATGCAAACTGAGCGAACGCTGCCAATTCACGATACTGAGCCAGAGCTGTACGAATACCACCAGAAAGTTTTTTGATGATTTTCGTCTGAGCCGCACCACCAACTCGAGATACCGAAATACCAGGGTCAACCGCAGGACGAACACCTGAGTTAAACAACTGAGTAGTCAAGAAGATCTGACCATCGGTAATCGAAATTACGTTGGTTGGTACGAACGCTGAAACGTCCCCAGCCTGAGTTTCAATGATTGGCAAAGCAGTCAATGAACCAGATTTACCTTTAACTTCACCCTTGGTGAACTCTTCAACGAAGTCTTCGTTAACCTGAGCGGCACGTTCGAGCAAACGAGAGTGCAGGTAGAACACATCCCCAGGGAAAGCTTCACGACCTGGTGGACGACGCAGCAATAGAGAAACCTGACGATAAGCGACAGCCTGTTTAGACAAGTCATCATAAATAATCAGTGAATCTTCACCACGGTTACGATAATACTCACCCATGGCACAGCCTGAGTAAGGCGCCAGATATTGCAGTGCAGCGGTATCAGATGCTGATGCTGCAACAACGGTGGTATAAGCCATTGCGCCATGTTCTTCTAATTGACGAACCACGTTAGCAATGGTTGATGCTTTCTGGCCAATCGCAACATAGATACATTTAATACCAGCATCTTTCTGGTTAATAATGGTATCTACAGCAATTGCAGTTTTACCAGTTTGACGGTCACCAATAATCAACTCACGTTGACCACGGCCGATTGGAATCATTGCGTCAATTGCTTTTAAACCAGTTTGAACAGGTTTATCAACTGACTTACGAGCCATAACCCCAGGTGCAATAACTTCAACAGGTGAGAACCCATCGTGTTCAACTGCGCCTTTACCGTCAATAGGTTGTCCCAGAGTGTTAACGACGCGGCCCAACAGACCACGGCCAACTGGAACTTCTAAAATACGGCCAGTACTTTTAACTTTATCGCCTTCGGCCAAATCGGCATAAGGCCCCATAACAACCGCACCAACGGAATCACGTTCCAAGTTAAGTGCGAGTGCAAATCGATTGCCAGGAAGCTCGATCATTTCACCTTGCATAACTTCAGCAAGGCCATGAATTCGCAAGATACCATCACTTACAGAAACGATAGTACCTTCATTACGAGCTTCACTTACAACCTGAAACTGGTCAATTCGTTCTTTGATCAGTTCACTAATCTCAGTGGAATTCAGTTGCATGCTCTATTCCCCAATTACGCTTTAAGCGTGTCAGACAGTTTTGCCAGTTGCCCTTTAACAGAGCTATCAATCACTGTATCGCCAGCGGTAATTACCATCCCGGCAATTAAATCACTGTTGACACTGCATTCTAGCTGCACTTTACGCGCAAATCGTTTTTCCAATGCGCTCGATAACTCTTGCAGCTGCGACTGTGACAGTTCGGCCGCACTTTCAACCTGTACGACAATCTCTTTTTGGTGTTCCGCACGGAACTCCATAAATTGTTCACAGACCGAAGGAAGGACTCCTAGTCGTTTGTTTTCAGCCATTACCTTAATCAGGTTCTGACCGTGCTCGTCGAGCGCATCCCCACAAACGTTGACGAAAACGTCAGCCATCAGTTGGGTTTTATCAGCGTTCGATAAAAATTCCTCCATTTGGGAATCTTGAGCGACTAAACTGGCAAATCCCAGCATTTCACCCCATTTATCGATTGCTTGATGCTCCACAGCATACTCAAACGCAGCCTTCGCGTAAGGGCGAGCAATGGTTCTTTGTTCAGCCATAAACCCTTACCCCTCTACAGCTCCTTGAGCACTTGATCGATGATATCTTTATTGGCATCTGCATCGATGGAACGCTGAATAATTTTTTCAGCTCCAAGGACAGAGAGTGCCGCGACTTGAGCGCGCAGCTCTTCACGAAGACGATTACGTTCGGCTTCTAATTCAGCCTGCCCTTGCGAGACGATTTTTTCTCGTTCACTGACAGCTTCTTGTTTCGCTTCATCAAGGATCTGGGCTTTACGTTTATTCGCCTGTTCGATGATGACGGCGGCTTCGTTTTTGGCGCTTTTCAGCTGATCTGAAGATTTAGCTTTTGCTAATTCCAAATCTTTTTTTGCCCGTTCTGCACTTTGTAAACCATCAGCGATTGTTTTCTGACGATCTTCGATGGCTTTCATAATTGGTGGCCATACGAATTTCATGCAAAACCAGACAAAGATAATAAAAGCGATAGCCTGGCCGAGGATGGTTGCATTGAGATTCACTGCAATACCTCTCTAAAATAATGAATAAAATATCAAAAAATAGCGATTAAACACTATTCTTCTAAGCGGCCGCAAACATGACATACAGACCCAGACCAACAGCAATCATAGGGATCGCATCGACCAGACCCATAACGATGAAGAATTGCGTACGTAACAGAGGAATCATATCAGGTTGACGAGCTGCACCTTCCAAATATTTACCACCTAAAATACCGATACCGATAGCAGCACCAATAGCCGCTAACCCCATCATGATACCCGCGGCAATGTACAGCAGATCAAAACTCAAATTTTCCATTAGTTTCTCCAGTTTTCTATCGACTATGTTTATAAAACAATAGAGTTTAAAAATTAATGATCTTCACTTGCCTGAGACAGATATACGATCGTCAGGACCATAAAGATAAACGCTTGCAATGTAATAATCAGAATGTGGAAAATAGCCCACGGAACAGACAGAAGCCACTGAATCCACCATGGCAGCAAAGCTGCAATCAGAATGAAAATCAGTTCCCCTGCGTACATATTCCCAAACAACCGCAGTCCTAAAGATAATGGTTTAGAAAGTAGTGAAACCATTTCCAGGATAAAGTTGATTGGAATAAACGCCCAGTGGTTAAAAGGTTGCATGGTTAGTTCTTTAATAAAACCACCGAGACCTTTAACCTTCAAACTATAAAAGATAACTAAAACAAAGACTGCCAAAGCCATAGACATATCAATATTCACATCGGCCGATGGAACGACGCGCATATTAGGCAAACCAATCCAGTGTTCAGCTACGTAAGGGAGATAATCAATTGGGAGTAAATCCATAAAATTCATCAGGAAAACCCAAACAAAGATAGTCAAAGACAGCGGCGCAATAACTTTATTTTTGCCATGAAAAATATCTTTAACGGAGTTATCCACAAACTCGACAATTATCTCGATAAAACATTGCATCTTACCCGGTACACCATGGGTAGTCGCTTTTTTTGCACAGGCTCTAAATAACCATAAAAAAAGCACACCTAATAGGACCGACCAAAACAATGAGTCGATGTTGAACTGCCAAAAACCAGTCCCAACCTGCAGATTATGCAAGTGGTGTGATATATATTCAGCAGAAGACATCTGTTCTCCAGTTGCAGCCATACAATAAGCCCCACTTAATTATCTACTTTGAAATATAAGTAAAAGAGTAAAACAGTGCGCCAATACACTTACGATAAAGCTAAACAATACAGCTAAAGCATTAACCGCAAAAAGATGTATAAAAACAACACCAAGTCCTACTACCAAAGCCAGTTTCATTGCCTGACCAATATAGATATTTTTTACCGCTAATTCTGGCGACAAAATACTATATTTTCGAAGAGAAAATAACATAAAACACCAGTTAGAAATAAAAAATATCATGGAACCCACAAAAACAGATAAAACAATTTGTTTTTGTTTAAATAACGCAGTCCCAAATACTAAGAGGCAGATAAAACAGGCCTGGAGACCAATCAGGAAAAACACTCGCCGGCGCGTATACTCAAAGAAATGTCCCGACACGAAAAGACTCCCTGGCTGAATCGGTAATAGGCCCGTCTGCCACCAACAAAATTGCAATTATACGTTGCTAAATAGCCATTGCAATGTTGTTAACAACGCTAAATTTTTTCACAAATATAACTTTCGCGTTATATAACAGAGCTATTTCATCAATAGAAACCAGCCATCCATATATTCAACCTGTTGCCTTTATAAGGCGTTGACTCATGTCAATTTATTACATGGTAATATGATGATTTCAGTGATTAGAGAAATAAACTTACAAAACAAATGCATTATTTTAGTTAAATTTATTAATGATTTGATCTAATTCGGCTAAAGATGTGTAGTTGATCACTAATTTACCTTTACCTTGTTTGGATTGCTGTATTTTTACAACAGAACCAAGCTGTTCCGATAAACGTTGCTGTAATCTTTCAACATCCGGATCTAAGGGGGTAGAAACGGAACTAGAGGAGGGGTTTAATAACTTTTTAACTAACTTTTCGGTCTCACGAACCGTCAAGCCTTTGGCTGCAATTATGCGACCTGCTTCAACTTGTTTTTCACCATCAAGCGATAATAATGCTCTGGCATGGCCCATTTCTAGGTCTCCATGCTCTAAAAGCTGCTTAACATCGTCAGTTAATCCGTTTAGGCGCAATAAATTACTAATTGCTGTACGCGATTTACCAACCGCATCCGCGACCTGTTGATGGGTGAGCGAAAATTCATCTAATAAACGCTGTAAAGCCACCGCTTCTTCCATCGCATTAAGGTCTTCACGCTGAATATTTTCAATCAGCGCCATCGCAATAGCGGCATTATCATCAACGTTTTTAACCAGACAAGGGACGTCATGCAAGCCTGCTAATTGAGCACCACGCCAACGTCGTTCACCTGCAATAATTTCAAATTTTTCGTGATCAACAGGGCGAACCACAATCGGTTGAATAACACCTTGAGCCTGAATCGATTGTGCGAGCTCTTCAAGAAGCTCGCTCGACATGTCTTTACGTGGTTGATAACGCCCAGGTTTTAGCCATTCAATGGGCAATGTCCGCAGGGTTTTATCCGATTGAGCTGCACGCTCATCTTGTTCGCTGGAAGCTGAAAACTCAGACTGTTCTCGCTGACGCGCAGAATGACTAGTGCTCAGCAGCACATCTAAACCTTTACCTAGACCACGTTTACGAGACGTCATTGAAAAATCAGCTCCCATGAAAAATTAACTCGCAACTTTTGTTCGACTGGATTCCTGACGACGGATAATTTCGCCAGCTAATGCCAAATATGCTTTCGCACCATTAGAAGTTTTATCGTAATACATAGCGGGTTTACCGAAACTAGGTGCTTCCGCTAAACGGACGTTGCGAGGAATAACAGTCCGGTATACTTTTTCGCCAAAATGCTGTTTAAGCTGTGCGGCAACATCAGCAGCGAGACGATTTCGCGGATCGAACATGGTTCGCAAAATCCCTTCGATTTTAAGATCTGGGTTTACTATTGAGGCTAATTTGCTAATAGTGTCCATCAACGCCGTTAAGCCTTCTAAGGCATAATATTCACACTGCATGGGCACTAACACCGAATCGGCTGCAGCCATGGCATTCACTGTCAACATATTCAGCGATGGCGGACAATCAATAAATATATAATCGTAATACTCACGAACCGGAGCAATAGCATTGCGCAGACGAACTTCGCGGGCAAAAAACTCCATCAGCTTAATTTCAGCGGCAGTTACATCAGAATTTGCAGCTAGCAAATCATAACCACCGGATGTTTCATGCACTAAAACATCATTGATGGGTTCTTCGTCAACCAGTAGTTCATAACTTGTTTTAGGCACGTCATATTTGTCAACGCCGCTGCCCATCGTCGCGTTCCCTTGTGGGTCGAGATCGATTAACAATACTTTACGTTTAGTCGCAGCCATAGAAGCTGCCAAATTAACGCTGGTCGTTGTTTTGCCGACACCACCTTTTTGGTTGGCAACCGCAATCACTTTAGCCACAGGCACTCTCTGTTTTAATCTGAAACTGGTTCAATGATAATGAGATGACGCTGCTCTGCAAGTCGTGGAACTTGTAACTTAATAATATCACGGACTTTTAGCTCAGCATCTAAGGTTTCAATTTCCGACTCAGGGATACTCCCTTTCAATGCATAGAATTTACCATGATTTGTCGGTAAGTGAGAACACCACTGTAACATATCACTCAATGAAGCAAAGGCTCTGCTTAAAACTCCATCAAATTTTTCCTCTGGCTGATATTTTTCAACCCGCGACTGCACTGCGCTGACGTTATTAAGTTTTAACTCATAACAGACCTGTTTGATAAAGCGAATTCGCTTACCCAATGAATCCAGCAGCACAAACTGTTTATCAGGGTTGACGATTGCCAGCGGTAAGCCTGGTAATCCGGGACCGGTGCCCACATCGATAAACCGCTCACCTAACAGATGTTCACTAACCACCAGTGAATCAAGAATATGACGAGTTAACATCTCTTTGGGCTCGCGCACCGACGTTAAATTATAGGCCTTATTCCACTTATCGAGTAATTCAACCAATGCAATAAGCTGGTCAATCTGACCAGCCTCAAGGTTAAGCTTAGCTTCTTTAAGCAGCTCATTTAATAAAGATTTTAGCACCCGATCACCTTTTTATGCGGATTTACGCACTAAATCATGTTTTTTGAGATAAACCAGCAAAAGTGAAATAGCAGCAGGAGTCACCCCAGAAATCCGCGAGGCCTGGCCTAAGGTTTCAGGTTGCGCTTCTTTGAGTTTGGCCACAACTTCGTTGGACAAACCACTAATTTGGCTAAAATCGATATTATGGGGCAACAATGTTTGCTCATGACGCCGAGATTTTTCAATTTCTTCAAGTTGACGTTTGATGTAACCATCATATTTAACCTGAACTTCAACCTGTTCGGCGGCACTTGGCTGCGTGATGCCAGGACCAAATAAATCCAGAGACATCAGTTTGTTATAGGTCATCTCAGGGCGACGTAAAATCTCTTCTAGACGGTGCTCACGGTTAAGTGGATTTTTCAAAAGCGGATTTAGCTTGTCAATTCCAGGGGTGCGCGGATGAACTAACGTTGAGCGCAGCCGTTGACGCTCTTGTTCAACAGCTTCGATTTTATCGTTAAACAGTTGCCAGCGATGATCATCGACCATTCCGAGTTTACGGCCAATTGGAGTTAAACGAATGTCGGCATTATCTTCACGCAGCAATAAACGATATTCTGCGCGGCTGGTGAACATGCGGTAAGGTTCTTTCGTACCTAATGTTGAAAGATCGTCAATTAACACCCCAACGTAAGACTCTTCACGCCGTGGTGCCCAACCTTCTTCATCCCAAGCCATACGAGCGGCGTTGAGCCCGGCAATTAAACCTTGCGCACCCGCTTCTTCATAACCGGTTGTCCCATTGATTTGGCCGGCAAAAAATAGTCCTTGAATGTGTTTGTTTTCAAGGGTCATTTTCAGATCGCGAGGGTCAAAATAATCATATTCAATTGCATACCCAGGACGCAGAATATGCGCGTTTTCCAAGCCTTTAATGGAATGTACAAGCTCGACTTGAACATCAAACGGCAGGCTGGTGGAGATCCCATTTGGATAAACTTCGTTAGTGGTTAACCCTTCCGGTTCCATGAAGATCTGATGGCTATCTTTGTCAGCAAAGCGGGTTATTTTATCTTCAATTGACGGGCAATAGCGCGGACCGACCCCTTCGATCACACCGGTAAACATTGGGCTGCGATCCAATCCACCTTTGATGATCTCGTGGGTTTTTAAATTGGTATGCGCGATATAACACGGGATCTGCTCTGGATGATCGTTGCGATTGCCAATAAACGAAAATACGGGCTCAGGATTATCACCAGGCTGCTCTTTCATCACCGAGTAATCAATGGTTCGTCCATCGATCCGTGGAGGCGTGCCTGTTTTTAAACGGCTGATTCGAAGTGGTAATTCATGTAAGCGCTCAGCTAAACGCTGCGCTGGTGGATCGCCTGCTCGGCCACCTGCGTAGTTATCTAAGCCAATATGAATGCGTCCAGCCAAAAACGTTCCAACGGTTAATACAACCGTTTTGGCATGAAAAGTTAAGCCGCTTTGAGTTACAACGCCAGTTACCTTCTCACCTTCAACCACTAAGTCATCACAGGCTTGTTGGAACAGGTATAAATTAGGCTGGTTTTCCAGCATTTGGCGAACGGCTGCTTTGTATAGAATTCTATCTGCTTGGGCCCTGGTTGCTCGAACAGCTGGGCCTTTGCTTGAATTAAGGGTACGAAATTGAATGCCACCACGATCAGCAGCTTGTGCCATGATCCCGCCCATTGCATCAATCTCTTTAACCAGATGTCCCTTGCCGATCCCACCAATAGCTGGATTACAGGACATTTGTCCAAGTGTTTCAATATTGTGTGTTAGGAGCAGTGTTTTACGCCCCATTCGAGCTGCAGCACTAGCAGCTTCTGTGCCGGCATGACCGCCACCAACCACGATCACGTCAAACTGCTGATTTAAGAACATCTGATTAACCCCATAAATCTCTAATGATCCCTTATGTAAGGGGGTGTGTATTCTACCGATTTAATGGCTCAGAAGAAACGATCAATTTTTTATAGGATCAGCTTAAAGATCGTTATTAATTATATAAGATCTTATTTAAAGATCTTTTTTATTAGATCTACTACTAAGGGGACGGTTTTCTGTGATTAACTGGAAAAAAATGCTTTAGATCATTAGTTTATATCAGATCAAAAGATGTGCTTAACCTTTGATCTGATCGCGTAGAAGCTGGGATCAAGATCCTTACTTATCCACAGCAGATCGGCAGTCCTAAGTTATCCATAGGAATAACATTGCTCAGATCAGAGGATATTGATCCCGTTATTCACAATTTATTCGCTGATTGTGGATATATTATTGAGCTTCCAATACATTTCGCCAACCAGGAAGCCATTCTAATGCTGCATCTTCAGGTACGGGTTGCTCTTCAGCATCAATTTCTAAGCGATCACCAATGCGTGTTGCACCTAGTTTGCTAAGCAGTTCATCCATATGTCGTCCAGCCTGACAGTACGTGTCATATTGGCTAGAGCCTAACGCAATAATGCCGTATTTAACTTTACTAAGGTCAGGGCTTTTTGCTTCAAGTTGGTCAACAAAGGGCTGAATATTATCAGGAAAATCACCAGCGCCGTGAGTTGATGTACAAACTAACCAGATATGGCTGCCATCGGTTGTAAGTTCTTTTAAGTCGGCATCCAGATGTTGTGTTACCTGGTGTTTGTCCATTAAATTCTGTTCTAATTCGTCGGCTACATATTCAGCTGCACCCATCATAGATCCCACGATGAGATCAATGTCCATAACGGCTCCTCACTCAAAAAGAAGATAAAAATAAACGCATATTTTTGTGGATGAATATTTTCTCGTTAGCTATTTTCCACAAAATGCTGTTGCGACTATAAATTAAGATCGAATAAAAGTCACAGTTGATCCACATTTTGTGCACCTGATATTCGCTTGGTTAAATCAACTGATCAAGTGCGAAGATCCTGATGTTGTGATCACTTTTATGATCACTTATCCCAAAAGAGATAAAAATCTGCCTGTGTAAAAGTCGGTGATCAATTCAACTGCGCTTAAAAATTTTTTTAGTTTTTCTGCACGAAAATCGCAATCTTTGGACAAAAACTGATGTTTGGCCAAAAAAATATTGAGCTCTTGGGCGGTAAACAGGCATAAAAAAACCGATATCACAGATTGATATCGGTTTTAAAACGGGCTCTTTTGTTAAAATTAGCCGTTAGCCACCTGATTTAAAAAACGCTTTAAGCGTGGGTCTTGAGGGGCATCAAATATTGCTTGGGGTGTTCCTTGCTCAACAATATTGCCTTCGGCCATAAAGATCACTCGGTCTGCAACATCTTTGGCAAACTGCATTTCGTGAGTCACGATAGCCATTGTTTGGTGGCGCTGGGCGAGTTTTTTCATCAATGCGAGTACTTCACCAACCCATTCTGGATCAAGCGCTGAGGTTGGCTCATCAAACAATAATATCTCTGGCTCTAAAACCATTGCTCGAGCAATTCCGACCCGCTGCTGCTGACCGCCTGAGAGCGCCGCCGGATATGCATCGCCTTTATCGGCTAGACCAATATCTGCGAGGATCTGGTCTGCTATTTTTAAGGCGTCTTTGCGATTTTTTTTCTGTACGGTGATGAGCCCTTCGGCAATATTTGCGCGAGCGGTCATGTGGGCGAACAATGCATAGTTTTGAAAGACAAACCCGCAAGCGCGGCGCAGCGCTAAAATGTCACTGCGTTTGGCTTTGGTTACATCAACCGAATGAGAACCTATCGTAATCTGGCCCTGATTGGGCTTTTCTAAAAAGTTAATGCAGCGCAGTAAGGTTGATTTGCCAGTCCCGCTGGAGCCAATAATACAGACGATTTCACCTTTATCGATACTCAGATCGATTCCTTTGAGGATCTCACTATCTCCAAAGCTTTTGTGTAAATTGGTTATCTTAATCATCTCTGGTACGCCTTATTTAACTGTTTTTCAGCCCAGATCTGGACGCGTGTCATGATAAGCACGACGACCCAGTAGATAATTGCCACGGCTAAAAAAGCTTCGAGATATTTAAAGCTTGAAGCGGCTTCAAGTTTTGCCTGCGCCATGATCTCTGCAACGCCAAGGGTAAATGCCAGCGATGTTGATTTGATCATATCGATAAAGTAGTTCACCAACGATGGAAAGGCGATACGCGCAGCCTGCGGCAAAATGATGCGGCGCATGGCCTGTGGCGTGGTCATCCCAATCGATAAGCTGGCTTCCATTTGGCTGCGATCAATCCCTAAAATGGCGGCTCGAATGCTTTCAGCCATATAAGAGGTAAAGTGCAGCGTTAGAGCTATCACCGCTGCGGTAAAGGCATCTATGCCCACCAGCGATGGAAACAGCTGAGGTAGTCCGTAGAAAAACAGAAACATCTGTACCAATAGCGGTGTCCCACGGAAAAAGCTGATATAGAGCTGACTGAGCGGGTCCAGAATTGGGATGCGAAAAATGCGAATATTGGCGATTAAAATTGCCAATATTAGGGCAAAGAACATCCCTAAAACCGACATTTCCATCGTAGTGCTCAGATATTTGAGCAAAATTGGAAACAGATGGAGCATGTATGCAAAATCAAAATTCATAATGCCTCTTTTGGCCTATCTGGCCTTTTGTGTTGTGCTTGGCGATAAAAAAACCCGTCGCAGGCAACGGGTTTTTTTCAATTGGCCTTAGACGATTACTTGGTAATGTCAGTATCAAACCATTTTTCAGAGATTTTTTTCAATGTGCCATTTTTACGTAGCTGCGCCAGAGCTTTGTTTACCTGATCGCGCAGTTGACGTCCTTTAGCATTGTTCACAAATGGCCAAGCATTTTCAATTTTAGAAAACGGTTTGCCTGCCAGTTTTAATGGCAAGTTCGATTTTTTGATCAATTGAGCCGCTGATAGTCGGTCCATCACGTAGGCATCTGCTCGGCCCATGGCTACAACCTGTTCAACCCCTGTTTCAAAGGTTTTGATTTTGATCGTACCGTTATGTTCTTTGTTATATTTTTCCAAAATCTGAGCAAAGTTACTGCCTAAGTCAACGGCGACTGTTTTACCGTTCAGATCTTTTAAAGAATGGATATCTTTATTGTCCTTACGAACGGTAATCTGTACCCCGTCAATCACATATGGGTTTGAAAACAAATATTTTGCTTTGCGCTGTGCGGTGATGGTTATTTGATTTGAAATCGTATTGATTCGACCTGTTTCTAACAGACCAAATAATCCAGAGAAACTGGCGGTGACAAATTTCACATCATAATTATTTTGCTTGCCAATGGCGTTCCATACATCGACTTCAAAGCCCTGCAATTTATCATCGCGAACGAAAGTAAATGGAAAGTAACCGCCTGACATGCCTACTTTTACAACTTGTTTCTGGGCAAATGCTGATGGTGCGCAAACAGCCATGAGTAAAGTGGCGATTGCAAAAATTTTGCTCCAACGTTTCATAAATTCTTTATTCCTTCATAGTGACTAATGCCATTATAAACATGACCATTTTATTCAATTATTCCATTTTGTTATTAAAATGATTATTTACATATAGGTTAATAACAATGTGGTTGCATGATTAGGCTATAAATAGAGCAAGGGTCGATTTTATAAACTCAATCAATGCAGGAGCATGAGCGCTATGCAACGGTTTTCATCTTGGACGATTGGGCTGCACTGGTTGTCAGTTATTTTAGTGGTTGGTGCTTATGTTTGTATCAACTTAAAGGATATGATTCTCGATCACCGAATGAGTGAACTGCTGCGCGTTGCACATTTTAATTGTGGCGGCTTGTTATGGTTGGTGATGATAGCGCGCTTTATGGTGTTTATTCGGCGCTCTAAAGAGGTCGTTATTGTTCCGCCAATTAGCCAGTTGCAACGGATTGCCTCGAAAATTATGCATTGGCTGATGTTTCTCTGCTTTTTGAGCTTGCCGGTGTTGGGGGTTTTATCACTGGCTTTGCAGCAAGAATCGTGGCCTTTTTTGGGAATTATGACACCTGTTTTAGGTGAAGATTTTAAAACATCTGTGCAGCTTCATAAGCTTCATGAATTGATAGCTAATACGGGCTATTTTTTAGTGGGGTTGCATAGCTTAGCGGCGCTTTTTCATCATTTTATTCGAAAAGACAATACATTAGTTAGAATGCTGCCATACAAAAAAGCTCGCTGAAGAGGTTTAAGAAGAAGCTCAAGGCGAGCTTCTTCTTCGCCGTTTATTGCATTGGGCCTGGCATAAAGCCACAATTTGGTTTGGCCATCATCTCTTTTAATTTGGCTTTTTGTGCGTTGGTTAGCACGGAAATTTGTTTGTGCATAAATTCAGCACGTTCAATCGCATGATGTTGCATCCATTTTTCTGCTTGGTGATGCTGTTGCTGCGCCATTTGCTGCATATCGTGAGCGAACTTCTCTTTGTCGAAATGATCGCTAAACATCATCTGTTGCATCTGTTTAAATGGCTTGTCCATTTTCGGACCTGGCCCTTTGTGTTTAAAATCACCATGATGCTCTTTCATCATATTGACTTGTAAGTCAAATAACTTAGCTTTTTGCTCTGTGGTTAGATTCAGTGTCGCCAGTGCTGCCATGAATCCACCTGGGCCTGCACAAAACTGCATCGGGCCACCCATTGGGCCTGGATGGTTCATTTGTCCTCGGGCAAAGCTTGTAGTGCTCATTAAAAGTGGCACTATACCTGCTGCCAGAGCAATTTTTATCGATGTTTTCATCTATGTATCCCTGTTTAGTCGTCATCTCGATACTAAGTTTAGCGTTAAAGGTGTAAAGCTCGGCTAAGCCATGTAAAGTTAT
Organism: Celerinatantimonas sediminis; assembly: GCF_046054195.1. Taxonomy (NCBI): domain Bacteria; kingdom Pseudomonadati; phylum Pseudomonadota; class Gammaproteobacteria; family Celerinatantimonadaceae; genus Celerinatantimonas; species Celerinatantimonas sediminis. The sequence goes on from NZ_JBEQCS010000001.1 coordinate 77,708, forward strand.
GAAAAATCCTTGTCACAAAGCAGATCATTATGCAGTTTATTGCCAGTATTCCAAATGGATTGGTGCAATTGGCCAGCTGGCCTACGAATGCTCAGGAAACCCAGCTTTTTGCAGGTCCCAACCTTTCGTGGCCTTTAAGTGTGAGCAAATTGCTTGATAGTGAGCAAGGCGGTTGGGCTCGTATGCTGATTGATGGTGAGCAACTGTTAGGTTACTGTCAGCTTAAACCCTGTAGTAAAGGCAGTATTCGGTTATGTCGGGTGATTGTTCATCCACAACATCGGCGCCAAGGACTGGGTCGATTGTTAATCGCTCATGCGATTGGATTTGCTCGGGATCAACTTCGTGTAAAAAGAATGGAATTAGGGGTTTATCAACACAACCAAATTGCGTTTAATCGTTATCAATATTTTGGTTTTAAAACGATTCACCAGAGCACTGTTGCATCCAATGATGGTAGCCAATGGACCATCGTGGAGATGGAAAAACACTTAGATCTTCACGGATGAGAATACATCAAGTTATGAATTCGCATCTAAGCTGTATAAATGAGGATTTTTCGCTTTTGCTCAAACACGCAAAAGATATCTGGTAGGGATAAAGTTATGACAGAGCAACAACAGATACTGGATAATCTGAGCCCCGTTGTCCTGATTCGAGGATTGTTAGGCGAGCATTATTATTGGCAGCATTTTCAACAGATGCTTGAGCAAACGCTGCAGCGTAAAGTGATTTTGGTTTCACTTCGCGAGCAATTGAGCAGCCAAACGCAGAGCTCAGCAGCCTTAGTTGAAACTTTTCGTGACCTGCTTTATTCACAAACCCAAAGTCATCAATGTCATGTCGTCAGTTTATCGCTCGGGGCAAATGCTGCGCTTTATTGGCAACAACAATTTAGTGATGAGGTGAAAAGCGTAACATTGATTAACCCGCTGGTGATTGATAAAACGCAGCGCTGGCATCCACTACTTTGGTGGTTGTTGAGCAAAATTGTCGTTTTGTCCATGTTCACATCGAGCCACTCTAAACGCTGGTTTAAACGTTTATCAGCATGGCCGGGATTGCATCCAGAACTCATTGAACAGCCAAGCGCTTTATCGTTGCACAGTTGGCAACTGGTGAAACAGTTTAAGCTGTTTATCAAAGCTAGCTGCTCGTTTTCACCCAAAGTAGCGCTGCAGCTATTAGTTTCTCGCCATGATCATTGGATTAGCGCCTCATTAAGCTATCGTCTGGCCGCAATTTGGCAAGCGCCACTCTTTCCACATCTAAGCGGTGGGCATGATTTGGCGTTGGATGACCCTCGTTGGGTTTGTGAAAAACTAACCGATTGGGTGACGCATTACGATTAATCAGCCAGCTATTTTCAAAGGGCTTTCTTTACTTTCTTAATATTCCATCCCATGCTTTGGCATAACTGCGCAAATTCATCTTGTTAGCTAAGGAGCATGGGTATGTTTCGTCGAACCAAAATTGTTGCCACATTAGGTCCGGCTACGGCGCCTGTCGGCGTGTTGGAACAGATGATCCTCGCCGGGGTGAATATGGTGCGGTTGAATTTCTCTCACGGTAAAAAAGAAGATCACCAAAAACAGGCATCATTGGTTCGCGCCATTGCGAAAAAGCATCATACCCACGTCGCTATTTTAGGTGATCTGCAAGGGCCTAAAATTCGTATCTCAACTTTTAAACAAAGCCCGATAGAGATTTCTGTTGGCGACTCTTTTTGCTTAGATGCCCAGTTGCAACCCGGTGAGGGCGACAATACGCAGGTAGGGTTAGATTATAAAGCGCTGGCCCACGATGTCGTCGCTGGAGATACTTTGTTGCTTGATGATGGCCGAGTGCAATTGCAAGTGATTGACATCGAAGGGGTTAAAGTGCGCTGTAAAGTAACCGTCGGTGGCAAGCTTTCTAACAATAAAGGAATTAACAAAAAAGGTGGCGGACTATCTGCTGCAGCTTTAACGGATAAAGATAAAGCCGATATGTTAATTGCCGCTGCCATCGGTGTTGATTATCTGGCTATCTCGTTTCCGCGCAACGGTGAGGATATGCATTATGCTCGCTCTTTGGCCAAAGAAGCGGGCATGGATAAAGTGCAATTGGTAGCGAAGGTGGAACGAGCTGAAACCGTGGCTAGTGAAGCGGCCATGGTAGATATTATCAATGCCAGTGATGCGGTGATGGTCGCGCGTGGTGATTTAGGCGTTGAGATTGGCGATGCCGAGTTGATGGGGGTGCAAAAGCGGTTAATTTATCTGGCCCGTCAGCATAATCGTGTGGTGATTACCGCCACCCAGATGATGGAGTCGATGATTAGCTCGCCGATGCCAACGCGAGCCGAAACCATGGATGTGGCCAATGCGGTGTTAGATGGTACCGATGCGGTGATGCTTTCAGGCGAAACTGCCGTTGGCGCTTATCCTGTGGCAACGGTTAAAGCCATGGCGAGCGTGTGTGTGGGCGCTGAAAAGCATCCCAGTATCAACGTCTACAACTATCGCCAAGATGAACATTTTGATGAGGTTAATGAAACCATTGCCATGTTGGCAATTTTTGCCGCGCAGCATCAAATTGGGATGAAAGCGATTATTACTTTGACAGAGTCGGGAAGTACCGCGCTGCTTGCTTCGCGATTAAGCTCGCGAATGCCTATTTTGGCTTTGTCGCGCCATGAACAGACCTTAAATCGCTGCGCACTATTTCGCGGGGTTTATCCGGTGTTTTTTGATAAAAGTGGTGATATTAACGATGTGATCCGCGCCGTTTTATCCCAGCTCAAAGAGCAGGGATATTTGCAAAATGGCGACTTGGTGGTGCTGACTCACGGTGATCAAGTCGAATTTAGTGGCACCACCAATACCTGTAAATTGCTTAAAGTGATTTAACAAAGTGCGCTATTGGGGCAAATAGGTGTTCAATTAAATTGAGCCAATAGCTATCAGGCGGCGCTAGATAGTAAAGCCCGGCGATTAAGCCTATCACCACAATACTAAGCAGTGGTTCGCTCCACTGCGTGATTTTAAGGGCGCTACCAAACGATGATTTTAATCGGCCTCCTGCTAAATCTACGCTATATATCTCATCTAATAAAAGGTGAATAATCGCTCCGCAAAACAGAAAACACCCACAGCCCCAAGCGACCCAAGGGCGCATGTCGAGTAAATAATAGCCTGCGACTATCATGATAAGAGCAAATAATAGATTGGCCAGCAGCGAGTGCAAAATGCCGCGATGAATGGTAAACGAGGCAAAACATTGGCGCAGCGGATAATAAACCGCGAGAAAGCTCACAAGCCCCGCTAGCCACAGTTGCCATAATGGCAGCTTAGTATGCAGCGCCACAACGGTTATCACCGCACCAATGCCGGCTAGGAGCTGGAAAATAAGCCGAATCGATGTTGAGTGGTCTGAGTCGATATCGGGCAGAATGCCGCCAAAGGTCCCTGCTGCCCAGAATAATAGCGCCAGTGGGACACTAAGTTGGTAGTGCACGAGTAATCCGGCGGTCATTGCGCCACTGACACCGGCTGCAACAATGGTATGGGTTTTAAAATCGGCCATAACCTACAACAGTTGAAAGAAAAAAGCATTGTAACAAGTTTAACTGTGCAGGAAAGCTCACAGAAACCTAAGTAAGAAGCTTGCCTGTGCGCCAATAATCGCTATAATTTCGCGCTGACCAAGGACAAATTGATGTGGAGTACTAAATTGGCGGTTGGTTTTTCATCAGTGATTGACTTTTACTATGCCAATGATTAGAATTTCGCCTCTTTTTACCAGGCCCATGGGCCTGCTGTACAGTAAAAACTAGCTAGCAAAACGGTAATAATATTATGAAACGTACTTTTCAACCAAGCGTACTGAAACGTAGCCGTACTCACGGTTTCCGCGCTCGCATGGCAACCAAAAAAGGTCGTCAGGTCTTGGCTCGTCGTCGTGCCAAAGGTCGTGCACGTCTGTCAGCCTAATTGTGGCGAATCAGTCGTTCAGCAGGGAGTTACGTTTGTTAACTCCCATGCAATTTAAACAGGTTTTTAATCAACCGATTCGCATCGGCACACCTCAGCTTACTTTTCTGGCTGTAGCCAATCAGCTATCTCATCCCCGCCTTGGTTTGGCCATTTCCAAAAAAAGCGATAAGCGAGCAGTTGCCAGAAATCGAATTAAAAGGCATATTCGAGAGAGTTTTCGGCTGAATCAGCAACAGCTATCGGGCATGGACATTGTTGTAATTTCAAAGTTTGGTGTGTCCAAATTGTCTGATACCGAGCTCAACAAAATATTGGATAAGTCATGGCGACGATTACTGCGCCGTTTCGCTACCTCTTAATTGGGTTAATTCGTTTCTATCAGTTAGCTATTAGCCCGCTAATTGGTCCGCGTTGTCGGTTTACGCCAACATGCTCAAATTATGCGATTGAAGCATTAAAAGTTCATGGTTTGATCAAAGGCAGTTGGTTAGCAATAAAACGTCTATTAAAATGCCAGCCTTTACACTCAGGTGGATACGATCCGGTTCCGCCTGCTCATAAAACTAAAAGAGATTGACTAGATTATGGAATCTCAACGCAATTTATTGTTAATCGGTTTGCTGTTTGTCAGTTTTCTGATTTATCAACAGTGGGGCAAGGATCACAGCCCTAAGCCGGTAAATACAGAACAAACCACGACCCAGACTCAGTCTGCTCAGTCGAACTCGGATGTCCCAACGGCTCCGGGAGAAGCTAAAACAACACCTGCTGACAATGCGAGTGCGCATGGCCAGTTAATCACCGTGCAATCAGATGTTTTAAAACTGACGATTGATACACTCGGTGGTGATATCGTTGAAGCTGATCTTCTCAAATATCCAAAAACTGAGAAAACATCAGATCCAGTTCAACTGCTCAATATCAATGGTGCCCATAAATATACTGCTCGCAGTGGTTTAATCGGTGACAATGGTCCTGATGCGGGTCAATCTCGACCTGTTTATAGTGTCGATAAAAAAGCCTTTACACTGGCTGACGGTCAAAAACAAGTGACTGTTCCACTGACCTATACCGATAAAAACGGGGTTGTTTACCATAAGCTGATCACCTTAGATAAAGGCAGCTATGACGTTAAAGTGGATTATAAAGTCACTAACAACGCGGCAAACAAAATCACCGTTCAACAATTTGCTGAGTTAAAACAGACCACTCAGAAAGCCAAAGGCGGTTTCTTTGGGCATCCAAATTATCGTGGTGGGGCGTATTCATCTGATGATACCCGCTATGAAAAATACACCTTCGATGATATCAAAGATAAAAATCTGAATATCACCACCAAAGGTGGCTGGGTTGCTATGTTGCAGCATTATTTTGCCGCAGCTTGGGTACCACCACAGGATGAAAAAAGTACGCTTTACAGCCAATACAAAGATGACTTTGCTCATATCGGCTTTATCGGTGCGAAAAAAGAAATTGCACCAGGACAAACCGCGCAGCTCAAAAGCTCTATCTGGGTTGGTCCTGAGCTTCAGGATAAAATGGCCGCAGTTGCGCCGCATCTGGATTTAACCGTTGATTATGGTTGGCTCTGGTTTATCTCTCAGCCGCTGTTTAAATTCTTGAAATTCTTGCACAGCTTGGTTGGTAACTGGGGTGTGGCAATTATCCTGATTACGCTGATTGTTAAAGGTGTGATGTATCCGCTGACTCGTGCTCAGTACACCTCAATGGCGAAAATGCGTATTCTGCAGCCGAAAATGAAAGAGCTGCGTGAACGCTACGCCGATGATCGCCAGAAACAGTCTCAGGCGATGATGGAATTATACAAAAAAGAGAAAGTGAATCCGCTTGGTGGCTGTTTCCCAATTGCCTTGCAGATGCCTATTTTCATCGCTCTGTACTGGGCGTTCTTGGGTAGTGTTGAGCTGCGCCATGCACCATTCTTCTTGTGGATCCATGACTTGTCAGCACAAGACCCATACTACATCCTGCCAGTATTGATGGGCATTAGTATGTTCATGATCCAGAAAATGTCGCCAACTGCGGTTGCCGATCCGATGCAGCAGAAAATCATGCAGTTTATGCCAGTGGCATTTACCGTATTCTTCCTGTTCTTCCCATCTGGTCTGGTACTGTACTGGTTGGTCAGTAACTGTGTAACATTGATTCAGCAAACCCTGATTTATCGTGAGCTGGAGAAAAAAGGTCTGCACAGTCGGGATAAAAAAGATAAGAAAAAATAACGATAACGCTTAACGAATCGTTACAAATCTTTAAAATGCCACTGAATCATCGGTGGCATTTTTTTATGCTCTACCAGCAATAGGAGTTTATATGCAAAGCATTGATACCATTGTCGCCCAGGCAACGGCTCCCGGACGCGGCGGCGTGGGGATTGTGCGAGTTTCCGGTCCAAAAGCACAGGTGGTTGCAAAAGCTATGCTCGGGCACTGCCCAAAACCGCGTTACGCTGAATATGTGCCGTTTAAAAATGCCGATGGCGACATGATTGACCAAGGCATTGCGTTATTTTTTAAAGGGCCGCACTCCTATACTGGCGAAGACATTTTAGAGCTGCAGGGCCATGGTGGCCCAGTGGTGATGGATTTACTCATTCAGCAGATTCTAAAACTGGATGATATTCGCACCGCGCGCCCTGGGGAGTTTACCGAACGGGCCTTTTTGAACGATAAAATCGACTTGGCTCAGGCCGAAGCCATTGCCGACTTAATTGAAGCCACCTCCGCGCAAGCGGCTAAAAGTGCCCTTAACTCAATGCAGGGACAATTTTCTAAACAGGTCAGTGCATTAGTCGAACAGTTGATTCACCTGCGCATCTTTGTTGAAGCGGCCATTGATTTTCCTGAAGAGGAGGTGGATTTCTTAGGTGATGGTAAAATTGCCGCTGAGCTGTCCCTTGTTGAGCAGGCATTAACCGGCGTTCGCGCGCAAGCAGGACAAGGCGCGTTGCTGCGCGAAGGGATGAAAGTGGTGATAGCAGGACGTCCCAATGCGGGTAAATCAAGCCTGCTTAATGCACTCGCAGGCAAAGACTCAGCCATTGTGACCGATATCGCTGGTACTACGCGCGATGTACTGCGTGAGTATATTCATCTTGATGGGATGCCGCTACATATTATCGATACCGCAGGATTGCGCGACAGCCCTGACAAGGTCGAACAGATTGGGATTGCTCGCGCGTGGGATGAAATTAATAATGCTGATCGGGTATTGTTAATGGTCGATAGCAGTGAAAGTGATGCTAAAGACCCCACCAATATTTGGCCCGAGTTTATGGCGCGTTTGCCTGAGCATATGGGGCTGAGTGTGGTCCGCAATAAGGCGGATCAAAGTGGTGAAACCATCGGCATGGCGCATGTAGGTGAGATCCCAGTGTTATCACTTTCGGCTAAAACAGGCGAAGGGATAGAGCTATTGCGTGAGCATTTAAAAGACTGCATGGGCTTTCAAGGCTCCAATGAAGGTACTTTTATGGCTCGGCGCCGCCATCTGGATGCGCTGGATAAAGCATTTGAGCATCTTGAAAATGCCCATGTTCAGCTTGAAGAGTATAAAGCCGGCGAGCTGGTGGCCGAAGAGCTTCGGCTCTGTCAGAATGCTTTAAGTGAAATCACTGGTGAATTTACCAGTGATGACTTGCTGGGGCGGATTTTCTCAAGCTTTTGTATCGGTAAATAATCTGGCTCTGGCGCTACTCAATCATCCAACGGGAGATATTATGAGTGAACAATCGTTCCATTTTTATGAACCTAAATTGGGTCACCATTTACCCCATAATCCATTTAAATCGATTATTGCGCCGCGGCCTATTGGCTGGATTGGTTCAAAAAGTGCCGATGGCATTGCCAACCTTGCGCCTTATAGCTTTTTTAATGCATTTTGTGATGAGCCGCCAATCATCGGTTTTGCCAGCAGTGGTTATAAAGATAGTGTGCGTAATATTGAGCAGACTAAAGAGTTTAGTTGGAATTTAGTAACTCGCTCTCTGGCCTCGCAGATGAATCAAAGCTGCGCGAGTGTTGAACCTCAGATCGATGAGTTTGAACTTTGCTCGCTTGAAACAGCCCCTTCAAATATTATTGATGTGCCGCGAGTTGCAGCATCTCCTGTGTCATTTGAATGTCGATTAACGCAAGTGATACGCCTTGAAAATACCGAAGCTGAGCCATTACCTAATTGGTTAGTGCTTGGCGAGGTGGTTGGGGTACACATCGATAAACAGTTTCTAAAAGATGGTGTTTATCAAACCGTTGCCGCGCAGCCAGTGATGCGAGCAGGTGGACCTGCTAGTTATTTTGGCATCAGTTCAAATGAAGAGTTTGAGCTTTATCGCCCGTAACTTTGCTTGAGTTACGATTGCTACGCCGTGGTTATGCTAGGCGTAGCAATGGATGATTTAATCGGTTTGACTAATCACCACTTTCATCGCTTTTTCATCGGCAGCATGCCCAAAGACGTCATACGCTTTCGTAAACTCGTCAAATGAAAAATGGTGAGTGACTAATTTGTCTGGCGCGATTTTGCTGCTTTGAGCGGTGAGTGCTTTTAATAGCATCGGGGTGCTGGTGGCGTTCACAAGCCCGGTGGTCAGTATAATATTTTTCGTCCACAGTTCCTGCAATTGCAGATCAACACTTTGTCCATGTACTCCGACGTTAGCCAAGTGACCGCCTTTACCGACAATTTTCTGGCAAATATCAAAGGTGGCAGGGACACCAACACATTCAATCGCCACATCAACCCCATCGCCATGACACAGTGCATTGATGCGCTGTTCAACATCTTCTTTGGCTGGGTTAATCGTTTGTGTTGCACCAAATTCTCGAGCAACTTCAAGCCGGTTATCATCTAAATCAATCATGATAATTTCTGATGGTGAATAGAACTGGCTAGTCATCATTGCGGCCATGCCAACAGGACCTGCGCCGACAAAGGCAACATTGTCGCCCGGTTTAACCTGACCATTTAAAACACCAATTTCAAAGCCGGTGGGAAGAATATCACTGAGCATAATCGCTGAGTCATCATCAACCCCGTTAGGAATTGGGTATAGGCTGTTATCAGCATGGGGAATTCGGACATATTCAGCCTGAGTGCCATCGATTAAGTGGCCTAAAATCCAGCCACCATCTTCACAGTGAGCAGGTAGTCCTTTTTTACAATAACGACAGCTCCCGCATGAAGTAATGCAAGAGATAATGACTTTATCTCCAACTTTAAAGTGGCTCACTGAGCTTGCGGTTGATTCGACAATGCCAATTCCTTCATGCCCTAAGATGCGCCCCTGGGTGACCTCTGGCAGATCGCCTTTTAAAATATGTAGATCGGTACCGCAAATGGTCGTTTTTAATACTTTTACGATGGCATCGGTTGGGTGTTCTAACTCAGGTTTTGCCACCTCATCATAACTAATCTCATTTGGGCCGTGATAAACAACAGCTTTCATAGTCATTCCTCCATATTAAAAATGCAGTGATGTTTTGCTGTTTCAAGTGGAATAAAAGATAAGAGGGCTCTAATTATTGACGGCACATTTGTTAATGTGAGTCGTGAAGGACAGTTTGGCTCTCAGGGCTGAGATGGGGTTTGGCTGGACAGGCAGTCATCGTCTTTAGACTCAAAAATAAATAATCAGAAATATCCCTTAAGAACAACTTAATCTTATGGCGAAAATCTGTTGTGAGTATTATCGCAGAACTTAGTCTGCTAATGATTAGATTCGATTTTTGCGATTGAGATACCACACTAAAGAGAGCATCACAGGCACTTCAATTAATACCCCAACAACGGTTGCAAGCGCAGCTCCTGAGTGCAGGCCAAACAGTGAAACTGCAACCGCTACCGCCAGTTCAAAGAAATTTGAGGTACCGATCATGCACGCTGGGGCGGCGATATTGTGAGGTAGTTTTAAGAGTTTGGCACCTATATAACCCAGTCCAAAAATACCATAGGTTTGAATTAAAAGAGGAATGGCAATTAAAAGAATAATCAGTGGCTTACTAATGATTGTTTGGGCTTGCAACGCAAAGAGAATCACCACAGTTGCGAGTAAGACGATGATGGACCAAGGTTTGAGTTGGGCGCAAAACGAATTGAGCTGCTCTTTGGGTAAACGAGCCCGAGTGATTGCGCCAGCTGCCAGTGGCAGCACAACATAAAGTAGCACAGAAATAAGCAAGGTTTGCCACGGCACGGCAATATCGCTAATGCCTAATAGTAACGCGGTGATCGGAGCGAATGCGACAATCATAATTAGATCGTTCAGTGCCACTTGCACTAAAGTGTAGTTAGGATCTCCTTTGGTCATCTGGCTCCAGATAAACACCATCGCAGTACACGGAGCTGCGCCAAGTAAGATCATTCCCGCGACATAACCAGAGGCTTCTTGATGATTGACCCATCCGGAAAATAGGCCATAGAAAAACACACTACCTAGCAGTGCCATGGTAAAGGGTTTAATCAGCCAGTTGATGACAATGGTGAGTAATAACCCTTTGGGACGGTTTTTCACCTCTTTAATGGCTTTAAAATCAATTTGTACCATCATTGGGTAGATCATGGCCCAAATCAGCACAGCGACCACTAAATTGACGTGTGCATATTCAAGCGAAGCGATGACACTGAACAACCCTGCAAACAGATTGCCAAACACCACGCCCGCAACGATGCAAAGCGCAACCCACAGTGATAAATATCTTTCAAAGCGTCCCATGCTGAATGTCCTTTTAAGCTTTTATATCGGCGCCTAGCGCTTTAAATGCTTCTTGCCAGCTCTGTTTATCCTGAGCTGCTATCTGTTTAAGCTCAATCACTCGCTCTTTAATGGTTTGAATTGTTTGCATAAAAGCATTTTCGATTAGAGCGTCATCACCGCGTAGCTTGGATGGGTCGCTAAGTCCCCAATGAACTTGTAAAGAGTGGCCAAACCAAACTGGACAACTCTCTTTTGCTGCACTGTCGCAGACGGTAATTACGACATCGGGTGCAAATGAGTGCATCTCATCCCAAGACTGACTTTTTAGTTGGTCGGTGGCGATACCAACCTGATTAAGATATTTAATCGATAACGGATGAACTTGCCCGACTGGCTGACTCCCCGCGCTTCTGGCATTGAGTAGGCCATCGCCATAGTGGTTAGTGATTGCTTCGCTTAAAATGCTGCGACAACGGTTATGGGTACAGATATAAAGAATTTTCATCGAGGGCTCTCACATGTCTTGAGGCTGGTTGTAAGTCGTTGGCTGCACTGCGTTAAATAAGCTGGCTGCGCTTTTATCGTCTGTTGTAACAATTGAACAATCCACATCGCGAGATCGGGTGCAAGTTGATAGTAGCGCCATTTGCCTTGTTGAGTGTCTAGTACCAACGATGCTTGGCGTAGCATCGCTAAATGCCGAGACACTTTAGGCTGCGATAAGTTGAGTGCATCGGTGAGGTGACAGACACATAACTGCTTATTTTCACAGAGCAAGAGCAATATTTTTAAGCGAGTATCATCGGCTAACAATTTAAATAAGTTGAGCGGTTCTATCATCTTTACTCCTTAAACATATACGAAATATCATATATGTTTAGACGTATGTCAAAGTCTATTTGTTTTACGTGATGAAAAATTACCGCAATTTACCCAAGAGAAACCGCACGATTATTTACTGGCTTGAAGTGATGAATCGGCCGGTTTGCTAAAGATAAAATAACTTAAGGCGATTAAGGCGGCGACAATCCCGGACATTGCGCCAATGGCAAGCCCCCAGCGAGCGCCAAAGTGGTTGATGACCCACCCAACAATCGGTGCGCCAAAGGGCGTTCCACCCATCATAATGGCCATTCGAATCGCGATGACTCGACCGCGCATCGACTGTTCTGTCGATAATTGCACGAGGCTATTGTTGTTATTATTAAAAATTAGTGTCGCAAGCCCAACAACAATCAAGATAATAGCAAACCAGCCATAGCTAGGTGAAAACGCGGCAAAAGCGCAGCCAATCCCAAATAATAAGGCACTAAAGAGCAAGTTGCGCATATGCGGTTTTTCTTGAATGGCTGAAAAAATGGCGCCACTGACCGTGCCCATCGCCATGCACGAAGATAAAAATCCGTAGCCTTTGGCTCCGGTGTGAAACACCGATGCAGCCATCGTTGAAATATACAGCGGAAAATTCAAACCAAAGGTGCCAATCACAAACGCCATCAACAAAATAGTTCGTAAATCTCTGCGTCGGCACACATAACGAAAACCAGCCGTTAAACTGCCTTTGGTGCGCTGGGGGCGAGTGAGTTGGAAAAACTCACTCGGGCGCATAAATTGTAAAGACGTTAAAACCGCCAGAAATGATGCAGCATTGATAATAAACGCCCAACCTGTGCCCACCGCTGCAATAATCAGCCCGGCAACGGCAGGGCCAATCATTCGTGCTGCATTAAAAGAGGTTGAGTTAAGTGATATCGCGTTACTGAGATACTGATCACCGACCAGATCGCCAACAAATGTCTGGCGAACGGGCGCATCGATTGCCGCGGTGCAGCCAAATAAAAACGCCAGTAAATAGACTTCCCACAGTGTAATTGCACCCGTTACGGTAAGAATGCCTAAAATCAGTGCCAATAGACACAAGATGCCTTGCGTAGTCATCACCAATTTATGGCGGTTAAAGTAGTCAGCACAAAAACCACTGATAGGTAATAACAACAGCTGCGGGCCGAATTGACAAGCCATGACAATCCCAACTGCCGTCGCATTATGATGGGTTAGTTGGGTCAACACTAGCCAGTCTTGAGCGGTGCGCTGCATCCATGTGCCAATGTTTGAAACAACTGAACCACCGGCCCACAGCCGGTAGTTGTAGTTTTTCAAAGAGCGAAAGAGTTTATGTATGAGCATTGGCTATTGGTGATTTTCTCAAGTCGTAACAGGCGCGAGCGCAACAGAAGATGAAGCCAGCGACACGTTGGTGAACATTAGATGAACCTATCGGCCCACTTTACCAATTTAGCTGACTTATACAATTAAATATTTAGATATATCTTTGCCTTTGGTTCGCATGGTTATTGCTTAAAGTTTTGTCACCATCAAACTATGCATTGATTTACCGTTATTTTTAAGTTTTTTGGGGACATTTAATATCGATTCATTAGGGGCTGTTAGTCTTTTGCGATTGAATTTTGGTCAAACTAAACCATCGCAAAAGCTCTATTACTCCTATCACTATTTATTCTAAACATCGCTCAACAGGGGGTCGCATGGATAATCAGCAACTGGCAAAACGACGCAAGGACGCGTTTGCTAATGGACAAAGCAGTGCCTTTGATATTTTTATTGAACGCGCCGAAAATGCACAATATTGGGACAGTGACGGTAATCGTTATATCGATTTAGGTGCTGGGATCGCAGTTTTAAATACTGGCCATCGTCATCCCAAAGTCATTGCCGCAGTGAAAGAGCAGCTTGAACATGTCACCCACACCTGTCTGACCGTCACTCCTTATGAAGTTGCTGTGAGCTTAGCTGAGCGGTTAAACCAGTTGGCTCCCGGGGAAAGTCGTAAAAAAACAGTTTTATTTTCATCAGGCTCTGAAGCGATTGAAAATGCGATAAAAATCGCCCGTCATTACACAAAGCGCAGCGGTGTGATTGCCTTTGATGGTGGTTTTCATGGCCGTACGGCGATGGCGATGGCTTTAACGGGGAAAGTTGACCCTTATAAACGTGGTTTTGGGCCGTTTCCTGGGGATGTTTATCACGTCCCTTATCCAAATGAATATCTAGGTATTAGTGAGCAACAAGCGCTCGATACCTTAAATATGCGCTTTAAAGTCGATATTGAACCGCAAAGAGTGGCTGCCATTGTCATTGAGCCAGTGCAGGGCGAAGGCGGTTTTTATCAAGCGCCGATAAGCTTTTTGCAAACTCTGCGCGCGTTATGTGATGAACATGGCATTGTGCTGATTATTGATGAAATCCAAAGCGGTTTTGCTCGAACCGGGAAACTGTTCGCCTGTGAGTATGCGCAGATTGAACCAGATCTAATGACCATCGCTAAAGGTATCGGTGGCGGATTTCCTCTCTCTGGCGTAGTCGGCAAAGCATCGATTATGGATAGTGCCCAACCGGGTGGAATAGGCGGCACTTACGGTGGTTCGCCTGTTTCATGTGCAGCGGCCTTGGCGGTGTTAGATGTTATCGAGCAAGAGCAACTTTGTGACAAAGCTTTGGCTATTGGTGAGCTGTTATCTAGTCGCCTTAATCAGCTTGCGCAAAGCTACCCAGCGCAGATAGGTCAGGTGCGACATCTTGGCGCCATGGTCGCCTTTGAGCTCGTTAAAGATGGTGATGCTAGTGTTCCAAATCCGGAACTGACCAAACAAATCGTGAAAACAGCCAGTGAGCATGGGCTAATTTTATTATCCTGTGGTATTCGCTCAAATGTGGTTCGTCTATTACCGGCTTTAACTGCTCCGCAAGAGATTTTAACCGAAGCGATGGATAAATTAAGTGCTGTGTTTGCCGAGCTGCTCGGTTAGCAGTTGCCAGAATAGTTCACGAGGTTTATGTGGTTGCGCGGTTTTACGACAGACCGCCGCAACCCCTAACTGGTAATGGCGCGTTTGAGGATTAAGCGCAATAATTTGACCCGTTGAAACATAATGTTGGGCATAAAATTCGGGTAAAAAGCCGATGTAATTGCCCGATAAAATTAAGCTCAAGCGCACATCATAAAAATAAGCAGCTGCCGTTAAATTCAAGTTGATCAACTGGTTATTGACCTGCTCATGAGCTTTAAGCTCGGCGTGAGCCGCGGGGGCTAAATCAATGGCTTGCTCGCTAAGCGTGCCACTAAGAGCTTTTTGGCTGAGCGGATGATTAAGCGCGCAGTACAGATAACAGGTATCAGCATATAGCTGCTGATAACTTAACCCCTCAAGTTCGCGGTGATAGGGGATAAAACCGATGTCCGCTTCATGATTTAACAATCGTTGCTCAATATCAGCCATGGCTCGAATATCGGTGATAAGCTGCACCTGCGGCGCTTTTTGCGCATAACTTGCCACCAGTTCGGGAAAATTTGCGCGTGAGTCAAGACAGATATTGTCAGACATTAAAATGCGTAATTGGCCGGTAAGGCTACTGTTCAGGTTATTGACGCCATTTCGAAATTTTTCCAAAGAATCGAGCACTTCTTGCGTCATTGCAAAGATGATGGCACCTTCCTCGGTGAGCGCAAACCCTGCACGACCGCGCTGACACAGGCGTAAATTAAGACGGGATTCTAGATTACTGATATGGGAGCTGATGGTTGAGCGGCCAATATTGAGCTTGGTTTCAGCAGCGGCAAAGCCACCACATTCAACCACGGTTTTAAAAACGCGTAACTGTTTTAGTTCATAGTCGCTCATCTGTTTGAGCGAGTAATTGGTCGCCTGATGCATCCTGTTATCCGACTTTTACGGGGCTTTTATCTAAGAGATATATAGAATTACATCAGGCTTGTCTAGAGCTCAAAAGCCTTTGATATGATTATTAAAGGCTTATTGCTTAAATTAGCTCAGCTGTTTTTTTATGAAGTTCAAAGCACGCTCTGCACCATCTGCTGAAACTTGATGGGCTAGATTAGGTTCAAAATAGGTTTGGACATCAACGCCAAGGGTTGATAACTCTTTTGCGGCAAGCTCTGCTAAGACTGGTGGCATCACTGGATCGCTCAGTCCGTGAATAATCAGTACATGACTGTCTGATTGTGGCGTAAGTGGCTCAGGCGATGCTAATCGGCCTGAGAACGCAACCACCCCAGCAAGATTGATGCGACCGCTAGCGAGTACATCTAAGGCCATAATTGAACCTTGTGAAAATCCAACCAAGACTAACTTATCATGCTGGGGGTTAAAGTCATTTGCGGCAAATAGTTCATTTAGGTGGGCATCAAAGCTTTGCCGCGCGGATAGGATCCGAGCTGGGCGGTTTTGTTCGGTGACGCCACTGACGCTAAACCACTGATAGCCGCGGCCAAAATCACAAGGCTCAGGGCCATTTGGACTTAAAAATTGGACATCTGGCAGCTGCTCTTGCCACATTTTTCCTAAGCCTGCTAAATCGCTGCCTTGGCTGCCAACGCCATGTAAGAAAACGACTAATTTTTTGCTCATGATGACCCCTTTGTTTGCCGATTTGAATAAAATAAGCCCAGGTTAAACCTGGGCTTTGCAGTGTAGTTTATGCTGGTACTTTAATCGGTGTTGGTTTAAGTGCATATTTACCATCACCAGTTAAGGCCAGAACAATCAGACCGACAATCCAGAAAGCTGGGTATTCCCAACCACCGTTGGCATCAGTGAAGAAGAATCCAGCAGGACCATGAACGGTCACAATGGCACCTAACAGCACTGGAATCATGACAATCGCAACCAGTCGTGGCCAGATGCCCAGAACCAGCGCAATGGCTCCTAACAGTTCCCAAACCATGGTGATGTAAGCCAGAGCGCCAGGCAATCCCAGTGATTCAAAAAAGTGTGCGGTGCCAGCTGGTGTAAAGACGAAATATTTCAGTCCCAGGTGAGCGAAAAATAAAATCCCTAAGACAACACGTAATAACAAAGCTGCGTATGGAGTTGTTCTATTGTCAATCATCATCATTCCCTCGTTTTGAATTGGTTTATCGTTTGACTTGAGAGAATCTTATATTATTTCCATTTGTATTATTATATGGGTAAATTGAATAATATAATTTCCATATTGGAATAAATTAAAATAATTGATTGTTTTTAAAATAATTTTTGTTGAAACCATGCACTTAAAAAATCAATCAATACGCGAGATTTTTGTGCAAGATGGCGAGCTGGTGGATAGATCACATACAATCCCAGTGGCGGCATTTCATATTCTTGCAAAATTATCTCAATTTGTTGTTCCTGAAGGGCTTTTGAGGCAACAAAAATAGGCAGTTGCGCCACACCTAATCCAGCACAAACCGCCTGTAAACAGGCGTGCGGGTCAGACATTCTTAAGCGACCCTTGACCGGCAAGTCATAATCTTGGCCATTTTCACAAAACCGCCAGAGTCTTGGGGTGCGCGAATTTGAATCGATAATTTGGGCGTGATTGGCCAGTTGCTGCCAGTGGTTCGGGCGTCCTTGTTTGGCGAGATATTCTGGGGATGCGACAACTGCCACTCGAATATCACCGAGCTTGCGCGCCATCAAACTACTGTCATCAAGCTTGCCAATCCGAATGGCTAAATCAAACCCCTCGTTGACAAGATTCACTAACCGGTCGGTAAAGTTAACGTCGAGCTCAATCTGTGGATATTGACTGGCAAAGCGCATTAAAACCGGTGTGAGCTGGGTCGGACCAAAGCTTGATGGCGCTGAAATAGTGAGTTTGCCGGAAGGGTTTCGGGCGATATTGCGAACCGATGCATCGAGCGCATCAAACTCTTCAAGCAGGGTTTTGACGCGCTCATAATAGGACAGTGCCACGTCAGTTGGGGAAAGAGCACGGGTGGTGCGCTTAAAGAGCTGAATATCGAGTTCTTGTTCAAGCTTTGAGATAAGCTTGGATGCTTGACCGGCACTGGTGCCAAGGCGTTTGGCCGCTTTTATAAAGCTACCTTGCTCCATTACCGCAACAAACATGCGGTCACACTCGATGCGATCCACCAGCGCCTCCTTTGATTGAATGCTACATTTTAGTGTATTGATTGTACTTAATTTTTACTCTAATGCGTGGGCTTTTATGCGGTATCCTTGGCAGATAACGTTAATTGATTAAACTACCTTGGGTGCTCATTCATGGGTAGAATAATGTTTCTTCTTTAAACGGAGTCTTCATGCAAATGAACCAATTTATCACTCGCCGTCACTTAGTCGGTGGCCTTGTCTTATCGTTTACTCTGGCTCTATCTGGATGTGCACTAGAAAAACCAGCACCTAAAACGAGCGATGTTCATGCGTGTCAGGTCGGCTCAGTCATGGCTCAAAGTACGTTATATTTTGGGATGAGCCGCACCGATGGGCCGAATATTACCCAAGCGCAGTGGCAGAGTTTTGTGAATAATGAAGTGACCCCGCGGTTTCGTGATGGGTTAACGGTATTTCGAGCCAGAGGGCAATGGTTGGGTGAAGATGGTAAAATTGCCAGAGAACCTAGCCGCGCACTGCTATTGATTTATCCGCGAGACGATAAAGCCAGTAACGCTAAAATTGAAAAAATTCGCAAAATCTACATGCAGCAGTTCCACCAAGAATCGGTGATGAGAGTAGATAGCAGCTCTTGCGTTTCATTTTAATTTAATCGAAAACAGTTCATAAAGAAAAAGCCAGTCAAGTTAAATGACTGGCTTTTTATCTGTGCAAGTTAATCTCGTAAGATAGCTTAGAGCACGGCCCCAACCACAGCGGCTGATAATAAGCTTACCAACGTTGCGCCATAAACGAGGCGAAAACCAAATCGAGAAACCACATTGCCTTGTTTTTCGCTGACGGCTTTAATTGCGCCAGCAACAATGCCAATAGAGGCAAAGTTGGCAAATGAGACTAAAAAGACCGACAAAATTCCTAAGCCTCTTGGGGTGAAATTCATCGCGATTTTTTGTAGCGTTTGCATCGCAACAAACTCATTGGCAATCAATTTTGTCGCCATAATAGAGCCTGCTTGCAGTGCATCGGCTGATGGAATACCGATAATCCAAGCCAGTGGATAGAAGATATAGCCCAGTAACTGCTGGAATGACAAACCAAAGATTGCCGAGAAAATCGCATTGAGCAGCGCGATTAGCGCAATAAAGCCTATCAGCATCGCAGCGACAATCATCGCAACTTTAAAGCCCGCTAGAATGTATTCTCCCAGCATCTCAAAGAAGCTCTGTTTTTCATGGAGCTGTTCAAGCTTTACTTCTGGTTCAGCCCCTGGGTGGTAGGGGTTAATCAGCGATAAAATAATAAAAGTTGAGAACACATTTAAGATGATGGCAACCACCACGTAACGGGGTTCAATCATCTTCATATAGGCACCCAGAATCGACATTGAAACCGTCGACATCGCCGTTGCTGCCATGGTGTACATGCGCCGTGGTGATTGCTGGGCAAGAACGGTTTTATAGGCGATGAAGTTTTCTGACTGGCCTAAAGTGAGTGAGCTAATGGCATTAAACGATTCAAGCTTACCCATGCCGTTTACTTTCGAAAGGATGGTTCCAATGATTCGAATCAGCCACGGCAGAATACGAAAATGCTGCAAAATACCGATAAGTGCTGAGATAAAGATGATTGGACAAAGCACATTTAAAAAGACATATGCCATCCCTTTGGGACGCATTCCATTAAACACAAAGTCGGTGCCTGTTCCGGCAAAAACCATTAATTTATCAAATAGTTCAGCAATGGCATGAACGACGGCAATACCGCTTTGGGAATGGAGCATTCCCCAGGCAAGTGCTATCTCAATAACAAGTAGCTGAATAATATAACGAGGGCGAATTTGGCTGCGTTCGAAGCTAACTGCAATAGCTAGCGCGAAAATAACAACCAGAGCCAATCCAAAATGCAGCAGTGGCATAACGTTTTCCGTGGTGATTAAAAAAGCGCCGCGAAGTCTAGCACAGCGCTGGTGGTGATAAAACGGTTAATCTACTCTGCTTTGATTTAGCTACCTCCGCCTGTGATAAAATCAGGTTTCTCAGGCTTTAAGCTGAGTAAACATCAACCCCCTGTTGCGCGATTTTCTCTAAAAGAACCGCATTGCTGGCACTTTTATTGGTGACTAATTTATCGACTTTGGCCAATGGTGCGTAAATGAAACGGCTCACTTTGCCAACTTTACTATGATCGGCCAGCACAATATGGTGTTTGGATTGGGCGAACATGGCCTGAGCAATGGCGCTTTCCCATTGATAATAACTGCTGATTCCACCGCTGCTAATACCCACTGGCGAAACAATTGCCACATCCGCATGATAGCGATAGATAGCATTGATGGTTTCCTCTCCACGGGTTTCATTGGCGCCTGAGAACATGTTGCCACCGAGCAAAATCACCTCATTTTGGGTCGGATTTTGACCGTGGTTGAGCGTTAGTGCCACCTGTAAACTGTTGGTGATAATCGTCAGATTCATCGAGGCTTTAAGCTGTTCTGCCAAATGAGAGGTGGTACTGCCAGCATCGATAAAGATAGTTTGCTCTGGTGCGATGAGTTGGGCACATTGTTTAGCAATGTGAATTTTCTCTTGGGTGCGAGCGCCTTGGCGAATAATTAGCGGCGGCTCCGCTGGGGCATCGAGGGCGACAATCCCACCATGAACACGGGCGGCCAGCCCTTGCGTGGTGAGCTTGATAATATCGCGACGAATTGTTTCACGGGAAACATTCAGCGCGTCCATCAGTTGCTCGTTGTTAAGCTGACGATACTGGCCAAGCAGTGCCTGAATTTTTAACAGTCGAGTTTGTTGCAGCATATTTCATCATGGTCACTAATTGCTGGCGTTATCAGAGCATAAATCAGTCTCGAGTGCATCCATTTGTTGGCTGTTAATGCGCTTGGCTTTGGTTTTGTCGGTATTGGCGTGGACTCATGCCAAACCAACGACGAAAGGCGCGCGAGAATGCGCTCGTTTCTGAGTAACCAAGTAGCATGCCCATCTGTGAAATTGGAATTTGTTTTTGACTTAAATAATGGGTTGCCACTTCTTGGCGAACCAAGTCAACTAAGCCACTAAAGCTTAAATTTTCTTGGCGTAAGCGCCGCTGTAGTGACCAGAGAGATAAATTTAATTGTTCTGCGATGGTTTCTAAATCGGGTTCGCCATCGAGCAGTGCACTTTGAATTTGGGCGCGGGTTTGGTTGATGACATCCTGTCCCGGCGGCTGCATATTTAACCGTTTCAGCGCATCCAGCATAACGCCCAGTAGAATAGGGTCATGCCCCGGCATGGCGCGGTTAAGATCGCTTTTGGGGATCAACAACGAATTAAACGGCTGTTCAAAATAAACCGGCGCATCAAAGACTTTACAGTGTTCATGCCATTGTTCTGGACGCGGATGCTCAAAGTGAACTTCGCGCGGTGCCCAGTTTTTACCCGCAGACTGTCGAATCAGATTAAATATCATCCCCATGGTTAGCTCGGCATCTTGGCGGCGGCAAACAATAGCGCCGTGGCGAACCTGATAATCAAAGCGATAGCATTCGCCCTGTTCTACAAATTGCACAAAGGTGTCGTGTTGGTGCCAGTGAAAGGCATAAGCGACATTGGTTAACGCCTGAGCTAAGTTAGCAGAACATAAACCAATGTAACCGATGAGTCCTAACGATTGGGGTTGAAATTGACGGCCATAATAGAGGCCAAAGTTATCAAACTGGCTCTCTTTGGCTGCTTCTTCAAGCACTTGGCAATAGTTCACCAATTGCAGTGATTGAGTTGGCGAGTTAAGAATTTCTGGGTTAATGCCACTGCGGCCTAAAATTCGGTCCACATCCGCACCATATTGGCCGATGAACTGATCTAAGCCACTAGCGGCAGCGGCCAGCACCCCTTGGTTTACACAAACATTTTCACGCAGCGCATCGCCAATCAGCGGGCGGGTAATCAACATTTGGTCAGTCATCATAAAACCTTATGCGATAGTGGACATAAGGTTTTATAAAGCAATTTTTAAACCAATGTCTTATAGATGATATTTCAATAAGTTAACTATATTTATCGATAACCAATTCGAGGTTTTACGCACCGTTTTTGCGCTGTTGAGCAAAGTTTGTGCATATTATTGACCAATCGGCAGTCCGTCAGTTTCTAAATAACGCCGGCATAAGCGCACCGATTCATTGGCCCATTGATCGCCAAGACTTAACGTCATCTCTGTTTGAGCATGGGTTCCCGTCCAGGCGAGCATCTGAATTCGCCGCTGAATGATCATCGCTGGAAGAATTGCTAAATCACTGTCGCTGCAGTGTGCTTGGGTTTCATAGCCATTGAGCCATTGGTCCACCCACAGGGGGGCATTCGCCAAATGTTCGTTAAAGCTAATCGCTGCGGCTAAATCATGCATGTACCAGCCCATGCCACAGTCATCAAAGTCAATCACCCGGGTTTGGCCGTTAAATAACAGAATGTTGGTTAGGCGAAGATCTGCATGAATTAACCCATATCGGTCATCACTCATGCCATAAGCGGCCATCTGCTGCGCAACTTTTGTCAGTGCCTGGTGAATGAGTGCATGATCGCTGGGATTTAGATGCGGCGCGTCTTGCCAACGTCCCCAATGGGCATCATCGGTCACCATGGTCTGATGATTCCAGATAATTCGCTCAAAGCTTGCTGGGCGTTGCCAGCTTTTGGCATGTTGATGCAATTTGGCTGTGATAGCGCCAAGGCCAAAAAAAGCTTTGGGGTCAACCTCGGTGGTTGGCATATCACCTTCAATCCAGCCGAACATCACTGCATAGCGTTGTTCTCCACTATCTAAGGTTAACGTTTGAACGCGCTCGCCTTCTTTATTGGCTATTGCAATAGGAACTTCGATGCCGTTTTCACGCAGTGCATCCAGCCATAAAAGCTCGCTGTTGATGGCATTAAAGCTGTGATAATCGGGTCGATGGATGCGCAGTGCATAGCGGTTATTGGTGGTGGTGATTTTTAAGGTCGCATTTTCTGAGCGGCACAATAAACTGATATCGCCTTGGTAAGAATTGTCATAGCGCTCTAATAGCGTCGAAGCCAGAGCCAGAACCTGCTGGTCGGTTAAGGTATCGTATTGCTGCGTTGACATCGGAAAACTCCATCTATTCGTCGATAGTTAAAGCTTCTAATTTTCTTGCTCTTTGTGCTTGACCTAATGTTGCACCAAGCACTCGCTGTTGCACTGTAGTGTCAACTTAATTGGAAAGTTGACTTTAGGTGGCAAACTGAGTCGGATTTGGTCAAGTTTTCTTTTGTTGAATCATCGATTATCAAAGGGTCGTTCAAAAAAGCGTCGATATTTTGCTGTTTGAACCGTTTCGGTCGATCATTGGAGATTTCGTATGACGGAAAAACTTAAACCGACATTGAGCACGCTGCATCTGTGGGGAATTGCAGTGGGGCTGGTTATTTCGGGTGAGTATTTTGGCTGGAGTTATGGCTGGGGGGTAGCAGGTACATTGGGCTTTTTGATAACTACAGCCCTGATTGCCGTGATGTATACCTGCTTTATTTTTAGTTTTACTGAACTAACAACTGCAATTCCACATGCGGGTGGGCCTTTTGCTTATAGCCGTCGTGCCTTTGGTGAAACCGGTGGTTTGATTGCAGGGATGGCGACATTAATTGAATTTGTTTTTGCTCCACCTGCGATTGCGATGGCAATTGGGGCGTATTTAAATGTGCAGTTCCCACATTTAGACCCGCGTTATGCCGCTGTTGGCGCTTACATTGTGTTTATGGGGCTGAATATTCTCGGGGTGAAACTGGCTGCAACCTTTGAGCTATTAGTCACCATATTAGCCGTTATCGAGTTACTGGTCTTTATGGGCGTTGTCGCACCGGGCTTTAGTTTTAGCCATTTTGTCATCAATGGTTGGGCTGGTAGTAACCAGTTTAGCTCTCATGCTATTGCGGGTATTTTTGCGGCCATTCCATTTGCTATCTGGTTTTTCCTTGCCATTGAAGGGGCGGCTATGGCTGCTGAAGAAGCCAAAGATCCCAAACGCACGATTCCTAAAGCATATATTTCCGGCATCCTGACCTTAGTTGTGTTAGCAATTGGGGTGATGATGTTAGCCGGTGGTGCTGGTAATTGGCAGGAGCTTTCAGGAATTAACGATCCATTGCCGCAAGCCATGAAAATCGTGGTGGGTGCCAACTCTGGCTGGATGCATATGCTGGTGTGGATTGGTCTGTTTGGCTTAATTGCGAGTTTCCACGGGATTATTCTTGGTTACTCTCGGCAATTTTTTGCACTGGCTCGTGCCGGTTACTTGCCTGAAAGTTTAGCTAAGTTATCGGCTTTTAAAACGCCTCATCGCGCCATTATCACCGGCGGTATTATTGGCATCATCGCCATCTTCAGTGATAGTTTCGTGAACTTAGAGGGGATGAGTTTAACCGCTGCGATGATTACTATGGCCGTTTTTGGTGCGATTGTGATGTACATCATGAGCATGTTGAGTTTGTTTAAACTGCGCCGCACTGAACCTGATTTGCCACGTAGCTTCCATGCGCCAGGTTATCCGCTGGTCCCTGCAATTGCGTTGGTTATCTCGGTTTTAGCGCTCATTGCGATGATCTGGTTTAACCTCGTACTGGCTGGGATTTTTGTGGGAATTTTAATTGTCGGTTATGTTTATTTTCGCCTCACCGGTGCTCAGCGTCAGCATGCACCCGAAGATGCGATGTTAGCAGGCAAATAAAGTCATATTGATTAAGTGTTACCGCCGCACTAGCGGCGGTTTTTTTATCTTTGCTAAGCCACTGCCAAAGATAGCGTGAGTTATACCGATGGCTTTTGCAGCTGCTAGCCTAAGGTGTTACAAGCAATATAATCACTGAGAGATTTATCTGCGAACTGGCAATCGAGCTATCAGGCGAGCGATGTTTAATAAATGAGCTTATTAAAAAAGGGAGCATCAGCTCCCTAATCTATTTCAATTGGATTCTTAAGCTTTTAATTCGCTAAGTGATTCATCTAGCGCGCCAACTAACCAGTCAATATCGTGTTCTTGGAATGCCAGCGGTGGACGCAGTTTTAGAACGTTGCCATAAGGGCCAGCAACGGAGGTTAAAACGTGTTTTTCGCGTAACCGTTCAATGACATTCAGCGCCAGTTGCTGGTCCGCTTCTTTGCTGGTTCTATCTTTAACCAGTTCAAAACCGATAAATAATCCAGCACCACGAACATCGCCGACACATTCATGTTTGTCCATCAATGTTTTAAGCTCTGCTAATAGTTTGCGGCCAACGGTGAGGCTGTGTTCTTGCAAGTGTTCATCGCGAATCACTTTAAGCACGGCTTGAGCTGCAGCCATCGCCACAGGGTTACCACCAAAGGTATTAAAATAAGGGATGCTGTCGCTAAATGAGGCTAACACGTCGCTTTTCGCAAACAGCCCAGAAACAGGGATCCCATTGCCCATTGGCTTGCCGACGGTGACAACATCCGGCACTAAGCTGTGGCGA
This sequence comes from Celerinatantimonas sediminis, assembly GCF_046054195.1. Lineage (NCBI taxonomy): Bacteria > Pseudomonadati > Pseudomonadota > Gammaproteobacteria > Celerinatantimonadaceae > Celerinatantimonas > Celerinatantimonas sediminis. The sequence continues at coordinate 102,840 of NZ_JBEQCS010000001.1, forward strand.
GCAAATCCCCAGAACGCTTCGCCGGTGCGGGCAAAGCCTGGCTGAACTTCATCGGCAATGAAAATCCCACCGTTTTTATGCACGACATCGATAGCTTCTTGCATAAATCCTGCGGTCCCGGGTAAAACCCCATCAGAAGAAAAGATAGAGTCCGCTAAAAAGCCCGCAAATTTAATGCCGTGAGCTGTCATATCATCAATCTGTGCCTGCATCTGCTGAGCAAACCAGTGGCCTAAATCAACGTCACTGAGCCGATAGTGATCCGGCGATGGAAGCAAGCGAGTCGTTGCATCTAAGGCTTGGCCTGTACCAAGGGCGGGTGATGCGCCAGAGGTTAGCGCACTGGTACCATGATAGGCTTCTTGGGTGACAATAATACCGGTGCCACCGCTAAAGGAGCGAGCCACGCGCATGGCTAGATCGTTTGCTTCAGAGCCAGTACACATGTACATGGCGCGATCAATCTCGCTTGGCATGGTGGTAAGAATATCTTCAGAGTAATCCAGGATCCGTTCGTGCAGATAACGGGTGTGGGTATTGAGCTGACACATCTGTTCGTGCACAGCTTCAATGACCGCCGGATGGCAGTGACCGATACTGGCCACGTTGTTGTACACATCCAGATATTTTTCACCTGCTGCATCCCACAAATACTGGCCTTTACCTTTGACCAGATGAACAGGTTTGCGATAGAACAACCGGTAAGACTCCCCGAGAACTTTTGAGCGTTTGTCGGTTAATTCGCGAGTGTGGCTGTCCAGTCCTGCTGCATGTTCAGCACGAAAACTGTTCGTATCCATAATAGTAGAGCGCGTGGCCATGGTTACCCCCTGAAGATGGCTTTTTAACTTAGCGATTATGTTTATAATGACGGCTTTGTAGGCAAATACAACAAAGTACAAAAATACACAAAAGTACACAAATGTTGTGTGTTCGATGGCTTGTTAGGCAGATTGTTTATTTTTTATATTTTATTTTTATTAGAAATGGGGTTTTCGTGAGCAATCAACTCGTAGCATAATGCTTCATATGTTGAAGTAATCGTCGAATTTTATGCCTTATCATCTGCTCTCTATACAAAGCCACGTTGCCTTTGGTCATGTGGGAAATTGTGCTGCTGTGTTCCCCTTGCAACGCCAGGGCTTTGAAGTTACCGCCATCCATACCGTTCAGTTTTCTAACCATACCGGTTACGAACAGTTTAAAGGTGATGTGTTTCCTCCCTCGCATTTGCGCACAGTCCTTGATGGGGTGGAACAATGTGGTGCGCTTAAAAATATGAGTGCACTGCTGACTGGTTATTTAGGTGATCAGCATACCGGTGAGGTTGTGTTAGATGCGCTGGCTCGAATTCGCTCTTATCAGCCCAATGCTTTGTATTGCTGCGACCCGGTGATGGGCGATGTCGGGCGTGGATTTTATGTTCAGGATGGTCTGCCTGAGTGGATCCGTGATAAGGCGATTGTGCATGCCGATATGATTACCCCGAATCAGTTTGAGCTGAGCTTTCTTGCCGATCATCATATTGGCTCGCTCAATGATGCGATTAAAGCGGCGCAAATTGTGCGTAAAAATGGCCCTAAACAGGTGCTGCTCACCTCGCTTGATGTGAGCGAACTGGCTGAAGATGAAATTGGGATGCTACTAGATAATGAAGAAGGCAGTTATCTGGTGATCACTCCCAAACTTGATTTTAAAGAAGTGTTAAGCGGCGCCGGTGATGCGACCAGTGCTTTGTTTCTCGCGCAGCTACTTAAAGGTGCTGCTCCCGAGCAAGCTTTGCAGTTTGTCGCCGCTTCTGTTTATGCATTGCTAAAACAAACCGCGCAGTCTGGCGAGCGCGAATTGCAGTTGATTGCCGCGCAAGATGTCATGCTGAATCCCCCCCAACTCTTTCGATTTAAAAAGATACGTTAATTTATGCAACCTACTGAAAAATATACGGCCAGCAAGCCGGTTTCAAGTGAGCGCCAAAGCTGGGCTTTTGGTGATTTCTTTGCGTTGTGGACCTCTTTAGGCATCGGTTTGGCGGTGCTTCAAACTGGAGCCTTGTTAGGGCCGGGTTTGGGGCTTGCGCAGTCATTTATGATGATCTTAGTCGGCTCCGTTATTGGCGCGGCTTTAATTGCGACCGTCGGTTGGTTTAGCCAACGTCATGGACTTTCGTCAATGGCGCTGATGCAGCAGACGCTTGGTTTTAAAGGCGCGTACGTTCCTGCGTGCATGAACTTTATTCAGCTCATCGGTTGGGGCGCTTTTGAAATTGTATTGATGCGCAATGCTGTCACCCAGTTGATTGAACAGTGGTGGCCGGGTGCCACGTGGCTGACAATTCCTCTGGTTTGGACGCTCTTGTTTGGTGCTTTAGCAACTTGGCAGGCGATTCAGGGACCACTGACTTGGGTTCGCGTGTTTTTGCGTCGAGTCGGCATTTGGATTGTTGTTGCAGGCTGCGCGGGGCTCACTTATTACTGGTTCGCTCATTACTCGCTTAACCAGTTCTGGCAGCAAGCGGGTGATGGCTCAATGCCACAAGCGCTCGGGTTGGATATTGTTATTTCAATGGCGGTGAGCTGGTTACCGCTGGTGGGGGATTATAGCCGTTTTGGTAAAAGCTCAGGGCATACTTTCAACGGCACAGCGTTTGGTTACCTGATTGGCACCGTCTGGATCATGACATTGGGGGCGGCTTATCAGGTGGTATTACCCGCTGGCTCATCGAGCACGCAGTTGATGCTGTCTTTAGGTGTGGCCTTTAGTGGTATTCCACTGCTGATGGTGCTGTTTGATGAAACTGAAAATGCGTTTGCGCCGATTCACTCATCTGCCGTATCGGCAAGCTTAGTGGTGCGCTGGCCTATCTCTTATCTGGCAATGTTCTTCGGTGTTGTTTCTACCGTTGTGGCTTGGTGCGTGCCAACCGATGCTTATTTAGATTTCTTGTTGTGGATTGGTTCGGTCTTCACACCGCTATTTGCACTGTTAATGGTCGATCATTTTTCATCAAAACAGCTTCGTACTCCTGGTAAGTTTCAGGTCTGCTCGGCGCTGGTTGCCTGGCTTTTAGGGGTGGTGACTTATCACATGATGACTAGCTACTACCCTGATATTGGTGCTACGTTGCCAACATTAGTGGTCAGTGCTACTGTCTATGGCATTTTGCGTTGGTTGGTTAGCTGTTTTGGTTATCACGTTAAACAGCACAGCTAAGTCATTTGCGGTGACGTATCGATTCTAGACGATTGGTCTAGTTTTTACTAAACTGTCTGCTCATGGTCTGTCTATTTGGGCCGACAGTTTATTAACTCAGTCTTGAAAAAGGAGTGAGCGATGAAAATTTTGATGGTTTTAACCTCCCACGACAAGCTAGGTAACACCGGACACAAAACAGGTTTCTGGTTAGAAGAGTTTGCCGCACCGTATTACACATTTTTAGATGCAGGCGTTGAGCTAACGCTTGCATCTATCGCTGGTGGTCAGCCGCCACTTGATCCCAAAAGTGATGACCCGCAATCACAAACTGAGTTTACTCACCGTTTTAAAGCCGATACGAAAGCGCAGCAAGCGCTTGCCAATACTTTAGCTTTGGCTGATGTCAATGGCGCTGAGTTTGACGCTATCTTTTATCCGGGTGGTCATGGGCCACTGTGGGATTTGGCTGAAAATACCGATTCAATTAAGCTGATTGAACAGACTTTGTCGAGTCATCGCCCCGTTGCGGCTGTTTGTCATGCGCCGGGGGTTTTACGCCATGTTAAAAACCAAGATGGCAGCCCATTGGTCAAAGGAAAAAATGTCACCGGTTTTAGTAATAGTGAAGAAGCCGCCGTTGGGCTGACTGAGGTTGTGCCATTTTTGGTCGAAGATATGCTCAAAGCCAATGGTGGTCATTATGCAAAAGGTGAGGATTGGAGCAGCTTTGTGCTCACCGATGGTTTATTGGTGACCGGGCAAAACCCAAGTTCTTCGGTTGAATGCGCTAACGCGCTGTTAAAACTTCTTTAGTTAATAAAAAAGAGCTCCAACGAAGTGGAGCTCTTTTAGCGTTTTCATTCACCCTTAAACTTCGCGCCAAGCTAGGCGCTTAAGTGTTATTCAATGCCATCTACGGCTGCGACTAACTCATTCTTATCTTGCCATTCTTGACGCTCTTTTTGGGTCGCTTTAGGAGAGAAAATTCCTAAGTGCGCAAACAAGATGCCAGTCAATGGTGATAGCCAGCAGGCAAATGCCAGTGGGATGTATAAAAGATTTTCAAAGTTACCCTGAGAAATTCCTAATCCCAATGCAGAGATAACAAACGCACCCCCTGCGTTCCACGGCACTAATGGCGAGATGAGTGTGCCGCCTTCTTCAAGAGCTCGTGACAGATTCAAGGTTGAATATTTAATACCGCGATAAGCCGGCGCAAACATTCTACCTGGAAGAGCAATGGATAGATAAGGGTCGCCAGCGACTAAGTTGGTCGCCATAGAGGCACAAGCGGCAGCGGTTTGTAGCTGAGCAAATTTGCTCACCCGATTAACAATCGCGCTAATGATGGCTTCCAAGCAGCGAGTTTTTTCCAGCGCACCACCAAAGCTTAACGCGATGAGAATCAATGAAATGGTCCACATCATTGACTGAATACCACCACGGTTGAGCAGGCTGTTAACCGCATCGACATTGGTATGGATGCTATAGCCGCTGCTGGCAAAAGAAAATACATCATGCAAACTAGCGCCTTGGGCAATCATGGCTGTTGCACCACCTGCCAATACACCGGCAAACAGTGACGGAATAGGCGGCATACGTTTAACTGCCAACACAATAACAATCAGAGCTGGCAGGAGTAACCAGACCGATAAGTTAAAATGCTTATCCAGTGAGTTAGTGACGCTGGCAATATTATCAAATGAGCTATGACCGGTATGGATCATGACAAATCCCGCTACCAGATAGATCAAAAAGGCAATGATCATCGCGGGCAGCGTCGTCGGGATCATATTTTTAATATGCGAGAAGACATCGGTGCCAGTCACTGCGGGGGACAAGTTGGTGGTGTCCGAAAGAGGCGACATTTTATCGCCAAAGAAGGCGCCAGAAACAACTGCCCCTGCGGTCCAATACATCGGAATGCCAAACCCTGAGCCAATTCCCATCAGTGCTAAGCCGACCGTTCCAACGGTGCCCCAAGATGTTCCAAGTGCCAGAGACACGACAGAACAGAGCACCATTGCTGCAGCTAAAAAGATGTGGGGAGAGAGCAGGGTAAGCCCATAATAGATTAAGGTTGGAACCGTCCCGCTGGCAATCCAAGTCCCGATGATCATGCCGACGCAGATCAATACGGCAATTGATGGCAATGCCAGTGAAACAACGTGCAGCATCCCTTGTTCTATATCTTTCCATTTTAAGCCCTGTTTTAGGCCGACCAATGAGGTAATGGCTAACCCCAATGCTAATGGGATATGTGGTGTAAAATCACCGAAGTAGAAAATCTGCAATCCTAATAGCATTAGAGTCAGAATGATGGGGGTAACCGCTAAAGAAAAACTCGGTAACTTACAAAGAGGTTGGTCTGTTTCGGGCGATGAAAGTGTCGCCATGAATGGCTCCTTTTTGTGGCAATTCTTAGTTAAAAACAAAAAATCATGTCTCATTGTTTTTAAAACAATAATGTCAAAACCCTAAAACATGACTAAATGGTTAGGAAAGAATATTAACATATTCAAATATTGTTTTCACCTCTAATCATTTTTTATCCACTAAAAATAAGTTTTACATATAAAAACAGAGTGTTTTATTTTAAATTTTATTTATAAACATGAATTTATAGTTAGTGTATTAATTATTTATCTGTCAGATGTTTAGGAAGGAATAGTTCGTTAGGTTAATCAGTTAGTAATTTGGTTTCGGTGCTTGGTGAATGATCTAACGTGACAAAGCTGTGGGTGAGCTGGTCATCAATTGCAACTTTTTGCTCAATTGCAGCATTGCGGCAAGTTTTGATGTAGTACATTGCTTGGTCGGCTAAATGCAGCTGTTGTTCAAAAGAGTGGCGTTTAAACGAGCTTAAGCAGATGCCGATACTCGCACCAACTTTTGTTTCGATATCACAGTCTAGATGAATCGGGGCAATGAGCTGGCGGAGCAGACGCTTAGCAAATTCTAATAAAATGTCTCTTGCATCAATTTGTGAGCAGAGAATCACAAACTCATCGCCACCTAAGCGTGCGACAATATCACTCGGGCGACAGACTGATTTGAGGCGTTTGGCGACCGTTTGGAGCAGTATGTCACCAGCGGCGTGGCCATATCGGTCGTTGATCGGTTTAAAGCCATCTAAATCAATTAAGAACACCGCCAGTGTTGTCTCTTGAGAGAGTGATTGTTTTAATCGTTGGTAATTAGAGGATAAACCAAGGCGATTAAAAATTTGGGTCAGCGGGTCGTGGTTGGCCATCGATTCGAGCGACTCTTTAGCTAGTTTTAGCTCGTAAGTTCGCTCGCTGACTCGTTTTTCTAGCAGTTTTTCCTGGGTTTTTAAGGTCTTTAGTAATTTGTTTTGCGCAAGATCCTTTTGCCGTTTTAGCTCATTAAAGCGTGCCGCCAGAGCAAATGATAACAAGATCATCTCCATGGCTGAGCCAATTTCCATGCCGTATACGCTGATAAAGTTTGAAGCAATCAGTCCGGTGTTTCGCACAGAAACCAATGCTGAACCGATGAGCAGGCAGGTCCAAGCCAGCAGGTAATAACGTGCGGCTGGAACCTTATTATAAACTCCGATTAAGCCGCAAAACGCTAAAAATGCGCCCATGCTACAGCCTAATAGTGACATGATTTTTACCCCAACTTGAACGGGTAAAAACAATGTTGCGCCAGCCATAACAGCCGTGATAACGATCATCACTTGGTGGACTCTATCAACGCGAGGCGCTTTGGTTTTAAGCGCTAAGAAATAGCGGGCAAAAATGACCGCCCACACCACGGCAATACTGAAGCCACAAGGAACGGCATAGTTAATCACGGGGCCAATCAACGGCCAAGCATACAAGCCAGCGACCCCATTTGCGGTCATAGTGGCAATGGCAAAGCAGCTGATAAAACCGCAATACAACAGAAATACCCGTTGATGTAACACGGTGCCCAAAAAGAAGTTATAAAGCGCCAGCGCGCAGGCCATGCCGATGAATAAAATCTGAAAGAGCAGCATCTGGTTGCTGACCCGATGAAACTCATCAACGGTATAGATGGACGCATCTAAGGTCATGCTGCCATTGGCTTTGGCTTTTAAATACAGTGTAATCGATTGATTAGCAGGTAGTTTTAATAAAAATGCGGGATGAATATCTGTCATCGCTCGCTTATCTGGAGAAATTACGAATCCACTATATTGATGTTCGATCAGATGATGATTGGCCACCGCATACAAGTCAATGCGATCGATATATGGGTATTGAAACATCAATACTCGCTCGAGTGATTGCGAGCTTTGCAGCGAAAGCTTTAACCATACGGTGTCTTGGGTATAACCGATGTGCAGAGAATCGCGCCCCGAGGAGTGTTTAAAGCGCTCAGGTTGTGCCATGACATCACTCAGTGAGAGCTTTGAGTTAGAATCGATTAGAATTTCGACATGGCTATCTAGCGATTGTTGTGCGCGTAGTGGGTTGATTCTAAGCAGTTGTGCTTGAGCATGCGGAATTAGACCCCAAATGAGCCCCATCCCTAAAATCATCCAAGTCCACAGGCTTAGATGATTGCTCCACTGCTTCATCAATCATTTCCATTTGTATCATCAATAACAAGGCATGATCATACCATAATCATGCCTTTAGGAGTCATTTTTTAACCAATTCTGCTAGTTCTTCCTTTCTTTATATCAATCAAATAGTTCCTGTTATAAGCGCTTGATGATAAAAACATTATTTTATTCACTAAAGCTTAAGGTTTGTTGCTGCGCTTGACTTTGTTCGGCTAATTGAATCACTCGAATCGTATCTAACGCTTGCTCAGCGCTTATTGGTAGCGGTGCATTATAAAGCAGCGCTTGCGCTAATTGGCGATAAAAATGGTGATAGCCACCTTGAATGTTTGCTATCTGGGTTTCGCCTTGCTCGGTGTAGAGCATCCCAACTTCTGCGCCCGGCTGCTGTGTTGAACTGGTATCGACGATTCCCGCTTTAAGCTGGTTTTCTTGAGGATCCACGCCATATTTTACATAACTGCCTTGCTCGCCTTCTAAGCGAAAGCGCAATACTGGGCCTGCGCTAAACGAGCTGGAATGCACAATGACTAGGTGGTCGGCGTAGTGCAAAGTTAGGTGAAAATAATCAACCGCAGGTGAATGCTCACGCATCGCGAGCACGTCTGCGCTGACTTTCTGCGGGCGGCCAAACAGCGCTAACACTTGGTCGATGATATGAGAGCCGAGATCATAAAGAGTGCCTGAGCCCGGTTTACCATCTTCACGCCAGCGCACTTTTACCTCAGGGCGAAAACGGTCGTAGTGCGATTGAAATACTTTAAGTTTACCGAGCTTGTTCTCTTCGAGGAGCTTTTTGACGGTTAGAAAATCACCATCCCAGCGCCGATTGTGGTATATGCAAAGCTTCACATTCGCTTGTTTGGCCTGATTGATAAGCGCTTCGCCTTGTTTGATATCGATGACAAACGGTTTTTCCAAAAGCACATGCTGGCCCTTTTCGATAGCTGCTTTTGCCAGTGGATAGTGGGCTTGGTTGGGCGCGGTGATAATGACCAGCTGAGCATCACTTTGCTCGATGAGAGTCATGGCATCTTGATAGTGAGCGACATTTGGATAATCCGCTTTGAGCGCTTCACTCTGACTTGAACTAATCGCAACGAGTTCAAACATGGGCAGTGCGTTAATAAATGGCAGATGGAAGGTTTTGGCGGAATTTCCGTAGCCAATGACGCCAACACGAATAGGTTGCATAACGACTCCTTGATTAAGATTCACACCAAATCCTCGCTTGCGCTGAGCGGCTTGTCAATCTGTTATGCAAATGACTGTGATGGCGTTATTCTAGCGTTACGAATGACACAGCAAGGAATGAACGAGGGCGTTTGTGGATATCAGTCGTTGGCTACCTTTGGCAGCCGTATGTTTGTTGGGGGCAATGTCGCCGGGACCAAGTTTAGCCATGGTGATTCGTCATACCATCAGTGGTGGCCGTCGTTGTGGTTATGTTGCCGCGTGGTGTCATACGACCGGTATTGCGGTGTATGCGGCGTTAAGTGTTTTTGGTTTAGCGGTTATTTTGTTAAAAGCGCAGCTATTATTTCGCATTATCGCCCTTGCTGGCGCTTGTTATCTCATCTGGATGGGCATTGGTTCATTTCGCCAAGCCGCTGGTAAGTTTGAGCTTAGCCAAAGTGCTGCGAGCTCATCGCCCGTTGATGCCGCGCGTGATGCATTGGCTATCTCATTGCTGAATCCCAAAATTTTACTGTTTTTTATTGCGCTGTTTAGCCCTTTTGTCCAAAGTGCTCAAGGCTCCCATGGCGTGCTCGTACTCACGCCATGGCTCATTGATGGTTGTTGGTATTCGCTAGTGGTGACTATTTTAACCCAAGCGGGCCTGTTGAACTGGATCCGTCGCCATAACCGTTATTTAGACTGGATTTGTGGCCTGATTTTATTAGGCATTGGCGTTGAAGTGATTTTTTCGACATTGTCTTCAGTGCTCTTTTAGTCTGATTTGGTTTGCGCAGCAAAGCGCTCAATGGCCTGTTTGCGCGATTGTTTAAGATTGACAATTGCCAGTGGATAATTGAGTTTTTGGCGCACTTCATCGCTTGGCTCGTGGATTTGCGCTGGCGATAGTGAGGCCAATTCGCTGACCCAGCGGCGAATATAATCCCCTTTGGGATCAAATTTCTGACTTTGGCTAACCGGATTAAAAACTCGAAAATAGGGTGCAGCATCTGTTCCGGTAGAAGCGCTCCACTGCCATCCGCCGTTGTTACTGGCCAGATGTCCATCAATCAGTTTGCTCATGAAATATTTTTCGCCTTCTCGCCAGTCGAGCCAGAGGTTTTTAGATAAAAATGAAGCGCAGATCATCCGTACCCGGTTATGCATCCAGCCAATTTCATTAAGCTGGCGCATGCCAGCATCAACAATTGGGATCCCGGTTTTACCCTGTTGCCAAGCACTGAGTGCTTGTGGATTGTTATCCCACTTAATGGCGCGCGTCTCACTTTTAAAGGTTAGCCCCTGGCTGATGGCGTCAAATTGTGCGAGCAGCTGAATATAAAACTCGCGCCAGATCAGTTCATTAAGCCAACATCCAGGGCCTGATTTAGGGTCAAGATATTGGTTGGGGTAGCTTTGCTTTAATAGATAAAGGGCTTGCGCGCTAGAAAATACTCCGTGGGCAAGGGCTGCCGACAGGCGGCTTGTGGCTGGCTCATTGGGAAAATCGCGTGATTGTTGGTAATCACTAACTTTATTTTTTATAAAATGGCTGAGATGGTTGAGTACTTGTTGTTGCGCCACTGGCCAGCGGCTTTCTCCATCGGCTAAACGTGCAAGTTCCTCGTTATCTAACCCTTCATCAATGTTTATATTGATTGGCGCTTGGTTGGGGGCGCTAAGTGGTGGGTGGTCATGCAATGCAAGCTGCGCTTTCCATGCTTTGGAAAAAGGGGTGAACACTCGATAAGGTAGCCCTTTGCCTGTGACAAGTTCGCCGGGCGCTATGAGTAACTGGCTGGTAAAACTGCTCAGTTGAATGGATTGTGAGGCAAGTTCGGTGCGAATTTTCTCATCGCGCTGACGCTCCCAGAGTCCATATTCAGCGCCAATCAGCACTTCATCGATATTTAGTTTAAGACATAACGCTTTGAGCTCATCGATGCTGTGGTCATAGTCATCGCAACTTTTAACTATCAGCGGGATATGGCAATCGTGAAGCTCTTGGCGCAATGCACAAAGGCGGTTGAGCACATATTGATTGCGCAGCGGGCTGTGGTTTTGCCGCTGCCATTGTTTGGTCGTAATCAGATAACAGCCATAGATGGGTTGGCCGCTGTGGCTGGCATAACTGAGCATGGGGTTATCCAGAGTGCGTAAATCGTGTCGAAACCAAACTAATTTTGCCATTAAGGACTCCTTTTTAATTCTCTTAGGAGCATAGAGCCGATTGCTGATTCACTCAACTTTGGCGCTGGTATCGAAGCGATAAATTGGGTCTAATAGGCGCGTTAAAACGCGATTGCTTAAGAGCGAAAAATGTTAATTACGGTTTTGGATTATTTTGGTACGGCAGTATTTGCTATCTCGGGTGTCTTAGTGGCTACCGGGCGACGGATGGATCCATTTGGCGCGTTAGTCTTAGCCACTTGTACCGCCATCGGTGGTGGTACCATTCGGGATATGGCATTAGGGGATACCCCGGTTTTTTGGGTGCATCAACTTGCTTATCTGTGGGTGATTCTAGCCGCCAGTGTCGTTAGTTTGATTGGTCTGTGGCGTTTAAAAACTTTGCCGTGGTGGTTGCTGCCAGTTGCTGATGCCATTGGGATGGCAACCTTCATGGCAATTGGGGCGGTCAAAGCCCAGCAAAGTGGTGCACCTCTTTCCATTTGTGTGCTGATGGGGATTCTAACCGCGTGTGGTGGTGGCATGTTACGAGATGTGTTGGCAAATCGAGTGCCACTGGTGCTGCGCCAAGAGGTCTATGCAACTGCGTGCCTTGCCGGTGGCATTGCCTGGATTTTAGCAGTAAGTGTTCACTCACCATTTTGGGTCAGCACCTTACTATGTATTTTAACGGCCTTGTTGATCCGCCTGGTGGCAATTCGTTACCATTTATCACTCCCAACGCTTATGGTGCGGCGTTATTAGGGGATTTTATTTAAGGAGTTAATCTATGTTGCAGGTCAAACCCGGCGTTGCTATCGATGAGGATGCCATCAAAATTTCTCAGATAAGAGCAAGTGGTCCTGGTGGGCAGAATGTGAATAAAGTCGCGTCTGCTGTGGAACTGCGCTTAGATATTGCGCAAAGCGGTTTAACTCAAACTCAGCAGCAGCGCTTGCTGCGTTATTCAGATCAGCGCATTACTTCTCAAGGGGAGATTGTGATTAAAGCGCAGATGCACCGCACTTATCAGCTTAATTTAGACGATGCGAAACAGCGGCTGGTTGAGCTGGTGGCTAAGGCGCTGCATCAAAATAAAAAACGTAAGAAGACCAAACCAACCAAGGCGTCGGTGCGTCGACGCCTTGATAAGAAAAGTCAGCACAGCTCTAAAAAAGCGCTGCGCTCAAAAGTTCTCTAATTTTAAGCCTGCTGCAAAATATTTAACATCCGGCGCAGTGGTTCAGCGGCGCCCCATAACAGCTGGTCACCCACGGTAAATGCTGAAATATATTCTCCGCCCATGGCTAATTTACGAATTCGGCCGATAGGCACACTTAGCGTCCCTGTCACTTTTGCAGGCGAAAGCTCTTGCATGCTCAACTGTTTTTCGTTGGCAATCACTTTTACCCACTGATTATGCTCGGCTAAGATGGATTCAATTTCACTGACCGGCAAGTCTTTTTTCAGCTTAATGGTCAGTGCTTGAGCATGGCAGCGCATCGCGCCAACTCGTACACACAAGCCATCGATTGGCACTGGGGTATCGCTTTGGCCTAAAATTTTGTTGGCTTCAGCCTGCGCTTTCCACTCTTCTTTGCTCTGGCCAGATGGCAGTTCGGCATCAATCCATGGAATTAGGCTGCCCGCTAGCGGTACACCAAACTGGTCGGTTGGAAAGCTGTCTGAGCGCATTTTAGCGGCAACTTTGCGATCGATTTCCAAAATCGCTGAAGATGGCGAGCTTAGCTCTGGCGCGACACAATCGTGTAACTCACCCATTTGGCTAAGCAGTTCACGCATGTTGCGAGCACCGGCCCCAGATGCGGCTTGATAGGTCATCGGGGTGACCCATTCGATTAAGTCTTTTTCAAATAAACCGGCCAGCGCTATTAGCATCAATGAAACGGTGCAGTTACCGCCGACGAAGGTTTTTGTGCCTTCGGCCAATGCTTTGTCGATAACATGGCGGTTAACCGGGTCGAGAATAATAACGGATTCATCAACCATGCGCAGTGTCGATGCGGCATCAATCCAGTAGCCTTGCCAGCCTGATTCGCGTAATTTGGGGTAAGTAGCTTTGGTGTAATCACCGCCCTGACAGGTGACAATCACATCCATTTTTGCAAGTTCTTCAATCGATGAGGCATCTTTTAACGGCTTGCTATCGCCAATTTCTGGACCCTTCTGTCCGACTTGTGAGGTGGTGAAAAATACGGGGGTGATTTTGGCAAAATCATTTTCTTCTTGCATCCGTTGCATTAGTACGGAACCAACCATTCCGCGCCATCCCACAAAACCTACATTCATGGTTGCCTGTCCTCGCTCAAATTTATTGTTGTTCAGTGAAATTGGGCAATCTGCATTACCCATCCATTATGTATGACTTATCACATTAACATTGCTGATACGGGATATCTATACATCAGAGCTAAACAGAAGGGATGATTAAACGTGGCATAAAAGCTAGCAAATATGGCTATAAAATAGCTAAATCATGGTTAAGATCGCTGGCTTTTTCAGATGGTGCAGAGAGGCAAAGAGGTTGTTTTGCCAAGATGGAAGTTAAAAGTTAAAACGTGGGGCAATTAAGTCATTGCCCCAAACCATTATTTTTTAGCTGGCGGAGTGACATCGGACAGCAGTTTTTCTAGCGATTCGCCGTCAACATGGCGGAAGTCTTTGCCTTTGACCAGATAGAATACAAATTCACAGATATTCTGCACTCGGTCGCCAATACGCTCAATGGCGCGGGCACAGAACATTCCGGTCATCACATTCGGAATGGTCCGAGGGTCTTCCATCATGTAGGTCATCAACTGGCGCACAACACCTTCATATTCACGATCTACTTTTTTATCTTCGCGATAAACCTGGATCCCTTGTTCTAAATCCAATCGAGCTAATACGTCCAAGACATCATGAAGCATCTGAATGGTGTGATGGCCCAATGATTCAAGGCTAACCAACAGGGTTTGATGCTGATTAGAGAATTTTTCCAGCGCAGTACGACAGATTTTATCGGCTTCATCACCAATGCGTTCCAGCTCAGAGACGGTTCGAATGATTGCGATAATTAATCGCAGGTCACTGGCGGTTGGCTGGCGTTTGGCAATAATCTGCGTGCAGGCTTCATCGATGCTAACTTCCATCGCATTGACTTTTTGGTCATTGTCGATAACTGTTTGTGCCAGTTCCGCATCGCCTTTGTTCATCGCTTTAATTGCATCGACGAGCTGTTTTTCGACGAGCCCACCCATGGTTAAAACTTGGTTGCGTACTGATTCGAGCTCAGCATTATATTGAGCCGAAATATGTTTATTGATGTTGAGATTGTCCATTATTTAGGCTCCTGATATTAACCATAACGGCCGGTAATATAGTCTTCTGTTTGTCGCTGGCCTGGCGTTGTAAATAATGTATTAGTGTCGTTAAATTCAATCAGTTCACCTAAATACATAAAGGCAGTGTAGTCAGAGCAGCGCGCCGCCTGTTGCATGTTATGGGTTACGATAACGACGGTATATTCTGATTTTAGCTCACTAATCAGCTCTTCGATGCGCCCGGTCGAAATTGGGTCGAGGGCAGAGCATGGTTCATCAAGCAGTAATACTTCGGGACGAATGGCAATCCCTCGGGCAATACACAGACGCTGCTGCTGACCACCAGAGAGGCTGTTGCCGCTGTTATGCAGCTTGTCTTTGGTTTCGTTCCACAAGGCTGCTTTTTCTAATGCCCATTGAACGCGTTCGTCCATTTCTGGGCGAGACAGTTTTTCAAATAACCGAACACCGAAGGCAATATTGTCATAAATCGACATCGGAAATGGCGTCGGTTTCTGAAAGACCATCCCAACCTGAGCGCGTAACAGCGCAACATCTTGGTTATCAGCCAGAATATTTTTGCCATCAAGCAGAATTTCACCTTCTGCTTGTTGCTCTGGGTAGAGGTTATACATTTTATTAAAGGTACGCAGCAATGTGGATTTGCCACACCCTGATGGACCGATAAAAGCGGTCACTTTATTGGTGGCGATATCCAAATTGATATCTTTTAGCGCATGGAATTTACCGTAGAAGAAATTCATGTTGCGCACTTGAATTTTGGGATCAGTGATCGGGGTTTCAGTACTCATTCAAACATCTCTCTTAATCTCGTAGATCCGAAGGCTAACGGCTTATCCACGCTGTTTTTTCGCGAAAATAACGCGAGCTAAAATATTTAGTATCAATACAAACACAGTAATTAATAACACGCCGGCCCAAGCTAGCTGTTGCCATGAACTAAAGGCGCTCATTGCAAAGTTAAAGATAATTACTGGCAAACTGGCGGTCGGGTTATTTAAGTCTGTGTTGTAGAACTGGTTCGACAACGCGGTAAACAGCAGTGGCGCTGTTTCCCCAGCGATGCGGGCAATCGCCAGCAGAACCCCGGTAATAATCCCCGATACCGATGATTTTAAGGTAATCGATAGGATGATTTTCCACTTCGGTGTCCCGAGTGCATACGCCGCTTCTCGCAAGCTATTGGGGACAAGTTTGAGCATATTCTCAGTGGTTCGAACAACAATCGGGATCTGTAACAGCGCTAGTGACAAAACCCCAGCCCAGCCAGAGAAATGGCCGGTATTCATCACCACGATGGAGTAGATAAATAGCCCCACGACAATCGAAGGCGCCGAGAGCAAGATATCGTTAATGAAACGAGTCAAGCCCGCCAGTGGTGAGTCTTTGCCGTATTCGGCCAAATAAATCCCGGCTAAAATCCCCAGCGGCGTCCCTATGATGGTTGACCAAAACACAAACAAGCCACTACCGACGATGGCGTTGGCTAGCCCGCCTTCGGTTGAGTTAGGTGGCGGAGTCGATTCGGTAAAGAGCTGCAAACTTAACCCTGAAACCCCTTTAGTTAACGTTGAATAGAGGATCCAAGCGAGCCAGAACAGACCAAAGATCATCGTCAATAGTGATAAAAACAGCGCAATACGGTTTTTAACACGACGTTTGGCCTGCATTTTGGTGCGTGAAATGGCTATTTTCTGTTTTTGTAATTCGGCGGTAGTGCTCATGATTTGCGGCCCTCATTTTGTGACAGGCGCAAGACCATCAATTTCGACAACGCCAAAACGATAAAGGTGATAACAAATAAGATGAGGCCTAATTCCATCAGTGCTGAGGTATGAAGCCCAGGTCCTGCTTCAGCAAATTCATTAGCCAGAGCGGAGGTGATACTGTTGCCCGGCTGATACAGCGAAAAGCTCGACATATTGTAGGTGTTGCCAATGACAAAGGTGACTGCCATGGTTTCGCCCAAAGCTCGTCCGAGCCCTAGCATAATGCCCCCAATCACGCCATTTTTGGTAAATGGCAACACAATGTGCCAGATGACTTCCCAAGTGGTGCAGCCAAGGCCATAAGCTGATTCTTTCATCATCGGTGGGGTGCGTTCAAACACATCACGCATGACTGATGAAATATACGGAATAATCATAATCGCTAGGATGACCCCAGCGCTTAGGATCCCAATCCCAAAAGCCGGGCCTGAGAATAAAAAGCCAATTAGTGGCACGTTTGAGAGCAGATCGCCTAGCGGCTGTTGAAAATATTGGGCAAATAACGGGGCAAAAATAAATAATCCCCACATCCCATAAACAATACTAGGAATGGCGGCTAACAGTTCAATGGCAATGCCCAAAGGACGTTTGAGCCAGTTTGGTGATAACTCCGTTAAGAATAATGCGATTCCGAAACTAACCGGAACAGCAATGAGCAGGGCAATGAAGGATGTAACCAATGTGCCATAAATCGGAATCAGGGCTCCGTATTTATCAGCGGGTGGGTTCCACTCTTTGAGCCAAAGGAACGACAGCCCAAATTCTCGGATGGTTGGCATCGACGATATGATCAGCGACACAATAATGCCACCGAGGACTAACAGTGTCACAATCGCTGCGATACGAACGATCGCAGAAAATAGTCGGTCAGTTAGTTTGCTGGGCGCTTTTCTTAGCGGTTGCACCATAACTCTCTCTATTTATTGCTAACTTAATATAAACAAATTCCCCTCCCTTAAAAAAGGGAAGGGAACAACTTGTTTAGACGAAGCGTTTGGTATGTGTAATCACTTACCAGATTGCTTTGCCATCAGCGCCTTTAAACTGAGTAGACCATTCTTCATGAATGACTTTTACCACAGATTCTGGAAGAGGCGCGTAGTCTAATGATTTTGCTAAGTCTGGATGTTTGAAACCAAAATCAACAAATTTCATCACTTCTTTAATTCGTGAAGCATCTTTAGGCTGAGTATGCATCAGGATGAAAGTGCCTGATGTAATTGGCCAAGCATGAGCTCCGGGTTTATCTGTTAAATCTTGCTGGAATGTTTTAGCCCAGTCAGCCCCTGCAGCGGCTGCACTAAAGTTACCACGAGTTGGGCTTAAAATTTCGCCGTCGTGGTTTTTCATTTTGGTATAGGTTAAATGGTTTTGTTTCGCGTAAGCGTATTCAACATAACCGATAGCACCACGAACGCGCTGAACAAATGCGGCGACGCCATCGTTACCTTTGCCACCTAAACCGACTGGCCAGTTAACAGTTGTACCTTGACCTACTTTTGATTTCCAATCGCTGTTTACTTTGGACAGGTAGCCGGTGAATACAAATGAAGTACCTGAACCATCAGCACGACGCACAACTGCGATGTCAGTTGCTGGCAGGTTAAGCTCTGGGTTCAACGCTTTAATCGCTGGGTCATTCCATTTTTTGATTTTACCCAGGTAGATATCACCCAATGTTTTACCATCAAGAACCATTTCATCTGGTTTTACACCAGGGACGTTAATTGCAACAACGATGCCGCCTACAACAGTTGGGAACTGAGCCAGACCGTCTTTAGCCAAAGTTGAATCAGATAACGGTTTGTCTGATGCACCAAAATCAACAGTGCTTGCATTTATTTGTTTGATGCCGCCTGATGAACCGATGCTTTGATAGTTCAACTGAACACCAGTTTCTTTGTTATATGCTGCTGCCCATTTAGAATAAATAGGTCCAGCGAAACTTGAACCTGCACCTGTAATTGTTTGTGCAGCCATAGCTGACAGCGTAGTCAGAGACAGTGTTGCCGCCATAAGACCCGCGACAGTTGTACGCATCAATTTCATGATCCCTCCTAATGGGAGCTTTTTGTAGAATCGACATCATTGTCTGATTCATTCAATCGTTTTTAATTAACGTCTTGCAAAGTAGATGAATACGATGACAAGGATATTTCTTTTTGATGACAGTTTTGTGACACACGCTGTAATAGTTTAGTTTTTAATCGCAATTGTGGGGTGTGGGGATATTTTATTTTTTATCTAATAACGTGCCAATGTGATAGCACAGGCCTTATCAATTGAAAGTTATGAATGCTAGCGCACGATTAGTCAGTTAATTCGGTTGATTTTTCGACGAATTTCTATCCGTTGACTAAGCTCAATAAGAAGATCCCTCTCATAATTTTATGCATGTCTTAGTCATGAGGGGTTTCTGTCCCTTTTATTGCGCTAACTGCATTTAAGCTGTAGCAGGTTTCAACAATGACGTAGAGGGTGGATCATTGATCGTATTACGGAGCCGTTATGTCAGAAAACCGCTATTCTCACCTATCGAGTAACCAACTGATTCGAAGAACCACCGCGATGGTTTTGGCCGGAGGGAAAGGGACTCGACTGCGTGATCTTACTAATCGTGTCGCTAAGCCAGCTATTTCGTTTGGTGGCAAATACCGAATTATTGATTTTACCTTATCTAATTGCGTCAATTCCGGCATTCGCCGAATTGGCATATTAACTCAATACATGGCTCAGGATCTGATTATGCATCTGCAGTCGGGATGGCAGTTTTTTCATTCTGCTCTCGATGAACAGGTTAGTATCATTCCCGCTCAGCAGCGTACTGGCGAAGAATGGTATCGAGGCACAGCTGATGCGGTTTATCAGAACCTGGATTTGATTGACAGTAATCGCTTTGACCGCGTCCTTATTTTAGGGGGCGATCATGTTTATAAAATGGATTATTCAAGGATGGTTAACTTCCATGCGGAAAACGATGCTGAAGTGACTGTTGCTTGTATTCGCACGCCAATTGCTAAAGCGTCATCTTTTGGCGTCATGGGACTGGCTCAAGATGGCCGCGTTCTGAGCTTTGATGAAAAGCCTGCTAATCCCAAATGCGACCCACATGACCCGCAACAGGCGTTGGTTTCGATGGGGATCTATGTCTTTAATACCGACGTATTAGATTGTGAATTACGTAAAGCCCTACTTCAGCCTGGCTATGGGCATGATTTTGGGCACAATATCATTCCATCGCTGTTGTCTAAACGGCGTGTCTATGGTTATGTTTTTGGCGCCAAAGGCCACCCTGGCAACAATGGTTATTGGAGAGATGTGGGGGATTTGGACGCCTATTATGAGGCAAGTATGGACTTATTAGCGCCAGAACCACAGCTCAATATTTATGATAAAGAATGGCCAATTATCACCGATCAGAAACAGCGTCCCGGTGCCAAATTTGTCTTTGATGAAGATGACCGACGTGGTTATGCGGTTGATTCAATGCTCTCTGCTGGGGTGATTGTCTCCGGAGCAGCTGTTCATCATTCACTGTTGTCATTTGATGTGCGCATCGAAGAGCGCAGTGAAGTATACGATAGTGTGTTGTTGCCGGGCAGTGAAGTCGGTAAACGCTGCTTGATTCATAAAGCGATTATTGGTGAAGATTGCATTATCCCTGACGGGATGCAAATTGGCGTTGATAAAGAATTGGATGCCAAACGCTTTACTATCTCTGATCAGGGAGTCGTGCTGGTTACCAGCGATATGTTATAGACAAAAAAGTGCGTGCGGCAAGCTTGGTACGCACTTTTTTGTTTGCCAAGAGCCTGTTAACTCACGATAGAACTGAGAAGCTATTTGGCTATAGGCTGCCCATCAAGTAAACTATCGAACTATCTCTTTTTGTCAGGACAAGTTCGTATGAACAAGCACGAGGACGACACTACCGACTTTGGCTTTACCCAAGTTCAAAAATCTCAAAAGGCCGACATGGTCGCTGATGTATTCCACTCTGTAGCCGCTAAATATGACATTATGAACGATCTGATGTCGATGGGTATCCATCGTATTTGGAAGCGTTTCACCATTGACTGTAGTGGGATTCGTCCCGGGCAAAAAGTGCTCGATTTAGCCGGTGGTACTGGTGATTTAACCGCAAAATTTTCTCGTTTAACCGGGCCTTCTGGACAAGTCGTACTGGCTGACATCAACGATTCAATGCTTAAAGTTGGTCGCGCGAAGCTGCGCAATCGTGGCATTGCTGATAATGTTCGTTTTGTTCAGGCGAATGCTGAAGCATTGCCGTTTCCTGATAACACGTTTGATCTGATCACCATTAGCTTTGGTTTGCGTAACGTGACCGATAAAGACAAAGCGTTGGCATCGATGTTCCGGGTTCTTAAACCTGGTGGGCGGCTGTTGATTCTTGAGTTCTCTAAACCGCAATATAAGCTTTTAAGCAAAGTTTATGACCAATATTCGTTTCGCGTTCTGCCGTTAATGGGCAAATTGATTGCACATGATTCTGAAAGCTACCGATATCTGGCTGAGTCGATTCGCATGCATCCTGGTCAAGAAAAATTAAAATCCATGATGGAACAGGTGGGTTTTGAGAATGTCGAATACTTTAATATGACCGGCGGGATTGTAGCACTGCATCGGGGTTACAAATTTTAGGAGTCAATATGCCTTTTGCTCCATTAATGTCAGCATGTCTGGAGTTAGTTAGTAATCACTATCTTAGTTTGGATGAAAACTCATCCAAACGCTTAAACAAACTCAGTGGCAAAGTGGTGGCCGTTCAAATTACGCCATTGCCAACTATCTATTTTAATATTGAATCTCATCAGTTAGATGTTCTGAATCATTTTGAAGGTCAAAGCGATAGTCAACTGAAGGCATCCGTGTTTAGTGCGGTGAAATTACGCGACCCCAATCGTCTGCCTGAGCTGATTAAATCGGGTGAAGTTGAACTCACTGGTGATATTCGTGTTATCCAGCAGTTTGCAGCGCTTTTTAGCGACGTTGAGCCCGATTTTGAAGAGAAGTTATCGACACTTATTGGCGATGCTCCCGCGCATTTATTGGTGCATCAGCTGCAAAAATTAGTTGAGATGATTCGTGTAAGCTCGGCCCAAAGTGTGGCTAAAGGTGCTGAATTAGCCATTGAAGAGTGGCGCATTGGCGTTGGCAAAACCGAATTTAATGATTTCTCTTGTGATATTAGTGCCCTGAAATCTCAACTGAATCAATTTGAGGCAAGGTTAAAGCAGCTGGCGGCTCGACATGGGAATTAAGGCTGCACTTCGTTTTTGGGTTATCGTCCATACTCTATGCCGTTTTGGGATTGATGAAGCCATTCCTCGGAAGTTTTGGCCGTGGCCAATGCGCTTGGCGCGAAGGTTATTATTTTTCTGGCCGAATCGATATAAAAAAATGCCAATCGGCGAGCGCTTACGCTTAGCGTTAGAAACGTTAGGTCCGGTGTTCGTAAAATTGGGTCAGATGCTTTCAACCCGCCGAGATCTACTCTCAAAAGAGGTCGCGGAATCTTTAGCACTTTTGCAAGATCAGGTGAAGCCCTTTGCTGGCGAAGAAGCGATTAAACGCATTGAAAAGGCGCTGGGAAAACCCCTTAATGAGGTGTTCAGCGAGTTTGATATCGAACCGCTAGCTTCGGCTTCGATTGCGCAGGTTCACTGTGCAACGCTTGCTGAGAATGGCGAAGCGGTGGTGGTTAAGGTCATTCGCCCGGGAATTGAAGATGTTATCGATTCTGACATCAGCCTGATGCGCCGTTTTGCCCGGTTGCTGCGCGTAATTCCAGATGCCAAAAGGTTGCGTCCGGTTGAAGTGATTGAAGAGTATCAGCGCACCCTTATCAATGAATTAGATCTTATTCGAGAAGCGGCCAATGGCATTCAGCTGCGACGTAATTTTGAAGGCTCAAAAGAGCTTTATATCCCTGAGGTGTACAGCGAACTTTGCCATAAAAATGTGCTGGTGATGGAGCGAATTTACGGTATTCCCGTTTCTGATGTCGATCAGCTCATTGCCCAAGGTACGGATTTGAAATTGCTTGCTGAGCGTGGTGTGGAAGTGTTTTTCACCCAAGTGTTTCGTGACAGTTTCTTTCATGCCGATATGCATCCGGGCAATGTGTTTGTTTCCTACGAGCACCCTGAAGATCCAATGTATATTGGTATTGATTGCGGCATTGTGGGAACGCTTAATCGTGATGACAAACGCTATTTAGCGGAAAACTTTCTGGCATTTTTTAATCGTGATTATCGAATGGTTGCGCAATTGCATGTTGATTCTGGTTGGGTGCCAGCCGATACCAATGTGAGCGAGTTTGAAGCGGCCATTCGTACAGTCTGTGAACCGATTTTTGAGAAACCGTTGGCAGAAATTTCATTTGGCCATGTGCTGGTGAATTTGTTTAATACCGCGCGGCGTTTTGATATGCAGGTCCAGCCACAGCTTGTATTGCTGCAGAAAACGCTGTTATATATTGAAGGGCTTGGGCGTCAGTTATATCCACAACTGGATTTGTGGAAAACTGCCAAACCATTTTTAGAAAAATGGATCCGTCATCAAGTAGGCCCTGGTGCGCTGTTTGATGCGATTAAAGCAAAATCTCCCCATTGGATGGAAAAATTTCCGGAAATTCCTGAGCTCGTATACGAAAATCTGCAATTGGCGCGTCGTCATCAGCAGAATTTTGGTGAGCTTTCTAAACTTTACTTAAATCGACAAAAGGCCAAGCAGGCGAGCTTATTCTATGGGTTAGGTGCTGGTGCATGCCTCATTAGTGCTGCTATTTTATATAGTGTAGATATACGAATTTGCGCCGTATTACTCGGTTTAACCGTCGTTTTAGGAGCTTTTGGTTTTAGAAAGCTTCGTTAACTATAATCAACGCGAAAGTAGGAGCAAGCTATGGGTGGCATCAGTATCTGGCAATTATTAATTATTGCGGTCATTGTGGCGTTGTTATTCGGTACTAAGCGCTTGCGTGGTATGGGCGGCGATATCGGCCATGCGGTTAAAGGCTTTAAAGACGCGATGAATAGTCAAGATAAGGAATCTGATTCTAAGCAGACGCGTCAGAACACGGATGATAAAGACGACACCAATAAACCGAACCAGTAAACAATTATGTTTGATATTGGGTTTTGGGAGCTGGTGTTATGCGCGGTGATTGGTCTGGTTGTCTTAGGCCCCGAGCGTTTGCCTAAGGCGATTAGGGCCGTTATGCGCTGGGTTTATATGTTGCGTTCGATGGCTAATCAGGTCAAAGATGACTTGGAAAAAGAAATTCAGTTGAAGGAGCTTCGCGAAGAGGTCGAAAAGGCGCGACAAGCAGGTTACCACATCGGTGGGCAGTTAAAAGATAGCCTCGCTCATCGAGATATCTCCCGCCAAGATAGCGATGAAGATGTTGTGAGCGCCGATATAACACCAAAGCAGGAAGAAGACGTCAAAGATTCAACGCATAAGGGCAATGATGAGCCAAAATCCTGAATCAGAATCTGAGTCTGTCCCCCTTATTAGCCATCTGTTAGAACTGCGCCGGCGTTTATTACGATGCATTCTGGCGGTTTTAATCATCTTCGCTGCATTGGTGTACTTTAGTGACACTATCTATAGCTGGGTTGCTAGGCCATTATTGGCCGTTTTACCTAATCACTCATCAATGATTGCAACTGAGGTTGCTGCGCCATTTTTAACACCTATCAAGCTGACGATTGTCTGCTCGGTATTTATTGCCATTCCTTTTATTCTGGCGCAGGTTTGGTTGTTCATTGCCCCAGGTTTGTATCGCAGCGAAAAGCGGATGGTTTTACCACTCGTTGTGGCCAGTACCGTCTTGTTTTATGCGGGGATGGCATTTGCTTATTTTGTGGTATTTCCTTTAGCTTTTAAGTTTTTTACGGCAGTTGCTCCGGCCGGGGTAACCATAGCAACCGATATATCGAGTTATCTAAACTTTGTGTTGAAGCTGTTTTTTGCGTTTGGCGCGGCGTTTGAAATCCCTATTGCCACGGTTTTATTGTGCTGGTCGGGGATAACATCAGTGCAGTCGTTGTCAGCCAAACGGCCATATGTCATTGTAGCTGTCTTTGTTGTCGGAATGTTGTTGACGCCTCCTGATGTGATTTCTCAGACGCTGTTAGCATTGCCGATGTGGTTTTTATTTGAATTAGGTTTGTTTTTCGCGCGTTTTTACACCCGCAAAAATGAGACGGAAAATACAGAGTCGTTAGATGATTGATATTGCTTTAAATCTTTCCAGTGGTCAGTTTGATAAAGACCGTGACGAGGTCATTCATAGAGCAAGAGATGTTGGTGTAGAACAGTTTTTATTGCTTGCCAGTGAAGTTGAAGAGGCTCGTCAATTGGTGAGTATGACTGAGCGCTACCCGGGATGTTTTAGCACTGCTGGTTGTCATCCTCATCAAGCACAGTTATTTAACAATGATAGTCCCAATGTTATCAATGAGTTAGCAAAATTAGATAAAGTCGTTGCTGTCGGGGAATGCGGTTTGGATTATAATCGTGACTATTCACCTCGGGATGTTCAGCGTCAGGTGTTTATCTCGCAGCTTGATTTAGCCGCCTCTGTTAATAAGCCCGTACTTTTGCATGAGCGCGATGCCCATGATGAGTTTATGGCTATCCTTGAGCCTCGACTTGCTTCGCTTCGCTCTTGTGTACTGCATTGTTTTACCGGTTCGAAACAAGCGCTAGAGCGCTATTTAGCAGCAGGGTTATATATTGGCATAACCGGTTGGATTTGTGATGAAAGACGCGGCAAGGATTTACGAGAGCTCGTCAAGTTAATCCCTGCCGAGCGGTTGTTTTTAGAAACAGACGCGCCTTATCTCTTACCTAGAGATATGCCTAATAAGCCTAAGAGTCGGCGTAATGAACCCTGTTATTTACCTCATATTTATGAGGTTGTCGCCAAGCTTCGCCAGGTTTCGGTCAGCGAGCTGACCGCTCAGATTCGGGATAATTTTCAGCGCGTATTTCTATCCTGAGAAATTTTATTAATGCTCAACAATTCAAATGGGAGTTCTCTTGTGAATGAGTTAAGTCAGTTTCCTTTGCGACGGATGCGTCGTCTTCGTGCCCATGATTTTTCACGCCGTTTAGTGGCTGAAAATCAATTAACTGTTGATGATCTTATCTATCCGATGTTTGTATTAGAGGGGAGTGGACGAGTTGAAGAAGTCTCTTCCATGCCGGGTGTTTTTCGTTACAGTATCGACGAGTTGGTAAAGGAAGTTAAAGAGTGTGAAGCGCTTGGCATCCCATTGATTGACTTGTTTCCCTATGTTGAAGCTGATAAAAAATCTTTACACGCTGAAGAAGCCTATAACCCTGATGGATTGATTCAACGCGCCATTCGAGCAATTAAAGCTGAATGTAAAACTATCGGCGTGATGACCGATGTCGCACTAGACCCTTTTACAACACATGGGCAAGATGGGATTATCGATGATAATGGTTATGTTTTAAATGACATTACGATTGAAGTGTTGGTCCGTCAGGCGCTATCTCATTTAGAGGCCGGTGCAGATATTATTTCTCCAAGTGACATGATGGATGGCCGTATTCTGGCGATGCGTGAAGCCTTTGAAAAAGCAGGTTTCGTGAATGCGCAGATTATGGCGTATTCTGCTAAATATGCATCGTGCTTCTATGGACCTTTTCGCGATGCAATTGGCTCGAGCTCTAACATTAAAGGCGGTAATAAAAAGACCTATCAGATGGACCCTGCAAACGGTGCCGAAGCTTTGCATGAAGTGGGCTTGGACCTTCAAGAAGGTGCTGATATGGTGATGATTAAACCCGGAATGCCATATCTTGATTTGATTCGCCAAACCAAAGATACCTTCCATGTCCCAACTTTTGCCTATCAAGTTAGCGGTGAATATGCCATGCAGATGGCCGCTATTCAAAACGGTTGGCTCGAAGAAAAAGCCACTATTATGGAATCTTTGCTTTGCTTTAAACGGGCTGGTGCTGATGGTATTTTAACTTATTTTTCTAAACGCGTAGCCAAGTGGCTTGCTGAAGAATAGGGTTTGCTTGTAGCTTAAGTCTTTTTGAATAATAGCCTGTTATGATTAAATAACGGGCTATTTTTTTGTCTAAATTGTGTAGTTTATAGCTTGTCATTTCATCTAGTCTAGTTGCTAAGAGATGCTCTCTTAGCGCGCACTTGTTTTATTTTCCTTATGTTATATTTAACTGTTTTATTTAGGGTTTTTAATAAACTGGTGCTTAGCAATAGATCTGTTATTATCGAGTATATTGTTCTATTTATAGCCATTGAACCGATAAAGAAGGCAATTATGAAAAATATCCATTTTGGATTATTCCTGTTGGGTGCTGTTTTATTAGCGGGGTGTAGTAGCCATCCATCGATGTATTCTTCTGGCAGTAAAATCCAAATTGATCGTCCTATCTATTTGCGCGGTGTTTTTACGTGGTGGGATGCTGACCCGCAGTATCAATTGCAACAAGTTTCGGGGCAGAAGGGGTTGTGGATGACTGAAGCTGAACTCATCGCCGATGGTCGTCCATACGAATGGAAGATTGGTGATAAAGATTGGCATTGTGGAACTGATTTTGGATATAAGTCGGATAGCTCATTGTTAAAAGAAGGACAGAAGCGGGTTGTTGATGCTTGTGCTGAATTTAATAGTATTAAGTTTATCCCGAAAACAGATGGAACCTATCAATTCTTTTTGGATTTAAGAGGGCAGGATCCAGTGGTCTATGTTCGTAAAAAAGATCAGCAATCTTGATCTTATCTTAGTTGATCTTTTGTGTTGGATCAGTCTTCACCGGATCACTATTACTATTATTGATTATTTTAATTTTAGTGTTTCACGTGAAACAATTTCCCACGGAATCGCTGTTAACATCTAGCTGATAAATTCATTATGTTTCACGTGAAACGATCAGTCAGAAAGTGCTCTTTTAATGTGAAAGTTCTCTTTTAATATACAGAATAAAAAGCCCGGCTTTATGCCGGGCTTTCTGTAACTGTGTGATTGATGCGGTTATTAACCTTCAATCAATTCTGGGTTACGACCTGAATGAATCGCGATTTTTTTAGGTTTCAATTCTTCAGGTACTTCGCGTACCAAGTCAATATGTAACAAGCCATTTTCTAAACTAGCTGATTGTACTTTAACATGGTCAGCTAATTGGTAACGGCGTTCAAAGCCTCGTTCGGCAATCCCTTGATACAGGAATTTGCGACTATCCGCTTTTTCACCTTCTGAGGTTTCTTCTGGTGTTTTGCTACCAGTGACAATTAATGTATTTTCATGGCTAGTAATATCCAGTTCTTCTTCTTTGAAACCAGCGACTGCCAGAGTGATACGATATTTATCATCACCGATTAATTCGATGTTGTATGGTGGATAACCGTTGCCATTTTGTGCTGATGCACTAGCTGCCGCTTCGACTAGATCTGCTAAGCGATCGAAACCAATGGCGCTACGATAAAGTGGTGTGAAATCAAATGTACGCATAATATTAATCCTCTTATGTTGAGCAATTAATGAAGGTGACTGATTGAATCAATCCAGTCAGAACCATTTTTGTTGTGACCCTCTCGGCATCACAACTATAAAATGGGTGTGAGTCGAGATTTTTCAAGATAAATTTTTCAAATTTTTTCTTAATTTTTAAATAACCAATTGAATTATTGTAGATTAAATTCTCTTTTTAATTGTCCTTCACAATGCACAATGATGTGCTAGTCAATATTTGGTAGCTTGCTCTGAGATATCGGCAGAATTGGTAGCAAAGAAAAAAGAAAATTTATAACGTAATTGAGATTCTTGAGAATCGAATCGCTGGGCTTAGAGATACAAAAAAGATGGGATATAGGTATTATATCTGGGGGTAGGGAGAATAAAAAACCGGGAAATAATCCCGGTTTTGTGTGCATCAATGCTAATTAATTAGCAGAACTAGATATCTAAGTTCGCAACATTTAACGCATTGGTTTCAATGAATTCTCGGCGAGGCTCAACTTGGTCACCCATTAGAGTCGTAAATAACTGATCGCAAGCAATTGCATCATCGACGGTAACTTGAAGCATACGGCGAGAATCCGGATCCATTGTGGTTTCCCACAGCTGCTCTGGGTTCATTTCACCAAGACCTTTGTATCGCTGAACTGAAATTCCTTTTTTAGAATCGTTCATTAACCAGGTCAGTGCTTCTTCAAAGCTAGTTACTGGATATTGCTTATTGCCGCGTTCAACGTAAGCACCTTCTTCAATCAGATTCCCGATGACTTTACCCAGCTCAACGATGCGTTCGTATTCATGGCTTTCAAAGAATTCATATTCAAAATGATATTCTGTATCTACGCCATGCATACGATACTGAACCCGAGGTTCCCAAACAGGTACTTCTTTATGGCGAACAAGTTCCACTTTATAGAAATTACCTTTTGGCAGTCGGTCATTCACGGATTTAACGAGTGCTTCCATCCATTCTTTAAGCACTGCTTCATCTTTAAGCTGTTCAGCAAGCAAAGGCTCTTGGTAGATCATCTGATTTAACAAATCGCGAGGGTAGCGACGCGCTAAACGGTCCAGCATTTTCTGTACGGTACGATACTGACGAACCATGCTTTCCAGTGCAGCGCCTTGAATCGCCGGTGCATGTTCACTGACATGTAAACTCGAATCATCTAATGCAAGAGATGTGAAGTATTCAACCAAGGCTAAATCATCTTTGATGTAAGTCTCTTGTTTGCCTTTTTTCATCTTATATAAAGGTGGTTGGGCAATATAAACGTAACCACGCTCAACGATTTCTGGCATCTGGCGATAGAAGAAAGTGAGCAATAGGGTACGAATGTGTGAACCATCCACATCGGCATCGGTCATGATAATGATATTGTGGTAGCGAGTTTTATCTGGATTATATTCATCGCGCCCAATACCACAACCGAGTGCGGTAATTAGAGTTGCGACTTCTTGAGAAGAAAGCATTTTATCAAAACGCGCTTTTTCAACGTTAAGAATTTTACCTTTCAGCGGCAGGACGGCTTGGTTACGCCGATTTCGTGCTTGTTTGGCACTACCACCCGCTGAGTCCCCTTCCACAATATACAGTTCAGAAAGGCCTGGGTCTTTTTCCTGACAATCAGCTAGTTTGCCAGGTAGCCCTGCTAAATCTAACGCGCCTTTGCGCCGTGTCATTTCACGAGCTTTTCGAGCGGCTTCTCGAGCACGAGCCGCATCGACAATTTTCTGCGTAATTTCTTTAGCAGCTGCCGGCTGTTCAAGCAAAAACTCGCTAAATTTTTCACCCATTGCCTGTTCTACAGCGGTCTTAACTTCTGAAGAAACTAGCTTGTCTTTAGTCTGGCTTGAGAACTTTGGATCTGGAACTTTGACCGAGACAACTGCGGTTAACCCTTCGCGAGCATCTTCGCCAGCGGCGTTAGTCTTATTCTTTTTACCAATTTCTTTATCCATATAGGTGTTGAGTGTGCGCGTTAGGGCAGAGCGGAATCCTGCCAAGTGCGTACCACCATCACGTTGTGGAATGTTGTTGGTAAAACAGTAGATGTTTTCTTGGAAGCTGTCATTCCACTGCATGGCAATTTCGACAGTAATTCCGTCATCTCTATCTGAGGTGAAGTAGAAAGGCGCATCATGAATTGGCGTTTTTTTAGCATTTAAGTATTCAACAAATGCCTTAATACCGCCTTCATACATAAAGTGGTCTTCTCTATCATCTCGTTCGTCTCTTAAGATAATTGAGACGCCAGAGTTTAAGAAGGATAGCTCGCGCAGACGTTTAGCTAAAATATCGTAGCTAAATTCTGTTTTGGTAAAGATGGTGTCGCTTGGCCAGAAACGAATTGCTGTCCCGGTTTGATCGGTTTCACCAATTGGTTTTAACTCGGCTACTGGCTCGCCCAGTTTGTAGTACTGTTCGTAGACGTGGCCTTGACGACGAATCACTAATTTTAGTTTTTCTGACAAAGCATTAACAACGGAAATACCAACGCCGTGCAGACCACCAGAAACTTTATATGAGTTGTCATCAAATTTACCGCCGGCGTGAAGCACGGTCATAATTACTTGTGCCGCAGAAACACCTTCTTCTTCGTGTAAGTCTACCGGGATGCCTCGGCCATCATCGGTGACAGAAACGGAACCATCGCCGTGAATGGTGACGACGATATCTTTACAGTAGCCTGCTAATGCTTCATCAATGGAGTTATCGACCACCTCAAAGACCATATGGTGTAGTCCAGTGCCATCATCGGTATCACCGATATACATTCCAGGACGTTTTCTCACTGCATCAAGACCTTTTAAGACCTTAATGCTTGACGAACCATAATTATTTTCAGCCATGTTTCGCTCTCGTTTACTGTTGTGTGATGCTGCCTTGTTTCACGTGAAACAGGCTGCTATCGGTTAAATCAAAGCCTTCTAGCATTTGCTGCTCGATCGCTGTAATAAATACTTGCGCACTATTGCGTTGCAAATATTGCGCTAAAAGCGCTCGTTTATTTGGATCAAGCTCGGCAGCGAAGTCATCAATTAAATAAATAGTTGGTTTATTTAATACACGATATGCGTATTGCCCTTGCGCTAAAAGCAGGGCACAAACCAACAACTTCAACTGGCCTCGGGAAATCGTTTCAGCTGCGTTCCCTTGTTCAGTTCTAATTCGGATATCAGCTTTATGAGCACCGGCAAGGGTGAATCCCATTAGCTTTTCCCGTTCATAATTTTGCTCAAGTATTTCTGTCAAACTTGAGTCATGATTCCACCCGTTATACAAACTAAATTCAAATTTGTACTCAGGTAAAAAATCTTCAGCAATTCGCTGAATTTCTGGAACCAGTTGAGCAAAATAATCCTGCCTCATCTGGCAGATTGCTTCGGCTTGAGTTACCAACTCTCGGTCCCAGAATGACAATTCCTGATAGCTAGCTCGCCGCTTTAACAGCGCATTGCGCTGTTTGAGTAAGCGTTTATAACGATGCATCACTGTCTGAAATTGTTGTTCCACGTGAAACACTCCCCAATCGAGATAAGCTCGGCGATAACGGGGACTGCCGTTTACCACGCTGTATCCTTCTGGGTGAATCAACTGAATCGGCAGTATCTTTGACAATTCAGCTTGAGTGCGAACCGTTTCACCATCGATTCGTAGTTGTGTTTCACCTGATACTTGTTTGCACAGGCCAATCCGATGTTGATTAGCCTGTGCAAACAAAACCAGCTGGGGTTGTTGATGCTGAACAACCTGGCGGATTCGAGAGCTTCGAAATGAGCGCCCAAATCCGAGTAAATATAGCGCTTCTAAAATGCTTGTTTTTCCGCTGCCATTGTCACCAATAATCGCATTTAAATTAGAGTTGAACTGCATCCGCTGTTCACTAATGTTGCGAAAATTGGTCATTGTCAGTGCGTCAATTGCCATGAATAAAAACTAAAGAGGCGTTACTACAGACGCATCGGCATGATGACATACAATGCCTGACCACTTTGCTCGCTATCTTCGATAATTGAGCCTGTGATGCTGTCTGACATAGTAATGCGTACTTGGTCAGATTTAAGCGCATTAAGCACGTCTAAAAGGTAAGACACGTTAAAACCAATTTCTAAATCATCCCCTTGGTAAGCAACATCTAGAATTTCTTCTGCTTCCTCTTGTTCAGGGTTATTCGCTGTAATGGTTAAGGTTTGCCCGGTTAACTGCAAACGAACGCCACGAAATTTTTCGTTCGATAAAATAGCGGCTCGTGAAAATGCTTGGCGCAGTTCTTCGCGTCCGGAGATAAGTACTTTATTGCCACCGTTAGGAATCACGCGTTTGTAATCAGGGAAACGTCCATCAACTAATTTGCAGGTAAATGTAAAGCCTTCAACGCTGGCGCGAATGTTATTTGCACCAATTTGAATTTGAACCATCGCGTCATCTTGGTCGAGCAAGCGAATCAGTTCTAACACACCTTTACGTGGGACAATAACCTGAAGACTTTCCAGAGGCTGACCTAAATCTGTGGATGCAACCGCGATTCGGTGCCCGTCACAGCCAACCGTTTTAAGTGTTTGTCCTTCGGTTTCAAACAACATCCCATTTAGATAATATCGAACATCCTGGCTAGCCATAGAAAACTGTGTATTATCAATTAGTTGCTTTAAAACTGCTTGATTGATAGCCAAGTCCAGTTGCGGCTGCCAACTGTCCACATTGGGATAATCTTCAGCGGGCAATGTGGCCAATGAAAAGCGGCTACGCCCCGAGCGAATTTGCAAACGATCCCCTTGCGCTTTGCACTCAATGGAGCAACCATCAGGCAAACCTTTGCAGATATCGACGAATTTCTTGGCCGGAACGGTGACCGAGCCTGATTGCTGTGCACTTTCAACGTCGAGCGAAGCGATAAGCTCTACTTCCATATCAGTACCAGTCAGTGAGAGCGAATTTTCACTCACTACAAGCAAAATATTGCCCAAAATTGGCACCGTTGGCCGACCGCCAATGGCGCTACTGACCAATTGCAGAGGTTTGATTAACGCTTCCCGGTTAATTTGAAATTGCATGACATTACCTATGAGGACAAAGTACGAATTAAGTTCTGATAATCTTCTTTGATATCATGGCTTTCTTCGCGTAGCTGATTAATCTTACGACAAGCATGTAGTACCGTAGTATGGTCACGGCCACCAAAAGCATCACCGATTTCAGGCAAGCTATGGTTGGTTAACTCTTTGGCTAAAGCCATCGCTAATTGACGAGGGCGGGCAACTGAGCGTGAACGGCGCTTTGATAACAAGTCCGCTACTTTAATTTTATAATATTCAGCAACGGTTTTCTGAATATTATCAATAGTTACCAGTTTTTCCTGTAACGCTAACAGATCGCGCAACGCTTCTCGGACAAAGTCGATGGTAATGGCGCGTCCGGTAAAATTGGCATTGGCAATAACGCGGTTTAATGCGCCTTCTAATTCACGCACGTTAGAGCGCAGTCGCTTGGCAATAAAGAATGCAACTTCATCGGGCAGACTAATATTATTTTCCTGAGCTTTGGTCATTAAAATCGCGACGCGAGTTTCAAGCTCGGGTGGTTCGATAGCAACGGTCAGCCCCCAGCCGAAGCGACTCTTTAGTCGGTCTTCAACACCATCAATCTCTTTAGGATAACGGTCACTGGTTAAAATAATCTGTTGATTCCCTTCCAGCAGCGCATTGAAGGTATGAAAGAACTCTTCTTGAGAACGCTCTTTATTGGCAAAAAACTGAATATCATCGATAAGCAGCGCATCGACACTGCGATAGTAGCGTTTAAAATCTTCAATCGCGTTATTTTGCAGCGCTTTTACCATATCCTGAACAAATCGTTCAGAGTGCATGTAAACCACGCGCGAGTTGCTTTTGCGCTCCAAAATACCATTGCCGACAGCATGCAATAAGTGTGTTTTACCCAAGCCTGTACCACCGTATAAGAATAGTGGGTTATAGGCTCCTCCCGGATTGCTCGCAACTTGCGAAGCTGCAGCTCGAGCTAGCTGGTTTGACTTACCTTCTACGAAGTTATCAAATTTGTGCTTGGGGTTTATGTTATTGCGATGATTAATGGTTTGCGCGGGGCTAGTATTATCTCGATCCCAGCTGCGCTCCTGATACACGGGTTTAGCGACAACAGACGCAACTGGTGCTGGCGATGCTGATGGTGTGGCAACTTCAGGTTGAGGTTGCTGGCGAACTGGACGGCTGCCCACTTCAAAGCGCAGCTTCGGCTTATCATGACCACAATACTCTTCAAGTAGCGCGTTGACTCGAATCACGTATTTGTCTTTGACCCAGTCTAAAACAAAGCGATTCGGCGCGTATAACGTCAGCAGTTCATCTGCCTGTTCAACTTGCAACGGACGGATCCACATACTAAATTCTGTAGCCGGCAATTCATCCTGCAATCGACTGACAATCTGCTGCCATAACGACACACTCACACGCAACTCCATTAGATCTCGAAATGACCGATTATTTTATACCGGAAGGCGGATAAACTCTAGGGCATGTTGATAATTCACGGCCAAAAAATAATCGTTCTGCGGGCTGAATCATCACGCTTATTGAGTATTATCATAAAAGCTAAATTTGAGGTGATTTACAGGTGCTGAAATAGCCTCAAAACCACCTCTAAAAAGTATATAGCGACTTTTGCATCATTCTAACATTTTCTGGTGTTTAAGTCCCAAATTATCAAATTATATCTGGATTAAAACGCTATACCTTGGCAAGTTTTTTGCCGGGCCACTAACGAATAAAAACGATTCCTATCTGCACCTTTGTGCCCTTGATTTATAGATATATGAGCTCGGTCTCTCTTGTCGTTGAATATAAGTTAAATTGACGAACGAAAGAGGACTATCGATGCGTTTATAACGAAATCTTATGCGGCAAATCTGTATCTTGCTGACACACCTTGTTGATGCGTATCAAAAAAGCTCCCCATTTAGAAGGTATAACAGCTTGACCTTACTGTTGTAGGAAGGTTTATAGTTAATGCGTGTCCAAAAAGTGACCATGAGGAGATGACAATGTCTGATTCATTAACTATCCCTGTTGAGGGGATGCGTTGTGCCGGCTGCTCAAGCCGAGTCGAGCAAACGCTCAATGATTTGGGTGTGGTGAAATCTGCTAGCGTGAACCTAGCACTGAACCAAGCTCATATCGAACTTGATGATCCTAACTCATTAGGTGAAATCGTTGAAGCCTTGGATAAAGCTGGTTATCCAGCAACAACCGAGTCAAGTTTAGTGCACATTAAAGGAATGCGCTGTGCGGGTTGTTCTGCAGCTGTTGAGCGCGCTCTGGCGAAAGTTCCTGGCGTGATTAATGCTGAAGTAAACTACGCGCTTGGCCAAGCGAATGTGACAATTGTCGCAGGTCTTGGCTTAGATGGCACAATTAAACAAGCAATTGAAAATGCGGGCTACGAAGTAGAAGGAGACTCTTCTGCGGTAAAGCCTGAGGCACCGAAAACGAGCGCGGATTTTCCATGGCGATTGGTCGTGAGCATTGTGCTGACCATCCCGCTCCTGGTGCCAATGATCTTTCCTATCGCCGCATTACCGGGGGGTTGGCAGTGGCTGCTAGCCACTCCGGTCGAATTTATCATTGGCTGGCCGTTTATCAAAGGCGCTTGGCATGCGCTGCGTAATCGCTCAAGCAGCATGGATACGCTGGTCACCATGGGGACGTTCGCAGCCTATGGCTACAGTGTTTGGCTGCATTTAAGTGGTCATTCGCAGCATCTCTATTTCGATGGTGCTGCGGTCATTATCACTTTGATTGTATTTGGTCGCTACCTTGAATCTAGGGCGAAAGCTCGCGCCGCTAAAGCGGTCTCTGAGCTGATTAATGAAGCGCCAATGCAGGCTCATCGCATTGATGGGGATAACAGCGTTGATGTGAGCGTAGACAGCCTTAAAGCAGGCGATTGGTTGCTGATTAAACCCGGTGAGAAGGTTCCTGCTGACGGGATTGTTCGATGGGGCAGTTCAGCCTTTAACGAAGCGCTCATTACTGGCGAAAGTGAACCCGTCGCTCACCCACAAGGCGACACTGTTTTAGCCGGAAGCCTTAACGGTGAAGGGCTAGTTAAAATCGAAGTTACTCGAGCCAATGAAGACAGCACCTTGGGGCGCATGATCCAGATGGTCAGTGATGCCCAAGCGGGCAAAGCGCCAGTGCAAAAACTAGCTGATAAAATCAGTTTTTACTTTGTGCCGATTGTTCTTTCTATTGCCGTTGTCAGCTTTTTAGTTTGGGGCTTGGCATTTTCTGACTGGGCCAATGGCGCTATTGCTGCCATTTCGGTGCTGGTTATCGCCTGTCCTTGTTCTTTGGGGTTGGCCATCCCAACGGCATTAGTTGCCGGTACTGGCAGTGGCGCACGGTATGGTATTTTATACCGCAATATTGATGCGTTAGAGAAAACCCGACAGATTGATCAAGTCATTTTCGATAAAACCGGAACCTTAACGGTGGGTGAACCGAAACTTCACGCTGTTGATTGTGAAGGCTCTCAAGAGCTGTTATTGCAATTGGTCGCAAGTGCTCAGCAGGGAAGCCAACATCCTCTTGCCAAAGCAATGCTAGCCGCGAATGAGCAGCCGCTCATCGAGCTTGAGCACTTTGATAGCTATCCTGGGATGGGAATTTCGGCCACCCTTGATAACGATGCTAAAACCAATGTATTGATTGGGAATCAGGCGCTTTTAGAAAAATTTGAGATTGCGCTCGATGAAAGTTGGCAAAAACGCATGGCGGCGATGGATATGAGTGGTTCAAGTGTTTATGTCGCGATTGATGGCAAATTACACGGTATTATTGCAACTGCCGACCCTGTACGTGAAGATGCCGCTGCCGCCATTGCCAAATTGCAGCGCTCTGGCGTCACCAGCGTGATGTTAACGGGGGATCAGCAACGTGTGGCTGATGCTTTAGCTCATCAGCTTGGTTTGAGCGATTGGCAAGGCGAGCTTAAACCTCAAGATAAACTCAATGAGGTTAAAACACGCCAACAGCAAGGACATCATGTGCTGATGGTCGGTGATGGCGTCAATGATGCGCCTGCGCTGGCTCAAGCTGATGTCGGCATTGCCATGGGAAGCGGTAGTGACCTTGCCATCGAAAGTGCGGATGTTGCGCTGATGCGTGATGAGCCGATGTTAGTTGCCGATGCCGTACATTTAGCTCGTCAAACCTGGCGGATTATCCAGCAGAACTTATTCTGGGCATTTGGCTACAACGTCATTGGTATTCCGCTTGCCGCTTTTGGTTTGCTAAACCCTGCGATAGCGGGTGCGGCAATGGCTCTTAGTTCTGTGTCGGTTGTGACGAACTCTGTTCGTTTGACCCGCTGGCGGCCATCGAAGCATTAAGCTGAGGCGAAGGATAGGAATAGGAGGAAATCATGAAGATCGGAGAAGTCGCAAAACGGTGTGGTTTATCGGTAAAAACCGTTCGTTATTATCATGACATCGGATTGGTTCGAGCTCAACGTGCTGATAACGGTTATCGTAGCTATTCTCAGGCTCAGCTGGACCAATTACGGTTTTTAGGTAATTGTCGTAAAATTGGGTTTAGTTTAGAACAGTGTGAGCAATTACTATCGCTATATGTCAATAAGAATAGAGCATCATCAGATGTAAGGCGAATTGCTAATGCGCATTTAAGTGAAATTGAAGAGCGCATCGCCCAGTTATCTAAACTTCGTGACAGCTTGCATCAATTAGTGGGGTGTTGCGCCGGAAACAACTTGCCGGATTGCCCGATCCTTGATTCTCTAGCTGGTCATTCGAGCCTGCAATAAGCTAAGAGCATGTTGGCTGGCTTGCCACAGAGGCTGCCAGTCAACTTGACTGACACAAACCAACAGCAATAAAACGACCGCCAAATATAATAGTCTGCGCGTTCGTTTTAACGTCAGTGATAGCCGATTCAATTCCTGATGAAGTTGCCCATTTTGCTGATTAAACTGCTGTTCGCTCTGCTGTTGTTTACCTTGCGCTTGATTTAATACATCCAATTGTTGCGTCAGCTGGTCGATTTGCACATGCTGGTCATTTTGCATTTTCCAAAGCCGCATCTTGTCTTTTTCAAGAGTTGACAGCCTTTTTTCGGTGCGATCTAGCTGTGGCGCTTGATGAGAATTAGTTGATGAGCTTTGTTCCACAAGGCATTCGTTCGTAAATAGGATGGTAAGGTTAGTTTAATCAAGCGATGAGCAATAGAAAAGCTCTGTGTTATTGTTGACCAAGCGCCTCATTCAGCTGCAATCCAATATACAACAACATGCGATCAAAAAAGTTATTGCGAATATCGAGCCCGGTGAGATCGTGAACCTTATTCAGGCGATATTCCAGCGTATTGCGATGGATATATAGCGCATTGGCCGTCGGTGTTGATTGAATGTTGTGGTTAAACCATGTCAGTAAAGTCTTACGCAATAATCCGTTAGTATCCATGGTATTAAGACGCTCTAACGGACGGGTGAATTCGGTGGTCTGCCAACTGTCGCGAAGATAGTCCAATAATACGGGTAGGCGTAATTGTTGATAGTCATAAATACGCTGCTTTGGCGCGTAAGTTTTGCCTATTTTTAACGTGGTATACGCGGTGTGATAAGAGCGGCAAATGCCACCTTCACCATCAAAATAGCTCCCTAAGGCAATTCGCAGTTGTAGCTTTCCTTGGCCAGTAATATCTTTATAAAAGCGCTCAATTCGTTGTTTTAACCAAGAATAATTGAGCACCCCGGTGCGATTAAAAGCCGGTTTTAAGACCACTATTTGGTTTAAAGATACCCGAGCCACAAGGTTGTGATGATCGGGGCGTTTGAGCTGGTTTAACAGAGATTGCAGCTCAAAGATTGTATCGTTCACCGGCAGTTGCCCTGAGTCGATTTCAATCACCACGGCAATTCGCGCTTCGTTTAAATCTATTCCCAGCCGCCGAGCCCACTCTTGTGGTTCTTCACTTAAAGTTTCGTTGCGAATAAGGGCTAAAACGAGCTCTTCACGAAGACGTTGATCCTGCGCCAAAATCGTGAGTAGGCGCGATTGCTCAAGCATCATTTCTGCCGTCATGGTGACTAATTTGGCATATTGCTGCAGCTTTTGCGGATCGCCAGTTAAACCTATCACCCCAACAATTTTATTATCTTGGCGCATCGGCATATTAATACCGGGTTGTACGCCGCGAAGATGTTGCATCAAATTATCATTAATGGAGAACATCTCGCCATTTGCCAGTGCCAGCAAAGCGCCTTCATGTAGCTCGCCAATTCGCTCCATGTTCCCGCTACCGATGATAACGCCATGCTCATCCATGATATTGACGTTACATTGAATAATGTTCATGGTTCGAGAAACAATTTCTTGTGCCAATCGGTGATCAAGCCCGCGTTGGTAGTCGTAACTACTATTATTGGGCTGCGGATAACTCAGCGGTTTTGTGGAAATAATCGCGTCCATTATGATCTCATCGCCATTATCAACTATGACAAATGTTCAACAGAACTTAATTGAACGTCAGCAACGCACGAGCGGCCGATTTGTCGTCCTATATCTAATAACTGGGCAATATTTCTAGCGGTCGTCTGAAGGTTGATTGATGCCTCATCTAACGCACTTTTAAGCGAGCAAGGTTTTAGTATGACACTGAAAACGCAGTCCAAACCGTGACTGTACACAACTTCTACGTCATGGCTTAAGCTTCCTGCTATGCCTATCACAGGTTTGTGATATTTTTTGGCCAGTTTTGCGACACCAATCGGAACTTTGCCATGAACGCTTTGGCTATCAATTCGGCCTTCGCCAGTAATAATTAAGTCGGCATCTTTAAGACGATTTTCTAAATCAACCGCCTCCATGACCAAGTCTATTCCTGAGCACAAATGAGTATCTAAAAAAGCTAAAAGTGCCGCGCATATCCCGCCACCAGCTCCTGAGCCTGGATACTGAATAATGGTGTGACCTGTTAAATCTTCAAGTAATTCACCAAAGTGCGCCAGATTACGATCGAGCTGGTCGATCATCGCTTCATCAGCCCCTTTTTGCGGACCGAAAATGGCTGATGCGCCTTCTGGACCAATTAGCGGATTAGTGACATCGCAGGCGATAGTAATTCGGCATTTTTTAAGTGCTGGATCAAGTTGAGTGACATCGATTTTGCAAAGCTCGCTCAAGGCTCCGCCACCCCATGCGATATCTTGATTATTTCTATCTAATAAGCGTACTCCAATTGCTTGGAGCAGACCGGCCCCACCATCGTTGGTGGCACTTCCGCCAACGCCAAGGATCATATTTTCAGCGCCTCGTTTTGCCGCTTCTAACATGAGCTCACCGGTACCATAACTGGTGGTGAGCAGAGGATTGCGTTCACACTCATCAATTAGCATCAAACCGCTGGCTGTTGCCATTTCGATGATGGCTGTTTTGCCATCTTTGGAAAAGCCAATATGTGCTGGGACTGACTGCCCTAAAGGGCCTGTAACTTCAAGAGTAATAATGCGGCCATTAATGCCATTGACTAGCGCCTGAACGGTGCCTTCACCGCCGTCGGCCACGGGGACTAAATCATAGCGTTCATGCGGATAAATCTGTTGAAATCCCTTGGCGATATAATTAGCCACTTCAAAAGCACTCAGGCTTTCTTTAAATGAGTCCGGAGCGATAACAATCTTCATAGTAGATATCCATCTAAAAAATCAAATGAAGTAAACAAGGCAGCTAGGACCAACTAGCTGCCTATCAATCATTTGCGAACTTCAATGTTGGCCAATTTTTCATAATATTTGGCTAAGGCACTGTGGTCACATCCACCCAGATCTTCATTTTTAAGCACTTGCATCATTTCCATAACTGATGCAGTGAGCGGTAGGGCGCTGTGAGTGCCATGGCCTGTTTCAAGGGCATTGGCAAGATCTTTGATGTGCAAATCAATGCGAAAACCTGGTTTAAAGTTATTGCTCAATACCATCGGCGCTTTGGCATCTAAAACGGTACTGCCAGCTAGGCCACCGCGGATGGCTTGATAAACTAATTCAGGTTCAACCCCAGCTTTGGTTGCTAAAGTTAAAGCTTCTGACATAGCTGCAATGTTAATTGCAACAATGACTTGGTTGGCAAGTTTTGTGACGTTACCTGCGCCAATTTCGCCAGTGCGTACCACTGAGCCTGCCATGCAATCGAGCAGCGCTTTATATTGATCAAAGACGGCCTGTTTACCGCCAACCATGACTGACAAACTGCCATCAATTGCTTTGGGTTCACCGCCACTAACAGGTGCATCAAGCATTTCCACACCCAGTTTAGCCAATTCTGCTCCAATTTCGCGGCTTGCTAGTGGTGCGATTGAGCTCATATCAATCAGAGTACTGCCTGATTTAAAGCCTTCGGCAAGTCCTTTGTCACCAAACACAACTTCTTTAACATGCGGTGAGTTTGGCAACATGGTGATGACAACATCGACCTGCTGGGCTACTTCTTTGGATGAGTCAGCGCCAACGGCTCCAGCTTTTACCAGTTCGGTAATGGACTCATGGTTGTGATCATAAACAACGGTTTCATAACCGGCTTTGAGTAAATTTTTACACATAGGTTTACCCATAATACCTAAACCGACGAAACCAACTTTTTTACTAGTCATGCGTAACTCCTTGGTAAGAAATATCTGTGTTGTTGCCGAAACGACTATTTATAACGTTGTGCTAAAGCGAAACATGCGCCTTTAAACAGGCCTAAATCTGAACCCACGCCAACAAAGGTTGCGCCCCATTCAAGGTAACGCTGCGCGTCTTCATATTTTGGCGCTAAAATGCCGCTGGCTTTATTAGCAGCTTTTGCAACGCTAAAGACCTGCTGAATGATTTTTTGTACATCTGGATGGTTAGGGTTACCAAGATGACCCAACGATGCGGAAAGGTCCGCAGGACCGATGAAAATGCCATCAACACCATCGACTGCTGCAATTTTCTCAACGTTGTTAACCGCTTCTTGTGATTCAATCTGGACGATGACACTGATTTGTTCATCAATTTGGTCGAAATAACCTTCCAATGTGCCGAATTTATTGCTGCGATGAGCAACCGAGACGCCGCGAATGCCTTTAGGTGGATAGCGTGTTGCAGCCACTGCTAATTTGGCTTGTTCTTCGTTTTGAACGTAAGGAATTAAGAAGTTATAAAAGCCGATATCAAGCAGCTTTTTGATAACTTCAGGGCGGTTGATTTGCGGGCGCACGATTACTTCGCTAGGGCTCGTTTTTAAAGCCATTAACTGTGGAATGAGGTCGCTGAATTCGTTCGTTGAGTGTTCTACATCTAATAAAATCCAGTCAAAGCCAGCCATACCTAAAATTTCAGTTGAGATTGGGTTTGATAAGGCCGACCAGCAGCCGATTAATCTCTCTTTGGCGTGTAATTTTTGACGCAGCTGATTGGGAATAGTTGCTTCAGTCATGATTTATCCTTACAACCTGTTAAAGGTGATTCATTAAGTATTGATTTAGATGCAGCAACTAGTGCTCCATACATGGTTTTTTAGGGTCAAACTGCCAGCCTGGAATGAGATACTGCATCCCTTTGGCATCGTTACGAGCCCCAAGTTTTTGGTCAATGTAGAGCTGATGCGCTGCTTCAACCTGTTTCATATCGAGTTTGATACCAAGGCCTGGGCGTTGTGGAACCTGAACCATGCCGCCTTTGATAGCTAATGGTTCAACGGTTAAACGGTCCGTCCCTTCTTGCCAGATCCAGTGAGTATCAATCGCGGTGATGTCCCCAGGAGCTGCTGCTGCAACATGGGTAAACATTGCCAGTGATACATCAAAGTGGTTATTTGAATGAGAGCCCCAAGTGAGTCCCCATTCGTGACACATTTGAGCCACGCGCACTGAGCCTTGCATGGTCCAAAAGTGAGGGTCAGCCAATGGAATATCGACGCTATGCAACTT
Source organism: Celerinatantimonas sediminis (assembly GCF_046054195.1). Lineage (NCBI taxonomy): Bacteria > Pseudomonadati > Pseudomonadota > Gammaproteobacteria > Celerinatantimonadaceae > Celerinatantimonas > Celerinatantimonas sediminis. Next base: position 145,582 of record NZ_JBEQCS010000001.1, read on the forward strand.
GATAGAATGCTGCATTTGGCGCCAGTCGGTTGCTATCATATTAGTGGCGGTTGGCAGGCTGGTTGCGCGGCGAAATTCAGACATGATTTCACGACCTGAAAAGCCTTGTTCTGCGCCACATGGATCTTCGGCATAAGCCAGTACACCAGTTAACTGGCGACCTAATTTAATGGCTTCATCCAGTAGCCATGCGCCATTAGGGTCTAGCGTGATGCGGGCATCTGGAAATTCTTCATGTAACGCTGTGACAGTTTGCGCTTCGACTTCACCGGCTAAAACGCCGCCTTTTAGTTTAAAATCTTCAAAGCCATATTTTTCATGGGCTGCTTGTGCCAGCGCAACAACCGTTGGCGTATCCATGGCTTTTTGCCTTCGCAGTCGGTACCAGTTATCGCTTTGGTTATCTTCGCGAAGATAAGGCAGGTCGGTTTGTTGCGTGTCACCGACATAGAATAGGTAGCCCAGCATTTTGACGCCATCGCGCTGCTGACCTTCGCCAAGCAGTGCCGCAACGGGTACATTGAGCGCTTGCCCTAAAAGGTCGAGCATCGCTGCTTCAATTGCAGTAACGGCGTGGATAGTAGTGCGCAAGTCAAATGTTTGCTGACCGCGGCCGCTGTCATCTCGTTTAGCAAAGGTGCGACGAACCTGATTCATCACATTTTTATACTCACCAAGGGTATGGCCGATGACCAACGATTTGGCGTCTTCTAAAGTTTGGCGAATTTTCTCACCGCCAGGGACTTCACCCACACCCTGATTGCCATTGGAATCAGAGAGAATCACTAAGTTGCGGGTGAAAAATGGTGCGTGAGCGCCACTTAAGTTCATTAACATACTGTCGCGCCCAGCAACCGGAATGACTTGCATATCGGTCACTTGCGGTGCACTTGAAAGACTCATTACATTCCCCTTCAAAATAAACTCATTTCGTTAATCACGGACCAAACATGGCCGTTTGCGATCAAATTGCCATCCTGGGATAAGATATTGCATTGCACGGGCATCATCGCGTTTACCATTGGGCAGGCTTTGATAGAGTTGATGCGCTTTGTTGAGCTGTTCTTTATCCAAGGTGATTCCTAGCCCTGGTGCGTCAGGAACGTGAATTTGACCATCAATTATTTGCAGTGGATGCTGGGTTAAATGCTGACCTTCTTGCCAGATCCAATGCGTGTCGATAGCGGTTGGATTGCCTGGGACGGCGGCGCCAACTTGGGTGAACATTGCCAGCGAAATATCAAAATGGTTATTAGAGTGACAGCCCCAAGTCAGCCCCCATTCGTTACACAATTGAGCAACCCGTACTGCGCCGCTTAATGTCCAAAAGTGAGGATCGGCTAACGGGATATCGATTGAATCCAGTTTGATTGCAGCATTGAGCTCTCGCCAGTTTGTCGCGATCATGTTAGTGGCGACTGGGATCCCAGTCGCATTTTTAAATTCGGCCAAAACTTCGCGTCCCGAGAAGCCTTGTTCGGCGCCACATGGGTCTTCTGCGTAGGCCAAATCATCTTTGAGCTGTTTGGCTAGTGAAATGGCTTCATCAAGTAACCAAGCACCATTTGGGTCGATGGTAATCCGGGCATCGGGAAATGCCGCCGCTAGCTGATGAACGGTTTCGGCTTCTTGCTCTGAGCGCAGAACACCGCCTTTGAGTTTGAAGTCTTTAAATCCATAGCGACTTTTAGCAGCACTTGCCTGATTGACAATGGCTTGCGGCGTCATTGCGCTTTGGCGGCGAACTTGATACCAAGGATGACCATCTTGCGCCTGCGGGTAGGGCATATCTGTTTTAGCGCCATCACCGACGTAAAATAGGTAGCCCAAAACTGTGACGGCATCTCGCTGTTTGCCAGGGCCGAGCAGTTCACAAACTGGCACATTCAGATGTTGGCCTAACAGGTCCAGTAGTGCGGCCTCAATGGCTGCAACAGCGTTGACTCTTAGCTCAAACGTCCACGCACCTTGGCCAAAAACATCAAAATCAGAAGCTTGATTGGCATGGTGAATTTGATGTACCAATCGATTGCAACAGGCAATAGGTTGGTCAATCAGCAACGAGCCTGCTTGGTTTAAAGTCTTCTCGATGACTTCCCCGCCAGGTGCTTCCCCCAGACCAATATGGCCACTGTTGTCATGAATGATGACAATATTGCGAGTAAACACTGCGCCGTGAGCACCACCGATGTTGAGCAACATGCTGTCAAAACCGGCAACCGGAACGACTTCTACTTGTGTAATTAATGGGGTTGAACTAAGAGTCATTACTTTTTCCTTAATTTAAACTGCCAGAGCGGGTGACAATTTCATGCGCTGGATTTTGCCGACGATAAAGACGTAACTGAAAATCGCGACCAGAGCATGAATACCGACGTAAACAAGAGCCCCGTTGTAAGAACCTGTTGTGGCGATGATGTAACCGATAGTAATCGGGGTGATAATGCCGGCTAAATTACCGATAGTGTTGAAAATCCCACCACTTAAACCAGCCACTTCTTTCGGTGCGGTATCAGACATAACCGCCCAGCCCAGAGCGCCAACGCCTTTGCCAAAGAAAGACAGCGCCATAAAGGCAACGATTAACCATTGGGTGTCGACGTAGTTGCATACCACCATTGAGGTTGAGAGCAACATGCCGCAAATAATGGGGGTTTTTCTGGCCCAAGTGAGTGAAAGCCCTCTGGCTAGTAGAAAGTCAGAGATAACGCCACCGGAGATCCCGCCTAAGAAGCCACAAATTGCAGGGATTGCCGCGACAAAGCCAGCTTGCAAGATAGACATGCCGCGAGCTTGAACCAGATAAACTGGAAACCAAGTTAAAAAGAAATAGGTCATCCCATTTACGCAATACTGACCTAGATAGATACCGAGCATCATTCTTGAGCTCATTAGCTCTTTAATCGCTTGGCCTTTAGAAACGACTGGTTCATCCGTTGTTTTTTCAGCTTTGGCCGCTTTTGGGTCAACTTTTTTATCCATGTTGATAAGAGCGCCCCCATCTTCTAAGTATTTGAGCTCCGCTTTATTCACATGTGGATGTTGATTCGGTGGGTAAATAACTTTCTGCCACATAAATGCGGCAATAAAGCCGATAATCCCCATAAAGAAGAAGACGTGATGCCAACCAAAGCTGTGAGTAAGCCAGCCCATGATTGGGGCAAAAATGACAGTGGCAAAGTATTGCGCCGAGTTAAATATTGCCGATGCTGTGCCACGTTCTTGTGCTGGGAACCAAGCTGCGACGACTCGGCTGTTACCTGGAAATGCAGGGGATTCACAAATGCCGACTAAAAAGCGTAGTAAAAAGAGTACGGCAATGACCGATGCTCCAGGGAATAGAGTGATAAACCCTTGGGCAAAAGTGAATATTGACCAGGTGATAATTGACACGAGATACACTTTCTTGGAGCCAAATTTATCAAGCAGTAATCCGCCAGGGATCTGCCCAATCACATAGGCCCATGAAAAGCCGGAGAAAATAAATCCCATCGCAACAGAGCTAATGCCCAGCGCGTGAGACATTGGATCTCCGACGATAGAAAGCGTTGCTCGGTCACCGTAGTTGACGGATGTAATAATAAACAGCATTGCTACAATCCAGTAGCGCGCATGCGTTTGACTTTTCGCGACTGTCGCAGCTTGCGATTTTATGTGTTCCATAGTCTTTCAGCCTCTTAAATTGAGTTTGTTCGTGTAGGGCGTTTAGCTGTTTTATTTATTTGTTTTTCGTTATGTATTTATTGTAAGAAGCTTGATAGGTACAGCGCATTGGGCGGCTGACTTAAGATCCTTGGCTGATTTGGGTTATTTTCTGGCGAATGCCCAAAAAGATGGTTGCTCAATCACAAACTGTGATTTGTCATAATCAATAGTTGTTGAGATCACAGCGGCTTAGTTTGATAGTGGAACCTAAGCAAAGTTGCTTTATAAAGGTGTGCTAATGAAGACAAGTTCATCACTCATCCAAGTGGATGAGCATGATAATGTGGCCATTGTGACGGCAATTAACGGCCTGAGCGCTGGAACTATCGTCAATGACCACATCGAGTTACAAGAAGAAGTCCCAATGGGCCATAAAGTTGCGCTTGTTGACCTTAAAAAAGGCGATGAGATCTGCCGTTATAATCAGGTGATTGGCTATGCCGTCAGTGATCTGCCAGCAGGAAGCTGGATTCATCAGTTTCGGGTTGAGTTGCCAACAGCTCCGGCTCTGGATGAACTTCCCTTAGATTATGGTCATGGAGAGGTTCAAGAACCACTAAGTGGTTACTATTTCGATGGTTATCGTAATCCTGATGGCTCAGTGGGAACCCAGAACTTGCTAGCTGTTACTACCACCGTGCATTGTGTGGCTGGTGTGGTCGATTATGTTGTTGCGAAAATCGAGCAGGAGCTATTGCCCAAATATCCGAATGTCGATGGGGTGGTTGCGCTTAACCATCTATATGGGTGTGGCGTGGCGATTAATGCTCCGGCGGCGGTTGTGCCAATTCGCACTTTGCACAATTTAACCAAAAATCCTAATTTCGGATCTGAAGTTTTGGTTGTTGGTTTGGGCTGCGAGAAGTTAACGCCTGAGCGGCTACTTGAGGCACCAAATGATAATATTGAGGTTCCTCAAGAGCAGATTATTATGCTGCAGGATGAACGTCATCTGGGTTTTGGGGCGATGGTCGAAGACATTTTGCACCAAGCCGATAAGCTTTTGGCAAAACTCAATCAACGCCAACGTGAACGCTGCCCGGCATCAGATTTGGTGATTGGTGTGCAATGTGGTGGCAGTGATGCTTTTTCTGGTGTGACGGCAAACCCTTCGGTGGGCTATGCAGCGGATATGTTGGTGCGTTGCGGTGCAACTGTAATGTTCTCAGAAGTTACCGAAGTGCGTGATGCCATTCATCTGTTGGTGCCAAGAGCCTCTGATGAAACAGTCGCAAAAGGGCTGATTGAACAGATGCGCTGGTACGATAATTATCTGGAGCAGGGTAAAACAGATCGCAGCGCTAACCCATCGCCAGGAAACAAAAAAGGTGGATTAGCCAATGTGGTGGAAAAAGCGTTGGGTTCCATTGCTAAATCGGGCCGTTCTCCTATCGTTGAAGTTCTAGCACCTGGCGAAAGACCGACTAAAAAAGGGCTTATTTTTGCGGCAACACCGGCCAGTGATTTTGTCTGTGGTACTCAGCAACTTGCTAGCGGTATCACCTTGCAAGTATTTACCACCGGTCGCGGCACGCCATATGGGCTTAAAGCCGTTCCGGTCATCAAAATGGCAACCAACAGTGCGTTGGCAAACCGTTGGGATGACTTAATTGACATCAATGCGGGTGTCATTGCCGAAGGAAATGCCAGCATTGAACAGGTTGGTCAACAACTCTTTGAGATGATCCTCGCGGTTGCGAGCGGCCGACATGAGACCTGGGCGCAGCGATGGAAACTCTATAATCAGCTGTCAGTCTTTAACCCAGCGCCAGTGACTTGATTTAACGCTATTGGATAAGTTGCTCTATCGTATCGGTATCAAGATCCGATACGATATGAGTAATCTCATCAAGATGGCCAATTTCTATTTCTCGCGAGCGATTAAATTTACTTTTATCAGTTAGCAGCAGCGTTTGGTTGGCTTTTTTTAACAATAGTGATTTAAATTCCGCATTATAAATATTCGAGTCATATAATTTTCCTTCCGGGTCAATAGCCGCACAAGAAAAAATAAACAGATCTATATCGATTTTTCTAAGCTGAATTAATAAGTTAGGATTTACATAACACTCGTATTTTCTAAGTAATGTTCCGCCGGTACAGATGAGAGTAATCCGATGGCGTTTGGCTATTTCATGGCAAACTCGCAGGCTGTTGGTGTAGATAGTGATATCCATATCGGGTAGCTGTTTGGCTAGATACCAACAGGTGGAGCTTGCATCTAGCGCGATGACCATATCTTTTTCAATCCAGTGTAGTGCATGACGGGCAATATCTGCCTTGCTGGCAAAGTGGCTACGCAAGCGAGAATAAAATGACTCACCATTGTCGGTTGCTGTTTGTTGAACCAACTGGGCACAACCGTACTGACGGCTGACTAATCCCTGTTGCTGAAGGTAACTTAAGTCTCTGCGAATCGTCTCCTGACTGACGCGTAACGAGCAGGCAAGCTCGTTGGTGCTCAGAGATCCATGAATAGTAAGTAATCGAATAACGGCTTGTTGGCGTTCCGATTTGGTATTCATCTCTATCTCCTTACATTCCCCCACAATAAGTGAGGGAATGTAAGATAGATTACTGTATCACCCCTTTTTTTAACAAAACATTTCCATATTTGGCTGTTTCGCCTGTGATTACGATCGCAAATGCCTGTTTAGTGCGCTCATAAAAAGCGTAGCGATCAATGCGAACGACTTCTATTGGATGCTCTGGGTCATAAAGCGCTTTTAAATAGCGATCTTCAACACTAGGGTCGAGGCTGTCACCTTCGACAACCGCCATCATGACAACTGGCGGTGCGTAAGTATCTAGAGCAATTAATGGGGCAATGGCAGCTAACAGTTGGTCGGCTGATAACCCATCGGCTCGAATCACCTGCGGGCCTAAACTGTGGGCGGGAAAATGGGCATCAGAGAAAACGATTTCGTCACCATGGCCCATTTCGCAGAGAACTTTTAACAGCTGAGGTGAAATCAACGGTGAAATATTTTTTAGCATAAAATCTCCTTTTGCCGGGGTTAATGGCTCGGCTGAATATAGTGATAATGATGTTCAAAACCTGCTTGAGCCTGGGCGATGCTGTCGTAACGCTTAATTCCTGCAAACGCGAACATTGCCGCCCCTAAAACGGTCGTTTCAGGTTCATCAAGTATTTTGAGTGTTTTGCCTGTAGCGTTGGCTTTGAGTTGGTTCCAGAGCGGATTTCGTGTCCCGCCACCGACCATTAAAATTTGTTCGCTTTTAAAGTGGGCAATTGCTTCGAGCGTTAAAAGATTGTCACTTAAGGTCTGCGCCAGATGCTCTAGTGCGGCTCGATAAAAATGGGCGCGTTGCGTATTTAAAGCTAGCCCTTGCCAGCCCGGATGAGATGCTGGATTTAACAATGAACCCTGCATTTGCAGCCCTTCGCAACCGGCTGGAACTTGTCGGGCAGCCTCAATCATCTGCTGATAGACATCGGGTTTGGCTTCTTTGGGCCAGAATAGCTCTCGAACCCATTCCAGTGTTCCTGATGCTAGCCACTGTAAGCCGGGGGTGAATAGGCCGCTGCAGGCATCTAGCTCACATGTGGACCCCGGATAGTTAGACAATGACTGCGTATCAATGGCGGTGGTGCGAGCCATCAAAATCTCCCAGGTTCCGGATGAGAGCACGGGTTGGTTTGGCTGAGCACCTGAGCCAATCAGCGCAAATTGGGTATCATGGCCTGTGGATATTACCGGAACTGGCTTTTTGAGCCCCAGTTCGCGAGCGGCTTTTTCGCGAAGGACCCCAATCGGTTCTGATGCCTGTACCATGGGTGGAAATAGATCTGCATTAAGACCAATGGCATCTAGAATTTCTTGGCTAAATTGTTCTTGATGAATATCTAACAGCTGGCTCGTCCCAGCCATGGTTCTATCGGTGCTCGTCACCCCCGTTAAGCGATAGTTGATTAACGATGAGATAAACAGCCAAGCATGAGCTTTATCAATCAGTTCTGGGTGATTTTCTTTTAGCCAGATTAATTTATAGATAGTGTTAAAGCTAAAACTGCCCACGCCGGATATGCTCTGTAGGCGCTTAGCATCGATGTACTTATCAATTGATTCCATCACTTCGATGGTGCGAGGGCATTTCCAACTGATGATCGGATGGAGCAGATTTCCTTTAGCATCGATTAGTGTGCCATCAACGCCAAATGTGGTGACCGTTAGCGCAACTACTTGATAGTCACTTAACTGTGGCATCAATGCTCTAGCGCATTGATTTAACTGGTTCATGATGTTTTCCAATGACCAAATATGCCATTGGGAATGCTGAGAGTCGGATTCGGTCTGGTTGGCAGCGGTTTGTTTTGCCACGATACGACCACTTGCATTGACGGCAATTGCTCGCAGATTCGTCGCTCCGCAATCTAAAACGATAATGACTTCATTATCCATTTTAAATCTCCCTTGTGGCGGGTATGAAACCCGCCACAGACTGAGTTATTTATACAATGGACCATAGTTTTGACAAGCGCGGTAATCTTGTCCTTCGCTATCCATCCCAAAGCTTGCCCAAGCGGATGGCCGGTAGATTTTGTCGTCGCTGACGTTGTGCATACAAACCGGAATTCGCAAAATCGAAGCAAGTGTAATTAGGTCTGCGCCGACGTGTCCTGGACATAATACGCCGTGGTTAGCGCCCCAATTTGCCATGACCGAATAGACATCTTTAAACGCGCCTTCACCGGTTAGGCGCGGTGTAAACCAAGTCGTTGGCCAGGTTGGATCGGTACGTTCATTGAGTTTGTTATGCACATCTTCTGGCAGTTCAAGGCTCCAGCCTTCGGCAATTTGCAGCACTGGCCCTAAGCCTTTGACCAGATTCAGTCGGCTCATGGTAAAGGCGATGCCACCTTTGGTTAAAAAGCGTGATGAGAACCCGCCGCCACGGAAGTATTCGCGGTTCGCCGCACACCAGTCGGTTGCGTCCAAACAGGCGAGCGCTTCTTGAGTTGAAACGTCCCAGAACGGTTTGACTGTCGGGTTCCCTCGGCTGTCTTTTTGCTGACCACTGCCATCAAGGGCGGCTGCACCTGAGTTTATCAGGTGAATAAAGCCTTGGGCGGCTTGACCGGTTAGGTGAGTGCCGGTGACGCGCTCGACCGCTTCGCTTGACCAATAAGTTCGCACATCCGCAAAGACTTGAGCAGCGCCTGTTAGCATGTTGCCAAATAGCATGGCAACCCCATTGAGGCTATCATTTTCAGTTGCTAACAGATGCGGGCGACGAATCCCGTTCCAGTCAAATGAGCTATTGAGCAGCGCTTCGGCCGTATCGCCATTTGGATATTGGTCAGTCCAGTGCCGCTGGCCTTGGAAGCCCGCTAGAATTGCGTTATAACCCAATGATTCTTCGATAAATCCTTTTTCTGCAACTTTGGCACTACCGTCCATCATATCGCGAATGCAGATAGCCATTGTGAGCGACTCTTTCAGGGCGCTTTGGCTATCAACGGCAGAGAGTTTATTCTGTTCTTTGTTGGTATCTTCAGCAAAATGAAAATGTTCTTTTGCCCAGCTCATAGCTTGAGCTAGCTCATCTTCATCATAGATTTTTTTATCGATACGTCGGCGCAGTTCTGTCATATCGACTGTTTGAACTTTCATGCCAAGGTAGGATTCAAAAAAGTCATGGTTAACGATAGACCCGGCAATCCCCATTGCGACGTTGCCAACGGATAGATAGCTGCGCCGTTTGATATCTGCAACCGCTAACCCCGCTTTAGCAAAGCGCAGTAATTTCGCCTGAACATCAGCTGGAATGGAATCATCATCGGCATCTTGCACGTTTTGTCCATAGATTGAAAATGCTGGGATCCCTTTTTGGTTGTGAGCGGCCAGTGCGGCTGCTAGATAAACGGCTCCAGGTCTTTCGGTGCCATTAAAACCCCAAATAGCTTTCGGTCGCTGAGGGTCCATATCGACGGTTTCGCTGCCATAACACCAGCAAGGCGTAACGGTAATCGTTAGCTCGACATGTTCGGCCAAAAATTTTTCTTCACAGGCTTCAGCTTCGGCCATTCCAGCGATGCATGTGTCAGAGATGACACATTCAACGGCGCTGCCATCGAAATGTTTTAATTTACTGGTGAGCAAATCGGCGGTGATTTGAGCCATGTGCATGGTTTGTTCTTCCAATGACTCGCGAACCCCCATTCGACGGCCGTCAATAACGGGGCGAATCCCAATTTTGGGTAAGAATTTATCTTTATTCATTGCAAACCTCTCTTAATGACTGAACTCAGTCGTTAGTTATAATGTTTTATTTTCTGGTGTTGATCTAAATTTGGCGAATATAAAGATAACCAGAAAACATAGAGCAGGAATTAATTCTGCTGTTGGAATATTTCCGGCTGCATCACTTACAAATCCCATAATTGGTGTAACAACCCCACCACCAATAATTCCCATTACAATAAATGACGAACCATATTTTGTATCTCGTCCTAAGCTTTTAATTCCAAGTGAAAAAATAGTAGGGTATTGAATAGACATAAACATACTGCAGAGCGTTAAGGCAATGAGCCCAACATGCCCTTTAGCGGCTGCTGATATTAAACAAAGAATCATCGCAATTAATGCATATAACGCTAATACTTTATTTGGTTTATAACGTCGAACAAGCCATGTACCACTGATACGGCCAATAAAGAAGCAAACCATTGTTGCCGTTAGATAATTAGCCGCGAAGCTGGCAGTAACATTGGGTAATTCCTCAACTGCATAGCGAATTAAATAGCTCCAACATGCTGTTTGTGCACCGACATAACAGAACTGAGATAATACTGCCCAACGCCAGTGACGTTTATGAATCAAACGTTTAATTGATGGAATAAGTTGATCGTCAGTAGTGACTTGTTCTTCATCTTTAATTTTTGGAAAAGATGTTATCGCAATTAAAATTGCAATAAATAGGACGACACCAACAATCATCAAATATGGATTTTGCACCGCCAGCACTAGGCTATGTTTGTAGTTTGAAAGCTGCTCTGGGCTCATGGCCTGTTGCGCTGCTTCACTTTGGTGTGGGACATGGGCCAGAATCAAGCCTTGACCGAAAACAACCGCTAAAATTGAGCCAAATGAGTTAAATGTCTGGGCAAGATTGATGCGAAAGTGTCCAGTTTCTTCTGGCCCAAGAACCGTTACAAAGGGGTTCGCAGCAGTTTCCAAGCAACCTAAACCTGCGGCAATGACAAACAAGCCAATCAAGAACAAGCTGTAGTTCATGGTTGATGCTGCTGGCCAGAACAATGCAGCGCCTGCGGCATAAAATAATAATCCGATTAATATTCCAGATTTATATCCCAGTTTTTTCATCAATATCCCAGCTGGGATCGGAATAATAAAATAGCCAAAATAAAATGAAGATTGAATCAGGCCTGCTTGGAAATTACTTAATGTAAATGCCTGTTGAAATTGTGGCAATAAAATATCATTTAAGTTATTAGCGACAGCCCAGAGAAAAAATAATGAACACAGCAATGAAAAAGGAATCAATGCTTTGCCTTTACTATTTGTATTCTCCAGCGATTTGTCATATTCGGCATGATGGTGGTGAATTGTTAAAAGTCCCATAGTCCTCTCCACACATTGTGATTTTAGGGGAACAACTATTTAAAAAGGTTGAGCAAATTAAACTTTGCTTATTTTTTAGAAGGAGTGATGGGTAATCTTTGATAGCTGTCACATTCAATTTATCCTGAGGTTTTTTTGTGATTATTATCACAGGGTAATTGGACTGTTTTGCTCGATGTGAATAGATATACTTAATATATTAATTTTTAATCTGCCCGATTGGGTTTGTTTTAATTTTAAACGGGCATTTAGGCTTTTTTTGACCGTTTCATGAGAAAATTATAAAAACAAAAACAGTTCCATTATATTTGGAAAAAATGATTTCTTGTGACTGGCTTTTTTTATGACAAATATCACGGAATAATATGGTATTGGCTCTGTTAAGCCTTGCTTCACTAATAATGGCCATTAGTTATAACTTATTGCTAAGTGAACAGAGGCTTACAAATGAACAATCGAACTATATTAGCGCAAGAAATAATAGATACCTGCTTAACAATGACCAAACTTGGACTCAATCAGGGAACGGCAGGGAACGTCAGTGCCCGTTATCAAGAAGGTTTTTTAATTACCCCTACCGGAATAGCTTATGAACAGCTGACTCCAGAGAGCATTGTTTATGTGGATGCTGATGGCCATCATGAGAGTGATAAATTGCCATCGAGTGAATGGCGCTTTCACCAAGTCGTTTATCAGCATCGCCCGGATGTCGCAGCGGTGGTACACAACCATGCGGTGAACTGTGCAGCCGTATCCATTTTAAACCGCGATATTCCTGCTATTCACTATATGATCGCATCAGCGGGTGGAAACACCATTCCATGTGTGCCGTACGCAACATTTGGTTCCAAACAGCTTTCGCAGAACATTGCGCAATACGTTGATAAACGCAAAGCGCTGTTATTGCAGCACCATGGTTTGCTTTGCTATGAGGTTAATTTAGCCAAAGCACTGTGGCTTGCTAATGAAATTGAAGTACTGGCCAATCTCTATCTGAAATTACTCAGTGTCACCGATGACGTGCCGATTCTGGATGACGAAGAGATTGCCACTGTGCTTGAAAAATTCACAACGTATGGATTGCGCATTGAAGAATAGCGATTCTGTGATGCGTTATAAAAGTAATCCGGTTCCAAGTACGACCAGTGCGGATGCGACCCAGGCACTGCGGGTTGGAGCTTGTTTAGTATAGATCCACAGCATCGGCAAGATCATAATTGGGGTGGTGGCTGAAAACAGTGCCACTAACCCAACATCGCCATGGCGTAGTGCATATAAAATTAATGTCATGCCCACCGCCATTGCTAAAAAGCCGTTGGCAAAGACATATCTAAAAATGGACCAATTCATGGGTTTGAGAGCTCGAGTTAGCTTCGGGGCGCGCCACCACAAAATCATATGTGAGACAAATGCTGAAGCCATTCGAATCATGGACGCTGCTATGGCATCGGTATTGGCGTGCATAGCAGGTTTTGCCAAAATTGAGCCAAAACTTTGGCCTAATGCTGAGACTAATCCTAATAAAATAGCCACGGCAAGTGGTCCGCGAATCGCCTCCCAGTGGTTGGATTGATTTTTACCAAACATAATCGCCAAAGCCACACCGATTAGTAATAACGTGGCGCCACCAAGTTGGGCGAGCGAAAGGGTTTCATTAAAAAATAAGATGCCTAAAATCGGTGAAAAAATCGCATTGCAGGTGAACAAGAGCTCCGCTCGGCGCGGACCCACTCGATTCATACAGGCAAACAATGCGGTGTCACCGATGAAAATCCCAATGATCCCGGAGCTAATCAGCCACATAAAATCCATGCCATGAATCGTATTGAGGCCATGCGTAAATAGACTCAATACAACCAAAATGGCAGTCACAATCGTCATTCGCCAACGGCTATAACTAAATGCCCCCAGATGGCGGGCCGGGGTGACAGAGATGAGGCTGGTTAATGCCCAAAGAGCCGCAGAAATAAGTGCGAGCCATTCATAGCCCATGAGAGATAAAGTCCTTAACAACCAATATGAAAGCGTGGATTTTTCCACGAATAAAGCACTCGATTTTATCACAAGATAAAGGGGCGCGGCGGTTGCGTTGAGTTTTTAGTTGTTAGGGGCTGCTGGTCCTTGATAGTTGAATTTTGTGTAACTTAAACGCATTTTGCACAAGGCGCTGTTTGCGTCTTTTTTTGAGTTAAGCAAGCTGCGCGCAATGTAGAGTAAATGTAGAGCCACTCACAGGGTTGGATTGTTTCTGACAAATTCACACTAAAGCTTCTATGCTTAAAAAGGTTCCGATAACAGCCATGGTGGTTGATAGCGATTGGAACACACAAGGGAGGACTTTTGTCTCTGATGCAATGCCCAATACCGGTTATGAGGAGTACGGTTCAATGAGTAGCTTAAGCCCAACATTTCGCATCGCTCGCCTAAGTGATTATGATGCGATTCGCCAGATCTACATTCAGGCATTTCAACGTCCCCAAGAAGCTAAATTTGTCGAAGCCATTCGCGCAGAGCAAAGCGAATTTTTATCGCTCATTGTTGAGGTAGATGGGGTCATCAGTGGCCATCTGCTGGCCAGTCCTATCTCGCTTGCTGGCGCTGAAGAATTATGCATGATGATTTTAGAGCCGATGGCTGTTATTCCTAAATATCAGGGCGATGGCATTGGCTCGGCGATGGTTAAAGTGGCATTTGAGCAGCTGCGTATGCGCAGTTATGATGCGCTAATTGTGATGGGACTGCCTGATTATTACCCTCGATTTGGGTTTGAGCCAATGGCCAAATTTGGTTGGCAGTATCCTTTTTCAATTGGTTGTACTGTTGCGCAGGTTGCATCTTTAAGAGATGACCCTTTGCCAGTTGGCCCGTCAATGTTGCAATTTAGCCCGCCGTTTACCCAGTTGTATGAGGCTGATTATTGCATCAAGCAATAAGCTCACTGATTTCTAGGGTAAGTTCAGAATCTGGCTGATTTTGTTGCTCAAGCTGCAATTCCGCACAGCGCAGTGGGTAATCATCCAGCCAACCTGGCGGCATATTCAGTGTCCAGTGGTCAAGATTATCCACTTGTTGGAGCAAGTTAATGCTTTGGCACTGGCGCTGAGAGCGGCGCATACTCAAAATAATCGCGATTCGCAATAACCGAGTTAGCATCAGCGCGCGAGCATAGGGAAGGGCGCGTTGCTGCTTTAGTGGCGCAAGTTGCCAATCACCTCGTTGATTAATCAATATCGCTGAGATCAAATGCTTTTGCTCCATACTGAAACCCGGCAAATCGCTATGATCAATAATATAAGCGGCATGTTCGGGGGCGCGCTTAAATTCAATATTAAGCCCAACTTCATGGAACATGGCTGAGTATCGCAGCATTTGCCGCTCGAGATGATCAAGTTCTGGCTTAATTTGAGTGGCCAGTTGCAACGCGTAGTCAGACACCAGTTGCGCGTGTTTGGCATCAATGCGGTGACGTTTAAGAAAGCTGTGTGCGGTTTGGGTTCGCACGCTTGAAGAACTTTGCTGGCTGAGCAGCCCATAGACGAGCCCTTCACGAAGGGCTCCGCCGGCTAAACTCATCTGTTTGATTTTAAGCTCTTCAAATAAGGCGATTAAAATCGCTAATCCACTAGGAAAAACAGGCGTTCGCTCGGCGCTTAAACCTTTGAGCTGTAGTTGCTCAAATTGTCCGCACTCAAGTACTTGTCCGCGCAGGCGATACAGCTTTTTCAGGGTCATTGGCTCGCCCAAATTTTGGGCTAACATGATTTCTTGAACCGCTTGAATCGTCCCTGAGGCGCCAATGCAGCTTTGCCAACCCAAGCGACGATAACTACTGAGATAAGGTGCTAAAACCGCCTTGGCCGCATCGATGGCTCGGTTAAACTGCTCCTTTTGGAGCGGCTCTGAGGATTTAAAGTGCCGGTTTAACCAAGTAACGCAGCCCATTTGCAGGCTATTGAGTAGTAACGCTCGATTTTTTTCGCCAATAATCAGCTCGGTACTGGCTCCGCCAATATCAATGACAAGGCGCTTGCCCCGGCCACTACTGGTGCAGGCAACCCCGCGATAGATAATTTGTGCTTCTTGATCGCCACTAATTACCTGAATCGGATGATGCAAAATTTGCTGCGCTTTCTCGATGAACTGCTCTCGATTAACCGCTTGGCGCAGTGTGGCGGTGGCGACAATTGCCACGTTTTGTGGCTCAATATCTTGGAGCTGTTCGGCAAATAAGCTCAAACATTGCCAGCCGCGCACCATTGCTGTTTCATCTAACTGATTATGTTCATCTAGTCCGGCAGCTAAACGGACTTTGCGTTTAATCTTTGCAACCGTCTGCACGGCACCATCGACTTGACGCACAATCAACATATGAAAACTGTTCGAACCTAAATCAATAGCAGCGTACAAGGGTGACGACACGTTTAACTCCTAAGCCGGTTTTGCCTGGCTACGGGAGCCATTATTGCTGCGACGCCGGTTGCGCGAGTTGCCTCGTCGTGAGCGATCGCCGCTTTTATTGCCACCGCTACGGTTATTATTGCGTGAGCGATGAATTCTTACCGGCGCTGGCAAGTCATCTAAAAGTGCTTCCGGATCGTACTGTGTCACTGGTATGGAGTGTTTGATGTACTCTTCGATAGCTGGCAGGTTAAACACATATTCTTCACACGCCAAACTAATTGCTTTACCAGTGTCGCCCGCGCGGCCTGTTCGCCCAATCCGATGGACATAATCTTCTGCGTCATCAGGTAAATCATAGTTGAATACAACTGTTACATGTGGAATGTGCAGCCCGCGTGCCGCGACATCCGTGGCAACTAAAATATCAATATTGCCTTGGGTAAACTGCTCTAAGATTTTGGAGCGTTTGCGCTGGGCGATATCCCCGGTGAGCATTCCAACCCGGTGACCATCGGCTTTTAAATTTGCCCAGATGTCTTCGCAGCGATGTTTGGTGTTAGCAAAAACAATTGCTTTATCCGGCCATTCTTCTTCGAGGATGGTTTGGAACAGTGCCATTTTTTCATTGTTCGAGGGATAAAATAGCTCTTCGGTGATCCGCTCGTTGGTCATATGTTCAGGTTCGATCACAATATGTTTCGGTTCATTCATGTGCTCAAACGCGAGTTCTTTGACCTTATAAGACAAGGTTGCCGAAAACAGCATGTTTAACCGCTCTTTCGGCGCGGTCATGCGACGCATTAAATAGCGAATATCTTTGATAAAGCCTAAATCGAACATGCGATCTGCTTCATCTAAAACTAAGGCCTGGATACCTTTGAGGTCAAACACGCCCTGTTTGTAATAATCGATCATTCGCCCGGTGGTCCCGATCAGAATATCGACCCCTGCATCGAGGACTTGTCGCTGGCTTTCATAGCCTTCACCGCCGTAGACTAACCCCATTTTTAGTCCGGTCTCTTTAGCCAGTACTTTGGCATCACGATGAATTTGAATGGCTAATTCCCGCGTTGGTGCCATGACCACCGCCCGAGGCTGATTGGT
Organism: Celerinatantimonas sediminis; assembly: GCF_046054195.1. Classification (NCBI taxonomy): domain Bacteria; kingdom Pseudomonadati; phylum Pseudomonadota; class Gammaproteobacteria; family Celerinatantimonadaceae; genus Celerinatantimonas; species Celerinatantimonas sediminis. The sequence goes on from NZ_JBEQCS010000001.1 coordinate 162,399, forward strand.
CTGACGCTGCGATGGTTCGGGAGTGACCAACAGGTGGTTAAATGTGGCAATTAAAAACGCTAGAGTCTTGCCTGTCCCGGTTTGCGCTTGACCGGCAATATCCTTTCCTTGCAGTAAAATCGGCAGACTTTCTGCCTGAATTGCGCTGCAATATTCGTAGCCTTGCTGCTCCAGTGCTTTAAGCACTTGCGGTTGGAGGTCCAGATTGGCAAATTTCTGGTCTGTTAAATGTTTTTTACTCATTCCTAAAGCATATCAGGTTAGGGTTGCAATAATAAGCAGGATCTATTCAAATAGAGCGACTATATTACGAAAAGTATCTTCACTTTTTGTGACCTACATATTGTAACCCGGAGTAACTAATGAGCGACAACATTGTTCATGTAACTGATTCAGGCTTTGAAGAAGATGTTCTCAACGCTAGTGGACCAGTCCTTGTAGATTTTTGGGCAGAATGGTGTGGTCCATGCAAAATGATTGCACCTATTCTCGAAGAAGTAGCAGAAGAATTCGCCGGTAAATTAACTGTTGCCAAGTTAAACATCGATGAAAATGCTGAAACAGCACCAAAATACGGGATTCGCGGCATTCCTACATTAATGATCTTCAAAGATCACAATGTTGCTGCGACCAAAGTTGGTGCCTTGTCTAAACAGCAATTAGTTGAATTTATTAACGAAAACATTTAATTTGGTTTATTAAAAATTACCATACCAAAGCAGACTCATTAAATGAGTCTGCTTTATTGATTAATTGTACTGGATTTTCCCTTGCAACAGTGCTAACTTATCTTACCGAAGTCTCTGTGCCGATCCAAAGGCCCATTCCATACTTCAGTCTGTAGCGAATCACTTATCATTACTTTTTGATTAAACGAAATCTGAAAATAAACACTGTTTAGGGTTTGATCCTAACCAATCAAGAAACTCACCATTATGAATCTAACTGAGCTGAAAAATACGCCAGTCCATGATCTTGTCTCGCTAGGCGAGCAGATGGGGCTGGAAAATCTTGCCCGACTACGTAAACAAGACATAATTTTTTCAATCCTGAAAGCCCACGCCAAAAGTGGCGAAGACATCTTTGGCAACGGTGTCTTAGAAATCCTTCAGGATGGATTTGGCTTCTTGCGTAGTGCAGACAGTTCCTACATGGCCGGACCTGATGATATTTATGTATCACCCAGTCAGATCCGCCGTTTTAACCTACGCACTGGTGATACCATCGCCGGAAAAATTCGTCCGCCTAAAGATGGCGAGCGCTATTTTGCGTTACTAAAAATTAATGAAGTGAACCATGACAAGCCGGAAAATTCTCGCAACAAAGTGTTGTTTGAGAACTTAACTCCGCTGCATGCAACCAAACGGCTACGGATGGAGCGCGGCAATGGTTCAACTGAAGATATTACCGCACGTGTTCTGGATTTAGCATCGCCTATCGGTAAAGGTCAGCGTGGCTTGATTGTTGCGCCACCTAAAGCTGGTAAAACCATGTTGCTGCAGAACATTGCGCAAAACATTGCATTTAACCACCCAGAGTGTGAATTGATGGTTCTGCTTATCGATGAACGTCCTGAAGAAGTAACTGAGATGCAGCGTTTGGTGAAAGGTGAAGTGATTGCTTCAACCTTTGATGAACCAGCCAACCGTCACGTACAAGTTGCTGAAATGGTGATTGAAAAAGCCAAGCGTCTGGTAGAACACAAAAAAGATGTGGTGATTCTGCTCGACTCTATCACTCGTTTAGCGCGTGCCTATAACACCGTTATTCCATCTTCCGGTAAAGTGCTCACCGGTGGTGTAGATGCCAATGCTCTGCATCGTCCTAAGCGCTTCTTCGGTGCTGCGCGTAATGTTGAAGAAGGCGGAAGCCTGACCATTATCGCTACTGCGCTGATTGATACCGGTTCGAAAATGGACGAAGTGATTTACGAAGAGTTCAAAGGTACTGGTAACATGGAGCTGCACTTAAGCCGTAAAATCGCTGAAAAACGTGTTTATCCTGCCATTGATATCAACCGCTCTGGGACTCGTCGCGAAGAGTTATTGACCACCGCTGATGAGCTGCAAAAAATGTGGATCCTGCGTAAAATCGTTCATCCAATGGATGAAATCGATGCGATGGAATTTCTCATCGATAAACTGGCAATGACCAAAACCAACGACGAATTTTTCGATGCAATGAAGAAAAAATAAGCGTTAAGTGTTGTCAAAAAGGCCGGCCATTGAGTCGGTCTTTTTATTGGCCAAAATTTAGATATCTTCGCTGCGTGAGTCATCATAGCTTGCCATGCTATGATAAGCTTTTAGCGATTAACGCAGCTTTTTCTCATGATACGACACCTGTTTTATATCGGATGTGCCTTTTTTCTGCTGATGTTATCGACTGTGGCATGGGGCAAAAAAACATTTGATGACAGCTTGCCACTGCTTAATGAAGCCAGCCAGGCTCTGGCCAATAACAATCTGTCTTGGTTGCAGTATCACATTCCCATTTTGCCAGCGAAAAAACGCGAGCCACTTTTGTATGTGTTGCTCAGCCAATATTATCAATTTGACCCTAAACCCTCACCAACGCTTGTTCCGTGGTTGCAATCCATTGCCAAAGAACGGCCAACTTTGAGTGAAACGACTTTGCTCGATGGCTATCAAGTGGTGCGTCCGCGCTATGATTACCCATCTCTGGCTCGCGCGATATTAGGCCATTGGCGCCTAGTCGAACGTCGTCAGCAGTATGCCAATGAGCTGCGTGAAGGCTCGTTACCTTGGCAGAAGATTTTTAGCCAAGATAACCCCGCACTTTTTTCTGAGCAGCAAAGTGTGGTGTACGCGCTCTCTCAGCTTGATGCCAAACAATTGCGCCGCAGCTGGCAAAAAATTACGGCTCATCAATATTATTTTCCAGATAACAGCGTTCTTAGTGCCATTGCTTATCATCTCAATGACGATAAGTTACTGGCACTATTATTTGCTCAGCCAGTGGATCAATACACGGTGGATACTCTGCACCAGATCGCTGCACATTATCGGCCTGAGCGGGCGCTAGCTATTTTTAAAAAACTTTTAGATAACAAACAGCTACTCTCTTATAGCTTTGATGCAATTGCGCTTTTGGCCAAACGTTATCCCAAGGCGCGCTTATACTTACTTCAGCAAAAAGAGAAAGGCCCATATAACCAAGAAGCGCTCAATGTACTGCGCCAGCATAAATTGATTCAGACTTAAGGGGAGAGAATGAAATACCGAGATCTACGTGAATTTATCGCTTTGCTTGAATCACGAGGCCTATTAAAGCGAATTCACCAAAGTGTTGACCCATATTTGGAAATGACTGAAATCTGCGACCGGACCCTTAAAAAAGAGGGGCCAGCATTATTGTTTGAGAATGTTAAAGGCCATGACATGCCAGTGCTGGGCAATTTATTTGGAACCGAAGAGCGGGTCGCCTTGGCAATGGGGCGCGATCATAGCAGTGAGCTGCGAGATATCGGCCAGTGGTTAGCTTATCTAAAAGAACCTGAACCGCCGCGCGGTTTGCAAGAGATCATGGAGAAGTTGCCGATTTTTAAGCAGGTTTTGAATATGCCGACCAAGACGCGACGTAAAGCGCCGTGTCAGGAGGTCATAATCACAGGCGATGATGTCGATTTGGACCAATTGCCGATTCAAACCTGCTGGCCAAAAGATGCTGCGCCATTAGTGACGTGGGGTTTAACGGTTACGAAAGGGCCATTTAAAAAGCGGCAAAATATCGGAATTTATCGCCAGCAAAAGCTGGCTAAAAATAAACTCATTATGCGCTGGTTATCGCATCGCGGTGGGGCGCTGGATTATCGAGAATGGCAAGAGGTAAACCCGGGCAAACCCTATCCGGTTGCTGTTGCTTTAGGCTGCGATCCTGCAACGACGCTGGCTGCGGTGACACCTGTTCCCGATTCACTCTCTGAATATGCCTTTGCTGGATTGCTGCGCGGCTCGCGTACCGAAGTGGTGAAATGTATCAGCAGCGACTTGCAGGTCCCAGCTACTGCTGAAATCGTCTTAGAAGGTTATTTGATGCCGGGCGAGGAGGCAATAGAAGGCCCTTACGGCGACCATACTGGCTACTATAATGAAACGGATACATTCCCGGTGTTTACGATAACCCATATTACCCATCGTAAAGACCCAATTTATCACACGACTTATACTGGCCGGCCACCGGATGAACCAGCGGTAATGGGCAAAGCTCTTAATGAAGTTTTTGTGCCAATTATCCAAAAGCAGTTTCCGGAAATCGTTGATTTTTATCTGCCACCTGAGGGCTGTTCGTATCGGTTGGCGGTGGTGACCATGAAGAAACAATATCCCGGTCATGCGAAGCGAGTCATGATGGGGGTTTGGTCGTTTTTACGCCAGTTTATGTATACTAAATTTGTCATCGTTTGTGATAGTGATGTGAACGCTCGTGATTGGAAAGATGTTATTTGGGCTATTACCACCCGGATGGATCCAGCCCGAGATACGGTGATGATGGAAAATACGCCGATCGATTATTTAGATTTCGCCTCTCCTGTGACAGGTTTGGGTTCTAAAATGGGGTTAGATGCAACCAATAAATGGCCCGGTGAAACCAATCGCGAATGGGGTGAAGCTATCGAGATGGATGCGGGTGTAAAACAGCGAGTCGATGAGATTTGGTCATCACTGGGCATTGATTAGTGAGCGGTGATCGGGTGTAATGCACTGAGAAGTTAAATTTTGTTAAAAGAACGTATGATATTGGTTAACAGAGTTAAGTATCTAGACCGGTCATACGATTAAACTGATGGAGTTTGCATGGAACGGATGAATTGCCAGGTTGAGTTGCTGAGTCCCATTTTAGATGATGTCTATGACGTTGTATTAAAACCTCAGCAAAGCTTTGACTATGTTGCTGGACAATATCTGCAGGTAGTAATGGCAAACGATGATAAGCGCCCGTTTACGATTGCAAATGCACCCGGTGAGCAACATCTGCAGTTACATATTGGTGCGGCCCCCGGGAATTTATACGCCGGTCAAGTGTTAGAGCGGATGCGCACCGAAGGCCAGATTGATATTGAGATGCCATTTGGTCGAGCGAGCATTGCGAAAGCACCTGAGCGAGATGTGTTGATCATGGTTGGTGGAACAGGGTTCTCATATGCCAAAGCGTTGGTTGAAGCGCTTAATCAGATCCCACATTCGGTGAATGTTTATCTGTATTGGGGCGGTCGTAATCTTGGTGGATTGTATTTATATGAGTTGGCTCAGCAATGGCACGATGCGGGGCAAGTGCAATTTGAACCGGTGATTGAACAGCCCATTGCGCAGTGGAAACATCATACCGGGCTTGTTCACGAAGCGGTTCTAAGTGATTTTGCATCACTTAAAGATGTCGATGTTTATGTCGCAGGGCGTTTTGAAATGGCTGCCGTCGCCCGGGATGCCTTTTTTGCCAAAGGACTGGTTGCCAGCCAGTTACATGGCGACGCATACGAATTTATTTAATTAGGCTTCGGCCGTGCGCAGCTGTAGCGCCTGCTGATACCAGCTCAGCGCTTGTTCGTTTTCATGGCGGGCAGCGCTGATATCTCCTAGTAGCTTGCAATTTCGAGCACTGGGAGAGATTGCCTGACTTTTCTTGAGCGCTTCGCTCGCTTGTTCAAATTGACCATCGAGAATATAAACCGCGCCTAATACAGTGAGCAGCGTTGCGTTGTTACTATCTGTTTTAGCCAGTGATTCAAGCTCTTTGCTGAATTGAGCGGCTTGATCTTTGGGAAGCCGTGGCAATATAGACAGGGCAATTGGATCTTTTTGTTTTACCTGTTTTTTTAGCATACTAACGATGAGGTCGGTGCGCTGTAATTTGAGCAAAGCAGGCAGTGCTGCGCGTGACAACCACGATTGCTGTTTTAGTTTGCGAGCAAGGCCATGCCAGTAGTTCTCTAATTCGCTCTCACCAGCATCTGCCAATTGCATAAATTTGCCGCGATAGCTAAATTCCCGCTCTTCTTGCCATCGCTGGGGCTGAAATTTACTCAATTGCTCTAATAATTCTAACTGTTTATCCCAATCCTGGTCCGCTTTGGCCAACTGATAATGGATTTGCAGCGCTGAAGGACGATGGCGTTGATTGCTCGGTAACTGCTCAAGGAGTTTGCGAGCCGCTTCAATATCGCCATTTTCTAGTTTCAGTTTGGCGCGAGCCAGCCAGACCGCATGGCGCGTCTGTGAATCCCCACTTTGTTTATCTGCTTTAGAGAGTAATTTGTCGCTTAAATTGACCTCCCCCTGACTTGCCGCTGCGCGAGCCGCCGACAGATAGTTCAGCGATGGTGAATCACTGCTTTTGGCCGATTTTGCTAATTGTTGATGGGCATTTTGATAATCGCCCTGGTACAGCGATAAAAGGCCTTCTTGCGTCTGTTTACGAGCGATCGCTTGTTTGCGATTTTTCATGCTGTAACGCAATCCGGGAAAGAGTCGCCAAGTTTGTTTAACTAAAGCGCTTAGTAATTGGGCAAGAATGTAAATGACAATCAGGGCGCTCAGCGCACCAACGACTGACATTTCAATAGTATAATGACCTAAGGCGATTAAAACATACCCTTGATGACCTTCAAGTAGCGGCCCGGCAATCATGCCAGCAGCGACCACCAAAAGTAGTAAGAACAGCCGAATCATTTGGCCTCCTCCCTGGACGAATTTTGCTGGCTAATTTGATCAACGGCCTTGTCGATAAGTTCCACACTATTTAGCTGACTAGGTTGTATAACGGCAACGGACTGTTTTTGCAACTGAGCAATGGCGTTCACTAAGTGATCCGCTGCTGGGTTGTGTGTAAAGTATTTGGACAGCCATTGACTGGCCTGAGTTAAACTCTGTTGATACAGTTTCGGTTGGCGGTTTCCTGCTGCCAGTGCCGCCTGCTCTAATTGTAGCTGCAAATTCTGTTTCAGGTACCAGGCTTTTTCTGGCGCTAACAATGGTTTGACATCCCCATCTCGGCGACGCACGGTCACAAACTGATGAATAAATGTATGCCAGCTATCAGCAAGCTGTGTTTTCCAGGTTGGCTTTGCTGTCGCGGGTGTTTTGTCATCGGTCGCTTTGGGTAGATTCACACGCGTGAGCGCCAGATGAGCAATTTGCTCGCGCAGGCTGTTTATCTGAATCATGATGCCTTCGACATCTACTTTAGGTAGCGAGTCCAACTGGTTGATGTCATCGGCCAATGACTGGCGAAGTGGAATATATTTAGGGTCGTGCAGCTGAGCAATGCCTTTATCAGCGCTTTTCAGCAGCGCAATCGCTGAGCCAATATCGCCTTCGAGCCAAGCTTTGCGCGCAGCCAGATGCACTAAATATTGAGACTCGTACAGTCGCCACTGGTTCAAATCGTGAATATTTAAGTTGGCCAACTGTTGTTTGAGCGCTTGGGTGGTGTTTTGCATTTGGCTTAGCACCACACGGCTTTGATTACTTTGTGTTTTCAGATCGCTTTGAGTCTGAGCCAATTGCGCGCGTAATTGCGCTGCTTGTTTAGCCGCATCGGTTTGAGTGGAACTTAACGTGCTTTGCAATTGGGCATTTTGCTCGCTCAACTGCGCAACTTGTTGCGTCACCCCATGAATCTGCTGCCAGCCATACCCAGCTATAGCAACCGATACGATAAGCGCAATACCTGCAAGAACCCATGGTCCTTTGGCGTGCTTAGGTTCCGGTTGCTCTACAACAGGTTGAGATGATTGATCGGACATAGAGGTTCCTTAAACAATAGATCTGAGAGTATCGATAAGCGCATCAACATGGGCCCCCCCACAGTTATACACATGGCGAAAAGGAAAATCGATCATTTGTATAATTCTTTTACTGGGGACAACCAAAGTACATTGACTCAGCCAATCTTGCATTGCGGCTAACTGAGCCTGTTTTACAAGTGTGGTGACCTGTAATGCACTGGTGCATACAATGAAGTTTATACCGGCAGTTTGCCAGTGGTGAAATTGTGCTGCTGTGATCGACTGAGGAATTTGCCGATAACAGCATAATTCAGAGACCGTAAAACCGAGTGCCGTGAGTTGCCCTGGCAGCCAGTTGCGCGATGTCTCGCCGCGCAAAATAAGAATGTTAGCTGCCGTGGGAGCAGTGTTTTTAAGCGTGGCTAACAGGCCTTCGCTATTGGCCTGTTCCGGGCAAGTTACCTTAAGATTTAGCGCCTGCCAGCTTCGAGCTGTTTTCTCGCCAATGGCGAAATACTGGCAATTGGGCCAGTGCCGCAGTGTTAAAAATTCAAAAACCCGAGGACTTTGGGCAATGATGACATCAAACTTTGCCAGATATTTCTCTAGCGCCGCACCTTCTAATGTTGGCATTGCTGCAAATGCCAAAAGTGGCGCGGCCTGCACATCAAAGCCAAGCGTTTGCAGCGTTTGGCAATCGACTGCACACGCCGGTTGGGGACGGGTCAATAACAGATGAACGTTAGATGGAGTCACCACTGAGTTCCTGTAATATCTGTTGAGCGCCTCGGCTTAAGAGATCTTCGGCCAGTTGCTGACCTAATTGCTCACAATTTTCTCTTGGGCCGCACACTTGTCCCGTAATCAGGGTTTTTCCATCGGGGCTGCCAACTAACCCTTTGAGGGTCAGCTGATTGTTTTCATCAAGCGTTGCATAGCCGCCGATAGGAACCTGACAACCACCGTTTAGGCGTGTATTCATGGCGCGCTCAGCTAGTACTCTATCGCGTGTGTCGGCATCAGATAACGGTGCAAGATACTGATGCAGACGAGTATCATCGCTGCGACATTCAATCCCCACGGCACCTTGTCCACAGGCTGGTAGAATTTGCTCATCATTTAGAACTCTAGCGATGCGATCGCTTAATTCAAGACGTTCGAGACCAGCACAAGCCAGGATGATGGCATCGTAATCGCCTGCATCTAATTTCCCAAGGCGAGTTCCGACATTACCGCGCAAGGTTTTAATCTCAAGATCTGGGCGTAATGCTTTGAGCTGACTTTGGCGACGTAAACTTGAGGTGCCCACAACAGCTCCTTTGGGCAGCTGTTCTAAAGAGCTAACGCTATGGCTGACTAGCGCATCAAATGGATTACCACGTTTGCAGATAGTGGTTAAGGCAAGCCCTTCTGGAAACGCCATTGGCACATCTTTCATGGAGTGAACGGCAATGTCGGCTCGGCCTTCTAACATGGCAACTTCTAACTCTTTGACAAACAGTCCTTTTCCGCCAATTTTGGCAAGAGGCGTATCGAGTAACTTATCGCCGCGCGTCGTAATCGGAACAAACTCGACCTGAAGATCATGATGATGGGCGAGCAGCGCGTCTTTGACATATTGGGCTTGCCAAAGGGCTAATGCGCTCTGACGCGTAGCAATTCGAATCGTAAACACGATGAATATCCTCTTTTCTTGAACGGGTCATGATAAAATACCGCAACGGGTATTATCGTATTTGCAGCCATAACAGCCTGTTAGGAGCTAAAGCTGCATTATGATAACATGCTTGGGGCAAAACATCTGTAATCAGGCGGCTGCTAAGCTATTGCATACGTGCTATTTATGCAGATATCCACAGAGTTTATGTGTAGAATTGATATCCATCATTTTAGTGGTGGTTTTTTCATCAGTTTTATTTACCACTATTAGATAAACTGTTAACATCGTCACACTGTGATTGTGATTCGTTTATTCTGTTACCGGGGTATCGACCGCGGTCATTTAAAAATCTTTAGGTCCAGTTTTGCAACAACGTATCGAAGAATATTTGGCTCGGGCCACTGAGTACAGTGACTGGCGACGAGCTTTTGCTATCCAAAGTATGAGTTCAAACGCTCGTCAGACATTTGAACTGATCCCCCTGTTGTTGCATTTTAACCATCCCTCTTTGCCTGGTTTTGTCGGTGATGAAACGCCCTGTGGCGTTAGTTTATTTCGCAGTAGTTCCCGTCATCAGGTCATGCTAAAAAACCATTTTGGCTGTAGCGCACAAGAGCCGCAAAAGCGCCAAATTTGGGGTTTATACAGCATGGGCAGCACCGCTTCGATGGGCCAATCCAGTGATAGCGACCTGGATATTTGGGTTTGTCATGGCAGTGACCTAAGCATTGCCCAACGCGCCCTTTTGCAGACCAAATGTAGTGCCATCAGTGAATGGGCGGCAGCGCGTCAGGTCGAGCTGAACTTTTTTTTAGTCGAAGAAAATCAGTTTAAATCGGGCGCTATTAGTGAATTGTCAGCCGATAATTGCGGCAGTGCTCAGCATCTATTATTGCTCGATGAATTTTATCGGACTTGTTTGCGCATCGCGGGTAAGCATTTGGTCTGGTATGCGGTGCCCGCTGATTTGCCAATCGCTTACGATGAGTTTGTCGCCGAGCAGCGCAATAACGGGATTTTTGATAACGAGCATTGGTTGGATTTAGGTGGGCTGGACAAAATTCCTGCCGAAGAATATTTTGGCTCCGCGCTATGGCAGCTTTATAAAGGGATTGATTCACCTTATAAAGCGGTGCTCAAACTGGTGTTAATGGAGTCCTATTCGGCTGATTATCCAAATACCCGTCTGTTGGCTTGTGAAACGAAATCGCGTTTTCAGCACAGTGATGTGTTCGATCACCGCATTGATGCCTATTTTATGATGTTGGAGCGGGTAACCGAATACCTGCAGCGCATCCATGATAACAAACGGCTCGATTTAGTCCGACGCTGTTTTTACTTAAAAAATAATGAGCGGTTCAGCTTACCGAACCTTTTAGGCCATCATGATTGGCCACGCCAGGTGATGAAACGGCTGGTGCGCGAGTGGAACTGGGATGATGACCGACTGCGTTATCTAAACTCTCGTCAGCGCTGGGGCGTGGTCGAGGTTAAAGCGGCTTATTCTGAGCTTTTAGATGCCTTAATGCTCAGTTATCGGAACCTGATTCATTTCGCCCGCTTAAATGATATTAGTGAGTCGATTAACGCCGAAGATATTGGTATTTTGTCGCGCAAACTGTATGCCGCGTTTGAAAGTTTGCCTGGCAAAGTGACCCAGATTAACCCACAAATCTCGCCAGCTCTGGCTGAGTCTGACCTTTCATTTGTGCAAGTTGTCAAAGGCAGTGCCAATGCCACTGGTTGGTATCTGTATCGCCAGCCTTTGCAAAGCCGCATGATGGTTGGTGAAAAAGTGCTGGAGCACTCATCTTATATCAGCAAATTAGTCGCTTGGGGATATTTTAACCAATTGCTGGTGAGCGATACGCGCTTGCATATCAAAGCCAAAGCAGGCGATCTGGATAAAAGTAAATTACAAGAATTTACCGAAGATTTACGCCATGCCTTCCCGGTTAGAGTTCCGCCTGCTTCGAATCTGGCATTGACTCGCCCTTGTGAAATCAATCACTTAGGTATTTTCCTAAATTTGGAATCTGACCCAACTGCGAATTGGGCTGGTAAAGTCATCGAATTTGATGCTGCTGAGCCGGATATTTTTGCCTTTGGTGAACCTGCTGAATGTTTAATTGGCTCGATTGACTTGGTGTATCGCAACTCTTGGCATGAAGTCAGAACGCTGCATTTTAGCTCTGAACAAGCGGTGACGGATTCGCTGGTGACAATTTTGAGTAAAATGCACCGCGATGCAAATCCACCAGAGCACATTGATGTGTTCTGTTACTCCAGCCATTTCCGCTCGGTAATTGTGACCAACTACCGTAAATTACTGGTTGAATGCATTAGTTATCGTTTAGCCGCTTCTGAGTCGCGCCGTAAAATTAAAACGTTGATTCTTGGTCAGCACAAATACGGACTGTTTTTTGAAGAACGTGGTGTGTCGGTGAAACCGCTGGATAACAGTATCGATTTTTATACCGAGCATTCAAGCAGCAAACTGGAACATATGCCGCTGCGTCTGGATGCCGGCAAAGCCGTGACTATTCCACCAATTGTGAACGCTCAGGCCAGTGAAGGGTTAGTGCAGTATTTCTTTGAACAGCTTGGCAGCGATTTGAATATCTATATTGTCGATGAGCAAAATCGCGTAGAAGTGTATCAGCAGTTTGATGGCTCAAAAGATGAGTTAGTGCAGGGGATCAATCGGTTTTATACCTCAAGTCGCGACCAGTTTGATAGCACGCCAGCGCCGATTGATTTTAATTTGCCGCAGTTCTATGACATCGTCGAGCAGGACGGCACTTTTGTTGTCCGTCCTTATCGAAGCCCCGTCTCACATGATCCGGCGCAACAAATTCAGGCATAGAGCCAGGGGCTGTTGACCTCTTGTGATTAGTTTTGCAGCAATCGGAGAGGAATTTAGGCAGATAAACGTTGTGCCGTGTAGGTCTGCACAAAAAAGTTTAACGCTGGATAAATTCCTCTCAGATACTGCCCTTCGGGTTCATTTAAACCCATCCTGAACTTTGTTGCACCCTGCTTGCTTAACTCATTAAGCGACACAGGATGCGCCGCGTTCAAAATGCGTTTAATTTGAACAAAATTCAACGACCAAAGATCAACAACCCCTAGTCAAGCGCTAGCTTCTCGCCGCTTTGTTTCTCGATAGCCGCCACGATAAAGTCATTGAGCTCGCCACCGCCACGATTATCCGTCCATTGGTTATCTTGATATTCAAAATGGTGACCATCAAATTTAGTGGCAACCCAGATCTGATGCAATGGTTCTTGCTTGTTAATGACGATATGAGAGCCGTTTTCAAAAAGCAGCTTTAATAGCCCGCCTTCGCCTTCATAATCAATTTCGCCATCATGATTATCCAGTGCCAGTTCCATGCGCTCGAAAAATTGATCGGCTAATTGGTGAAATTCACTGTCTGTCATGTTAGTTATCCTATTGCTTTTCTCGTCTTGGATGCGATGATAAAGGGATTTCTTACTGGATTAAACTCATATTATGGTAACTCGTATTATATTGATTGCCAGCTTATTGATAGGATTGGCTGGTTGTGGACAAAAAGGACCACTGTATTCACCGCATCCTTCGGCTAAGCCCAGTGCTGTGAGTCAAAATACGACTGCACAACCTGCAAACGAATAACTAGCACTCATTGCTAAAGAGGGATGACTTTGGATTACTTTAATTATCAGGATGGCATTCTGTGTGCCGAGCAAGTTTCTCTGGCAAAGCTTGCCAAAGAACATGGAACTCCGTTGTACGTTTATTCTCGCGCAACGATTGAGCGTCACTGGCAGGCATTTAATGTCGCCGCTGGAAAGCGCGAACATCTGATTTGTTATGCCGTCAAGGCTAACTCGAATCTAGGAGTTTTAAACCTTCTAGCACGCTTAGGGTCTGGGTTTGATATCGTCTCTGGCGGAGAATTAGCTCGGGTGATTGAAGCCGGTGGCGATCCAAGTAAAGTCGTGTTCTCTGGTGTTGGCAAAACTGCTGATGAAATTGGCCAAGCGCTGGATGCTGGAATTTTTTGCTTTAATGTTGAATCAGAGAGCGAACTAGAGCGCATTAGTGAAGTGGCAAGCGCTTGTGGTCAGTGTGCTCCAATTTCGCTGCGTATCAACCCTGATATTGACGCTAAAACTCACCCCTATATATCAACGGGTCTTAAAGAAAATAAATTCGGTATCGCTTATGAGCAGGCGTTGAGTGTTTATCAAAAAGCGGCCAGCTTGCCGGGAATTGAGATCCACGGGGTGGATTGTCATATCGGCTCACAGCTCATTGAGCTTGCGCCATTTATTGAAGCGGTGGATAAGCTGCTGGTCTTAATTGATAAGCTTGCCGAAGTTGGCATCACTATCGCGCATTTAGATGTCGGCGGTGGCTTGGGTGTGACCTATAATGATGAAGAGCCTCCAGCGCCATCCGATTATGCCAAAGTGCTGCATGAACGTCTGGGTTCTCGCAATATCACCTTATTGTTTGAACCGGGGCGGGCAATTATGGCCAATGCGGGCGTTTTGCTCACCAAAGTGGAGTATCTTAAATTAGGGCAAGATAAAAACTTTGCTCTGGTTGATGCGGCGATGAACGACTTGATCCGTCCGGCGCTCTACGGTGCTTGGCAAAAAATCGTGCCTGTTCAGCCTGACACTCAGGCACCAGAGCGTGAGTACGACGTGGTTGGCCCTGTTTGTGAAACGGGCGATTTTCTTGGTAAATCACGCAAGTTAGCGATTCACTCAGGCGATCTGCTAGCGGTGCGCTCTGCCGGAGCCTATGGTTTTGTGATGAGCTCAAATTATAATTCGCGCCCTAGAGCTGCTGAAATTTTAGTGGATGCTGATAAAGCCTATGTGGTTCGCCAAAGGGAAACTCGTCAAAGCCTGTGGGCGGGCGAACAACTACTGCCATAAGGAGGACTAATGCTGATTAATTTTTCCAAGATGCATGGTCTTGGTAACGATTTTATGGTGGTGGATAACGTCACCCAAAATGCTTTTTTCTCCAATGAAATGATTGCTCGCTTAGCGAACCGTAATTTTGGGGTGGGCTTTGATCAGTTGCTGATCGTGGAGCCGCCATATGACCCCGAGTTGGATTTTCACTACCGCATTTTTAACGCTGATGGCAGTGAAGTTGAGCAATGTGGTAATGGCGCCCGCTGCTTTGCAAGGTTTGTCCGCTTAAAAGGGCTAACCAACAAAAAACATATTGCAGTCAGTACGCGTAGCGGCAAAATTATGCTGCACATCGAAAATGATGATCGCGTGACCGTGAATATGGGCATTCCGATTTTAGAGCCGGGCAAAGTGCCATTTCGGGCCAATAAAGCGGAGAAAACCTATCTGCTGCGCGAAGCCGACCAAACCTTCTTTTGTGGCGTGGTGTCGATGGGCAACCCTCATTGTGTGGTTGAAGTGGATGACGTACAAAGCGCTGATGTGCAACATATTGGCCCGCTTTTGGAGAATCATGAACGTTTTCCGCAGCGTGCTAATATTGGTTTTATGCAGATTCTGAGTCAGGACCAGATTAAATTGCGTGTATTTGAGCGCGGCGTTGGTGAAACCTTAGCGTGTGGAACGGGGGCTTGTGCCGCCGCGGTGGTTGGTCAACTGCAAGGGAAATTGGGACGCAAGGTAGAAGTGGAGCTTCCCGGTGGCCGATTGCTGATCCAGTGGGATGGCGAAGGGCACAGCGTAAAAATGACCGGACCTGCCGAACATGTGTTTGATGGACAGATTAATCTATGAGTCGAGTCAATCTGGATCAATTACCACTTGATGATGAACTGGTTGCTGAATATTTGCAGCAAAATCCAGATTTTTTCACCCGTTTTGCATACCTAGTAGAGCAGCTTAAAATTCCGCATCAGCAACGTGGCAGCGTTTCGTTGGTTGAACTCTCACTGGAGAGAATGCGTGACAAAATCGCCTTATTGGAAACTGAAATTTCTGATCTATTAGCGGTGGCGAGCCACAATGAGCGGATTTTCCGAGTTTATGTTGATTTGTTGCCGCAGCTGTTGCGTTGTACGGATTTTATCTCGCTGCAAGATAAGCTGTGTCAGGCGATGGTCGAGCAGTTGGGGCTCAGTCAGCTTTCATTGCGTTTAAATAAAGCGCATTTGAGCCTAACCCAAGAGCTTGAGCCATTTAGCTTAAGCGCCGAGCAGCTAGAAAATTTCTGGATTACTCGGCTCTCTCACGAAGGGCATTACTTTGGTCGATTGAGCAAAGGCGAGTTAGGTTTACTGTTTGCCCGCCAAGAACAGGCGCAATCAGTTGCTATTATGCCGCTTGGTGAGCGCGCTCGGTTTGGTGTGTTAGCCGCTGCCAGCCGGGAAGCCGATCATTATGTTGCGGGTATGGACGGGCTGTTACTTGGTCAGCTGTGCGAAGTAATTGCGACGTTACTGCCGACTTTGGTTGGTTGTGATGCTCAGTGAATCGATGCAAAAACTGCTGGATAGATTTTTACGCTATATCGCCAGTGAACGCCGTTATAGCAACGCGACTTTGGATGGCTACCATCGCAGCCTAAACCAACAAGGCGCGATTTTGCAGCAGATGAATATCGATGACTGGACCAAGGTTAGTTTAAACGACCTGCGTCAGATGACGATGCGGATGAATCGACAGAGCTTAAGTGCCAGCTCGATAGCCAATAAACTTTCGGCATTGCGCAGTTTTTACCAATTTATGCTCGAACAGGGCATTATAGATGTCAATCCCGCTCGCTCTTTAAGTGCACCGAAACAGGCTAGGCCGCTGCCTAAAAACCTTGATGTTGATGCGCTCGAGCAGTTACTCAATATTGAAGATGATTCACCATTAGGGCTGCGCGATCACGCAATTATGGAGCTGTTTTATGCGTCCGGGCTGCGTTTAGCTGAGTTAGTCGGGCTAAATATTGCTGATGTAGATTTAAAATCTCGCCAATTGTTGGTACTAGGTAAAGGCCGTAAACAGCGCTTGGTGCCTTTTGGTTCAAAAGCACTAGAAGCGCTTGAAAAGTGGCTCAAGGTTCGCGGTCAGATGTGTCACGTGGGTGAAAAAGCGCTTTTTGTTAGCATGCGCCAGCAGCGTATGACCACGCGCGCTGTGCAGCAACGTTTAAATGTTTGGGCAAAGCGCCAGCATATCGGTAACCACGTTCATCCGCACAAATTACGCCACTCATTTGCAACTCATATGCTCGAAGGCAGCGGCGATCTGCGCGTAGTGCAGGAGCTTCTGGGCCATGCCAACCTCTCGACAACCCAGATTTATACGCATTTGGACTTTCAGCATCTGGCGAAAGTTTACGATGCCGCCCACCCTCGAGCCAAGCGGAGTAAATCTTAATGTTATTTTTTCGCAGTTGGCATAAGCCGAGCGCGCTGAGTTTTGATTTAGACGACACCCTCTATGATAACCACCCGAATATTCACGGTGCCAATCAGTGGATGGCCGATACGCTGGCTGATGAGATTGGTCGGCGCATCGATTGGTCTGGCTATAAAAGCCGGGTGTTATCGATTCAACCCGAATTGATCCATGATGTCACCGAATGTCGGCGGGCATGGCTGGCGCTAGGGTTAAAAGAGCAGGGGATTAGCGGCTATCAAAATCGAGCGGACGATTTGATGCAAGAGTTTGTGGCGGTGCGCTCTGACTTTACTGTCCCCAAGCAAAGCCATGCAATTTTAGCCGAGCTGGCCGAGAAAATACCGCTGGTGGCGATGACCAATGGCAACGTTGATATTGAGCGCATTGGGATTCGGGATTATTTCAGCCATGTTTATTACGCCGGCGGCCCCTATCGGCAAAAGCCTTGGCCCGACCTGTTTGCGGCTGCAAGCAAGGCACTGGCTCTGCCTGCTCACTCAATTGCTCATATTGGCGACGATGCGCTGACGGATGTTTATGGCGCGCTCGTTAATGGCTACCAAGCGATTTGGTTTAATGACCAAGACGCGCCACAGCCACTATTGCTTCCTCATCTGATGATCAATCAATTAAGTGAACTGCTCAATCTGCTTTGAGCATTGCGGTTTCATGCTCGCTGCATTGAGCGCGCTAAGTTGATATACTGTTTATTCATACATGTTTTAAAGTTCGATAGGCTCCCATGGATATCTCGTTATTACTCGATGGCTTAAATCAAAAACAACGTGAGGCAGTCGCTGCGCCGGCGCAAAATATGCTGGTATTGGCAGGAGCTGGTAGCGGTAAAACACGGGTTTTAGTGCATCGAATTGCCTATTTGTTACAGGTTGAAGGGGTTTCTCCCTATGAACTGATGGCGGTGACCTTTACTAACAAAGCTGCCGCTGAGATGCGCCATCGAGTGGCAGATCTCGTTGGAGCTCGCTATCAGGGCATTTGGCTGGGAACATTCCATGGTTTAGCCCATCGACTGCTGCGCGCCCATTATCGTGATGCAAAATTACCTGAAGATTTTCAGATTTTAGACTCTGATGATCAATATCGTTTGGTTAAGCGCATCATTCGGGGCATGAATCTGGATGAAAAACAGTGGCCACCGAAGCAGGCTATGTGGTTTATCAACGGCCAGAAAGATGAAGGGCTGCGCCCTGAGCATATTGATTGGAGCTCCAACCCCATTGAGCGCCAGCTGGTGGATATCTATCGCACTTATCAAGATGCGTGTGAACGAGCGGGCTTGGTTGATTTTGCCGAGCTGCTACTGCGCGCATTGGAGCTATTGCGTAATAACAAAGCCATTTTAGAGCATTACCAAAACCGCTTTAGACATATTCTGGTGGACGAGTTTCAAGATACCAACGCCATTCAATACGCCTGGCTGAGATTGCTGGCGGGCAACCGTTCTAAAGTGATGATCGTTGGTGATGATGACCAGTCGATCTATGGGTGGCGCGGCGCAAAAGTAGAGAACATTCAGAACTTTCGTGATGATTTTAGCGATGTCGATGTGATTCGACTGGAGCAAAATTACCGTAGTAGTGCAACGATTTTGCGTTCAGCAAACGAGTTGATTGCCCATAATCAGGGGCGGCTCGGTAAAAATCTCTGGACCGAAGGCGCCGATGGTGACCCTATTTCGGTGTATGCTGCATTTAATGAAGTTGATGAAGCGCGCTTTGTCGTCGCTAAAATTCGCCACCACATCAATAATGGGGCAGCTCTTAGTGAGTGCGCTATTTTATATCGCAATAACGCCCAGTCGCGGGTGCTTGAAGAAGCATTAATGCAAGAGCAACTGGCTTATCGCATCTATGGTGGCGTGCGATTTTTCGAGCGTCAGGAAATTAAAGACGCTCTGGCTTATCTGCGACTGATTAACAATCGCCATGACGATGCTTCATTTGAGCGAGTGGTGAATACGCCAACCCGAGGCGTTGGTCAACGCACGCTTGAGCTGCTGCGCCAAGTTGCTCGCGAGCGCCGAGTAAGCATGTGGAGTGGCGCCGCCCAAGCGGTGAGTGAAAAATTATTAACGAGCCGCGCAGCTAACTCACTCAAAGGATTTATTCAGCTTGTCGATAATCTAGCGGCGCAAACCGAGCAGATGGATTTGACTGAGCAGAGTGATTATGTCATTCGCAATAGCGGCTTGCTGGCGATGTACCAGAGTGAAAAAGGCGAGAAAGCTGAGGCGCGCGTCGAGAACTTACAAGAGCTCGTTACTGCGACCCGTCAATTTATTCCTGATGCAAATAGCGAAGAGCTCTCACCACTGGTAGCATTTTTATCTCACGCAGCGCTTGAAGCGGGTGATAATCAGGCTGAAGCCGATGAAAGTGCGGTGCAATTAATGACACTGCATAGCGCTAAAGGGCTGGAGTTTCCGATTGTCTTTTTAGTGGGAATGGAAGAGGGAATGTTCCCCTCTCAGCAGTCGGCTGAAGAAGCGGGACGCCTTGAAGAGGAGCGTCGCCTTGCTTATGTTGGTATGACTCGAGCGATGCGCAAACTCTATCTGTGCCATGCCGAAAGCCGCCGCTTATATGGTAAAGAGTCCTTTCATAGTCGTTCTCGATTTATTCGAGAATTACCGCAAGATTGCTTAGAAGAAATTCGCCTTTCCACGCAAGTAAGCCAACCTATGGGCGGTGGACGGTTTTCTGATAGCGCCGCGGCCGCTTCATTTGATAGCACTGGGTTATCGCTTGGACAGCGAGTTGTGCATCCGAAATTTGGTGAAGGGGTGATTTTGCAATATGAAGGCAGTGGTGCCCAAAGCCGAGTCCAGGTACAGTTTGACGATGCTGGAAGCAAATGGCTGGTGGTTGCTTTTGCAAGGCTCCAGCCACTTTAAATCATTTTTTAGGGGGCGCTGACCTGTCGGCGCCGCTCTAATGCTGCATCAAGCACAAAGATAACCAGCGCAATCCAGATAAAACCAAAGGTGATGAGTTTATCCATTGAAAGCGCTTCGCCATAGCCAATGACCGCCAGCAAAAACATTAACGTTGGCCCGATGTATTGGAAAAATCCAACGGTCGATAACCGCAGGCGCGTCGCGGCTCCAGCAAAAAAGAGCAATGGAATGGTAGTGATGATGCCTGCGCTGACCAGTAACAGATTAAGTGACAAGGTATTATTGAATAGGTTTTTGCTCGCCGAGTTATCAAAGCCAATTAAATAAATCAGTGCAATAGGCAATAAAATAGCCGTCTCAATACACAAGCCGCTTAAGGCAGCGAGTTTCACCTGTTTGCGCAATAACCCATAAAAGCTAAAGGTGAAGGCCAAGACAATGGCTATCCAGGGCAAAGAGCCAAATTTAGCAATCTCAATAATGACTCCTAATGCCGCTAACATAACGGCAAGCCATTGCAGGCGACGAAACCGCTCTTGTAAAAAAAGCATCCCCACGACCACGTTTACCAGCGGATTAATGAAATAACCAAGGCTAGCATCCAGCAGATGATCATTATTAATGGCCCAGATATAGATGAGCCAGTTCGCACCGATGAGCAGCGCCGTACATAACAAAACCAGTAACTGACGTGGATTTTTAAGCACCCGATGCACTTGCGACCAGCCTTTGGTTGCAAAAAGCAATATGGCAATAAAGACACAAGACCAGATGATTCGGTGGGAGAGGATCTCAAAGGCATTAATAGCGCTGAGCTGTTTAAAGTAAATTGGCGCAATGCTCCAAATGATATAAGCGCCCAAAGCATAGAGAACGCCTTGGCGGGTTTGTGTATATTGCTGCATAGTGTTGGCGTGTTAGAAATCCATTAGAAAAGCGCCCATAAGCTAGCAGGAAAACACTATGTCAGCAATAACTAAACCGACGGGCCCTTTAGCAATACACTTGAGAGCTTAATTGGTTCGCTGGTCGTGATTCCCAAAGTGGTTTGAGTTGTGGGTAATGGCTGCCAAGCTCACACAAAAAGTTATTAAAGGCGACGAAATACTCATCGCCTGCGCTAAGCAGTAATTTGCGCAGATGTTCAAGCAAACCCGCTAACATTCGGCTTACCGGTGGCGTATCAAGAATCTGCCAAGCTTGTAGGCAAACCAAACCTGGGATGAGCTCGTTACAATAGCGCTGAACAAATTGCTCAGGCCATGGTTCTCTGACCACCTGAGTGACTTCCAGATAGCGACACAAAGGATCGCGCAATGACATATACTGCACATGACAGCGATCCCTAGCTGCAAGTGCACTGGGACGGATAAATTCTAGACGGCAGGGCTGGCCCGCCTGATTGGCAAAGAGCCCTTGATGTTGGCAGGTAATTCGCCGATATTCTGGCAATAAATCATCTTCTGCGTAGCTGTGGCACTCCTGCTCTAACCAAGTTCTCAAGGCTTGATTATGTGGTAGTCTATCGAGCTGTTCTTCACTATAGGCTAATAACTCCCGAATATATGCGTCAATCTGATTACGCGCATTGGTCTGACTGATTGTCATAACGACCTCCCGGAATTTTCTTAAAGAGCAGATATTAAGTATAGCCGTTGATTTCACCTTGTTCGATTATTTTCTACCCATCGCACAGATTGCGGTTTTAGCTTGGTAAGGTAAACTATAGACACTAAGTTGTGATGCCCTTCGGTCGTGTCATTTACCTGTTCCCATCTGCTTGAAGGAACTCATCAAACCATGAGTTTCACCAATTGCAGCAACGTCAAGAAGTAAAGAATCAGACATGAAATCTGCCCAACAAGTGCTGCAAGATGTATTTGGCTACCATGATTTTCGCCCCGGTCAGGCGAATATTGTTGAGCAGGTTCTTGCCGGACGAGACTCATTGGTATTGATGCCAACCGGTGGTGGCAAGTCGCTCTGTTATCAGGTGCCAGCCATGTTGCTTGAGGGGCTGACGATTGTGGTTTCACCGCTGATTTCGCTGATGAAAGATCAAGTGGATGCGCTGGCGCGAAACGGGGTTGATGCGGCGTATTTAAACTCAACGCTGAGTTGGGAGCAAACTCAAGCCTTGTACGGCCAACTGATTCGCCACGAAATCAAGCTGTTGTATGTCTCTCCTGAGCGATTATTGCATGGTGATTTTTTAAGTAATTTTGAATCATGGCAGGTGCAATTGCTCGCCGTTGATGAGGCGCATTGTATCTCTCAGTGGGGCCATGATTTTCGCCCTGAATACAGTGCGCTGGGGCAGATTAAAGCGCGTTTTGCGAATCTTCCAATCATCGCCCTTACCGCAACAGCTGATCAAACTACTCGCGAAGATATTCTGTCTCGATTGCAGCTGCGTGACCCATTTCTATATCAGGCTAGTTTTGACCGACCAAATATTCGTTATACCGTTCAGGAAAAATATCGCCCATTGCAACAGCTGCAAGATTTTGTCAAAGCTCATCACGATGAGTGTGGTATTATTTACTGCACAAGTCGCAGAAGGGTAGAAGAATTAGCTGCCAAGTTAACAGGCCAAGGCTATAGTGCTGCAGCTTATCACGCCAGATTAGGTTTGAGCGAGCGACAACGGGTTCAAGAAGCGTTTCAACGCGATGAGCTGACCATTGTAGTAGCAACGGTCGCCTTTGGTATGGGGATTGATAAGCCCAATGTGCGTTATGTGATTCACTATGACATTCCGCGCAATATCGAAGCTTATTATCAAGAAACTGGCCGTGGTGGCCGCGATGGGTTACCGACCGAAGCGGTGATGTTTTATGACCCATCAGATGCGGCGCGAATTCGGCGGATGATTGATGAAACTAGCGATGAAAACCAGCGCCGCGTTGAGAGTCATAAATTTAATGCGATGGTCGCTTTTGCCGAAGCGCAAACATGTCGGCGCCAGGTGCTACTCAATTATTTTGGCGAATATCATCCTGAGCCATGTGGTAACTGCGATGTCTGTTTAGATCCGCCGCAACGTTATGATGGCCTTGAAGATGCGCAAAAAGCGCTCTCTTGTGTGTATCGGTTGAACCAATCCTTCGGCATTGGTTACGTGATTGAAGTGCTGCGCGGCAGCTTAAACCAGCGAATTGTCGAACAGGGCCACCATCAACTTTCAACCCATGGTATTGGTAAAAATCGCTCGCACGATCACTGGATGAGTGTGTTGCGCCAGCTCATTCACTTAGGGCTGCTGACACAGAATATTACGCGCGGCTCAGTATTACAGCTTACCCAAGCGGCTCGCGCTGTTTTGCGTGGTGATGTTGCGCTAGAGCTTGCGGTGCCGCGGTTGGATGTGGCTTCAAAACGCCATAAACCGGTTACGTTTTATGACAAGCGACTGTTTGCTTTGCTCAGGCGATTACGTAAACAGTTGGCTGATGAAGAGGAAGTCCCGCCATTTGTGGTGTTTAACGATGCTTCTTTAATAGAGATGGCTCAGCAACTGCCAACTAATGAGCGTGAACTATTAAATATCTCTGGGGTGGGCCATAAAAAGTTGGAGCGATATGGGCAAGCTTTTCTTGACGCCATAATCCGTTATCAGAATAATCCACTGTCCGCATAAGTGGACGGTGGGAATTTAAGTTAAAAAAATCAAAGATGTCACAAAAATAGCTTATGATCTAAACGCTGGCATCTACACTATCATTCATTAATTAGAGCAAGGTCGCGCGATTGCGCTGCTGGAGTTGCATATCGAGTAAATTGGAGAGGATGCATGCTGAGATTCTTTAGAATTCAAGGGGGATTGATCCACGAGATTCATTCAACCGAAGATAATGTCTTGCAGTTGTTACATGAAGCCGACTGGATTGACATGAATGAACCCAATGACGAGGAGCGTCTCCAGCTGCAGAGTCTGTTAAGTACTGATTTGCCCGAATCCAATGATGTCGAAGAGATTGAAGCTTCCGCCCGGTGTTTTGTTGATCAAGCCGGTATCCATGTGCACTCACTGTTTTTAAGCCAAAGCGAAGGGCGCCATCGAACCACTACGGTTGCCTGTATTTTGCAAAAAAATCGGCTGATTACCGTTCGCGAAGGTGAAATTGCTGATTTTAGATTACTGCGGATGCGAGCTCGGCGCGCCCAGATTGCCGTAGACTCACCAGCTGAACTGTTAGTGACATTGCTTGAACATAAAGTCGAAAATCACGCCGATACGTTAGAAGATTTGCATCGTCAGCTTGAAGGCGTGAGCCATTTGGTTTTAGAAGAGCATGAAACAGAGCTTGATACGGTTATTGAAAAGCTGGCTCGTTTAGAAGACAGCAACGGAAAAATCCGGTTATGTTTGATGGATACGCAGCGTGATATTTCCTTTTTGCTGCGCCACTTACGCACGCAATATGAATATGCTGAAACCCTGCGTGAGATCATGCGAGACGTTGACACATTGATGTCTCACACCACCTTTTTATTCGATAAAATCAACTTCTTAATGGACTCAACCCAAGGGTTCATTAATATTGAACAGAACAAAATCATCAAAATTTTCTCGATTGCCTCAGTGGTCTTTCTGCCACCAACGCTGGTGGCCAGTTTGTATGGGATGAACTTTAAGTTTATGCCCGAGCTGCATTGGAGCTTTGGTTACCCGTGGGCGATTGGCTTGATGATCCTCTCTGGATTTGCTCCTTATTGGTACTTCAAACATCGCGGTTGGCTTTAATCGATTTGGCTGTGTTTGTTTGGGCAGGATGAGTTAAGAGCCGCTTCGCGATATACTCAAGCGCTGTTGTTTTGTTTTAAGAGTTCTCAATCATGCCTGCCAAACAGTTGTATATCGTCCGTCATGGCCAAACCGAATTTAATGCGGCCTCCCGCTTACAAGGTCAATGTAATTCCGATTTAACCCCACTGGGCGAGCGCCAAGCTCAAGCGGTGGGCTGTTCACTTGCAAAGCGCCTTAATATCAGCGCCTTTACGATTGTTGCCAGCCCATTAGGGCGAGCAATGCAAACCGCCCATTGGATTGCCAATGCTTTAGCGCGCGATGATAGTCAAATCCTCTCTGACGAGCGCTTGATGGAGTTCTCGCTTGGCCAATGGGAAGCAAAAGTTGCCCCTGAGATCAAAGCCGAACATCCCGAGTTTGTTGGCCTGCGCGATTGGTATCTTAAAGCGCCCGGCGCCGAGTCGTTAGACGATGTAAAAGCACGGCTAATCAGCTTTTTAAATGCTCCCACAACGCCTGAGCAGGTGGTAGTTGTCAGCCACGCGCTAACCGGTTCGGTTTTACGGGCATTGTTAGTTGGCCTTGATAATACAGAAATTTTCGAGCAATCCCGTCCTCAAGATGGTTATTTCTATTTTGACGGGCAAGCGCTCGAATTTATCGATTGTGCTCATTTGCTCAAATAATAGTGGTTCATTTTGCTAAAAACTGATTGATGATCTGGGCAAACACCAATGGCTGCTCAACAAATGCGGCATGTTTGGCAAATGGTACATTTAACAGATGAGCCTGCGAGAGCCGTTGGGTGAGCTGGTAGAGTACGTCAAAGGATACAATCGGATCGTCATCACCATGGCAGGCCAAAACGGGGCACTTAATCTGTGTGATGGCGTCATTGGGATGGCCGTGATTGCTCTCATCCAGCCACATTTGGGTGAGTTCGGTAAGCAATTTAGCAAAATCTGGCTCTGGGTTGAGCGCCTGATAGCGATTGTATACTTGAGGTTGAGCGGTTTTGCGCATTTGCTCGGTGGTGGCTAGCCATTGTTCTTTATTGGCATCGGTATTGCGAATGTGCCAGCGTGAGCCAATGGTCACTAATCGGTCGATATGAATCGCGTGGCTTAAAGCGGCTAAACGATAGCCAACGATACCGCCATCGCTAAAACCAATCAGGTTGCAATGGTTGATGCCAAGATGAGTCAGCAACGCTTCAACATCTTCTTGCAACTGTTGATAGTTTAAGCTGACATCGCCTAACGTGGAGCGGCCATGCGCTCGGCTATCGATACCAATGAACTGATAGTTCTCACCTAACAAAGCCAACAGCGGATTGAACACTTCCATGTCTACAAATCCACCATGTAAAAAAATAATTGCCGGATCGCTTGGATCGCCAAGCCTTTCGTAGTAAATTTGCCCCCCCTTGTGAGGGAAGCTTGTATTGAGCTTATGAGTAAATTGATACACGCGCTTTTTCCAATGATTAGTTTTTCGTCGAATCTCTATTATTGAGACGTCTGAGGTTAAAAGTGAAGCGATGATGCGATTTCGCCGCTGGATAATTCGTGACAATGAGGCCACGATCGAACTTTTACCATTTGATTTACTGAGTGAACAAACGATTACCCAGTGGATAAAAGACGCTTTTGATCAGTCAGTTACCCCAGAATATGGGGCCGATTGGCTCGTCTGGCCGATTCATTTGCAACATTTTTGGCTATTGCGTTATTGCTGTTTGACGTCTAATCTATGGTTTGAGTTGCAGGTCACCGAGCAGTTTTGCGAAGCTGGTCGGGAACTATGTAGCTACTTATCTCGCTATATTGAAGTTCCTCATGGTTAAAGTTGTCCATTGACTAAAGTTGCTAGCTTGTATTGTCAAGGCGGGTTTTTCTGTCTGTCGCAGGCAAATACAAGTGATAAGTAAGGGCCAGACTCACAAGGGATAGAGTCGTAATATCGGATGCACGGAATGAGTTTTTCCACACACGAAGTTAGATTATCCCCCGTTTAAAGAAGTGTTTGTCCTTCTTTAACTTATTGTTTTTTATGAAAATTTATCATTCATTCTACTTTTTCATCATAAAAGTGGAAGGATTTTTGTTTTTTTAATAACAGAGTTATCCACAGGTTTTTCGAGTTGTGCACGGTATTGATGCCTTGGTGCTTTTCTCTTAGCTGTGGCATTATGCCGTTCATATCCTGCTTTGATTTAGAGAATGGCTAATGGCAACAATTGCTGACAATCCGCTGGTTTTAATTGACGGTTCTTCCTACCTTTTTCGTGCTTATTATGCGCCGCCTCATCTGACCAATTCCAAAGGTGAAGCCACTGGCGCCGTTTATGGCGTCGTCAATATGTTGCGCAGCCTGCTTAACCAGGTTAAGCCCGAGCAGATTGCGGTAATCTTTGATGCCAAAGGCAAAAATTTTCGTCACGATTTATTCTCTGATTACAAAGCGAACCGCCCACCCATGCCGGATGATTTGCGCACTCAAATCGCGCCTCTTCACGCTATCATTGAAGCGATGGGTTTACCGCTGATTGTTGAACCAGGTGTGGAAGCCGATGATGTCATCGGAACCTTGGCTAAACAAGCGTCAGAGGCTGGCCGTAAAGTGCTAATTAGCACCGGTGATAAAGATATGGCGCAGTTGGTGGATGAGCAGATTATGCTGGTGAACACCATGACCAATACCTTGCTTGATAGCGAAGGGGTGAAGGAAAAATATGGTGTCGCACCGGAGCAGATTATCGATTATCTGGCGCTGATGGGCGACAATGTCGATAACATTCCAGGTGTTCCTAAATGTGGTCCGAAAACGGCGGTTAAATGGCTAGATGCTTATGGCTCTCTTGATGGACTGCTTGCTCATCAAGATGAAATTAAAGGCAAAATTGGTGAAAACTTAAGAGCCTTTGCCGACCAGCTGCCACTTTCTTATCAGCTGGCGACAATTCGCACCGATGTGCCGCTCTCTCTTTGCTGTGATGAGTTAACCATCCGTCCGGCTGACCAAGACCAGTTAGTCGAGCTGTTTGGTAAAATGGAATTTAATCGCTGGCTCTCACAGCTGTTAGAAGCCAAGCAGAGCAATGATGCCCAAACCGGTGCTGGCGCGATTATGCCCACCGAGGCAAGTTCAGCAAATCCCACTAGCGATGTCCAAGAGAGCGTGATGAAAGCGGGCGATTATGAGCTGATTTTAACGGCTGAGCAGTTGGATAGCTGGTGCGATAAATTAAAAAGTGCTGAGCTCTTTGCGGTTGATACCGAAACAACTTCGCTTAATTATATGCAGGCGGATTTAGTTGGCCTGTCATTTGCCGTGACAGCTGGAGAAGCCGCCTATTTGCCAATTGGTCATGATTATCCTGATGCGCCACAGCAGTTAGATAAAGAGCTGGTTTTAAGTAAACTCAAACCACTTTTAGAAGACTCGGCGCTTAAAAAAGTGGGGCAAAACCTTAAATATGATAAAAGCGTGTTGGCGCGCGCGGGCATTGATCTTAAAGGCATCGCCTATGACACAATGCTGGAGTCATATGTGCTCAACAGCACCTCTGGGCGTCATGATATGGATACATTGGCGCTTAAGTATTTAAAACACCAATGCATTAAATTTGAAGATGTTGCAGGCAAAGGCGCTAAGCAATTAACCTTTAATCAGATTGATTTAGACCAGGCGTATCCGTATGCGGCCGAAGATGCAGACGTCACACTGCAACTGCATCAAACTATCTGGCCACAACTGACTCAGGCGCCACGTTTAGTTGAGCTGTTTAAAGAGGTTGAGCTGCCGCTGGTCTCGATTTTATCGGATATGGAACGCAGCGGCGTTAAGATTGACGCCAAACAGCTTAAAGCTCATAGCAAACGTTTAGCCGAGCGAATTGAACAGCTTGAGAGTAAAGCTCATGAGTTGGCTGGCGAAAGCTTTAATCTCGGATCGCCGAAGCAGTTGCAACAGATTTTATTTGAAAAAATGCAGCTGCCAGTGGTGAAGAAAACCCCAAAAGGCGCACCATCAACCGCTGAAGAAGTGCTTCAAGAGCTGGCGCTGGATTATCCATTGCCAGCGACGATTTTAGAATATCGGGGTCTAAGTAAGCTCAAATCGACCTACACCGATAAGCTGCCAAAACTTATCGACCCCCAGACCAAGCGTTTGCACACCTCTTATCATCAAGCCGTCACTGCCACCGGTCGGTTGTCTTCAAGCGATCCAAATCTGCAGAACATTCCAATTCGTAATGAAGAAGGCCGTAAAATTCGCCAAGCATTTATTGCTGAACCGGGCTTTAAACTGGTGGCTATCGATTATTCGCAGATTGAACTGCGGATCATGGCGCATTTGTCATCCGATGAAGGGCTAATTAGTGCATTTGCCCAAGGTAAAGATATTCACCGAGCAACTGCCGCTGAGGTATTTGGTGAGACGTTAGAGCAGGTCACCAATGAGCAGCGCCGCAGTGCTAAAGCGATTAACTTTGGCCTGATTTATGGCATGAGTGCATTTGGTCTGTCACGTCAGCTCGGCATCGCTCGAAAAGATGCCCAGCATTATATGGATACTTATTTTGAGCGTTACCCTGGCGTGCATCGATATATGGAACAGACCCGCGCACAAGCTGGCGAAGACGGTTTTGTTGAAACCATCTTTGGCCGCCGTCTCTATTTACCAGAGATTAAATCGCGTAATGGTGCGCGTCGCGCAGCCGCCGAACGCGCTGCGATTAATGCGCCGATGCAAGGCAGTGCTGCCGATATCATTAAAAAGGCGATGATTGCTGTTGCACAGTACATTCAAAGTGAGAATTTAGGCAGTCGGGTTCGCATGTTAATGCAGGTTCACGATGAACTTATTTTTGAAGTTGCACAAGATGATGTTGCTGTGCAAATGCCAAAACTTAAAGCCATTATGGAGCAAGCCGTGAGTTTGCATATTCCACTGATAGCAGAAGCTGGCGTTGGTGATAATTGGGACGAAGCTCATTAATTAGAATGCGTTATTTCATTCATAACTGACGATAAAATGATCTTTTGATCTAGATAAAAAACTGTTGAAAATATGGATTAAAATTCTGAAATTAGACTACAAAAGCCCTTTATTTTTTAAGTGATCTGCCTTATATTAAAAGACGTAGGGTACAGAGGTAAGATGTTCTATCTTTCAGACCTTTTATTTCACGTAGTTGAATAGGCTTTATAGCTGCCCCGGTAGATTTCTACCGGGGCTTTTTTTATATCTGCGTCACAAAAATTCTTATATTAAGACTACTTACATCACACTTTTTGGAATATGAGTTGACGGTTCAAAAAATGTAATTTTAATTCATAACTGTAATAAAATTACTAAAATGTTGGCTATTTTCAGAGCAAATGTAAGTAATCGGTGGGTAGCTTGAAAAAAATATCAGAAATTGCCTTAAACTCATGGAACCATATCTGAAACCGGATGTCAGATTAATAGAGTTGGATAGTGTTTTTTCAGTTAAAGTCCGAATATTTATAGCCCGCAGCTAATTTGCTGCGGGTTTTTTTATGCTTGCTCTTTCGCTTCACCAGGTGCGATGCCGGCTTCGCTGAGCCAGTTATTAAGGGTTTGCTCAAGGGCAGGCAGTCCGGTTTTCTTCAGTGATGAAAATGTTTCAATTTGTACATCACCGCAAAAAGCCAATGCTGCTTCTCGGCATTTTAACAAGGTAGCTTTACGAGCGCCTTGTTTGAGCTTGTCGGCTTTGGTCAGCAGTGCCAATACGGGAATGTTACAATCAACGGCCCACTGAATCAGATATTGGTCGAGATCTCGAAGTGGATGGCGAATATCCATCAATACGACCAATCCTCGCAAGCTTTGGCGATGCTGCAAATATTCCGAAAGCGCCTGTTGCCATTGGATTTTCATCTGTTCTGGTACTTTGGCAAACCCATAGCCGGGTAAGTCGATGAGCCGTTTGCTCGGTGCAACCTCAAAGACATTGATCAATTGGGTTCGACCTGGCGTTTTACTGGTTCGAGCCAAGTTTTTTTGCCGAGTCAGGGTGTTGAGCGCGCTGGATTTTCCAGCATTGGAGCGCCCGGCAAAGGCGATTTCAATCCCTTCGTCGGCTGGCATCGCTCGAATCGTTGGCGCGCTGGTTATAAAATGCGCTTTGCTAAAGTTCAGCGTATCCTCTGTCACGCTTAATACTCCTTATCTTTAAAGCCGCTCGATGTCGGGCGGAATTCTGGCAAATAGGTATCGGGCTTAAAACCAAAAGACCCTGTAAAAGTAATCAACAAGATTCGCGGCTCATAGTCTTGGGCAGAGTTTAGCAAACCAGCAGTGCTTGCATCCATCGAAAATCTATAAATGAAGTTTGTAGCTGGTAACGCAAGTGTTAAAATCGCTCTCCATTTAAACACCCCGTAAGGTTTGCCTAGCTGTGATAAGCTATAACTACCTTACACATTTTCACTGTAAGTGATAGTTGAGATAACATGGCGCATAAAAAGAGAAATCGCAAAGGCGGGCTGCTAGCTCCACGTAAACCTGCTGATTTTAAAGCAGAAAGAGAGCTGCCAGAAAGTAAAGTTAAAAAAGGCAAAGGACATAAAAGTGGATCTCGCCAACAGTCTAAAAGCGAGCGCCACCCAAGCTTAGCAGGCAAAAAAGCGCAAGTAACCGATAGTCGCATTGGCAGTAAAAAACCGGTGCAACTCGTTGCACCTGGCACATTGGCTAAGAGCCAACCTGCTGCGCCGTCTGTTGATAAACGCAAGGAGGCAACGCGCTCGCTTAGTGATGAGCTCAATAAGCTCGAGCAAGAGCCTAAACTCGTTGCATTGCTTGACAGAGCCGATGAAGGTGAGCAGTTAACTGATGCTGAAAATCAGTGGTTGGAGCAGCGTTTAGAGCGCATCAGCGAACTGATGGATGAATTGGGCATCAGTGATGACGATGACCTCGAGCAGCTGCAAAGCAGCGACGATTGGGATCGTTTCGACAGTGATGATTGGGATGATTTTGACGATGATGACCAAGGTTCGCGCCGATGATCATTTGGGTTGTTTTAGGTGTAGCGATTATTGGTGGGCTGGGTGGTTATCTGGCCTATCTGCTTTATCAAATTCGTACTCAGAAGCAAGAGCATAACCTGAAACGAAAACAAGCGATTGCGACACGTCAGAACAACATCGCCGAGAGTGTTGAAGTGATAGCTAAAGCAACGGTGCATGGCCAGTGTGATTATAGCGAAGCGGCCATTCGTATTACTCAGTTGTTAATGGCTTATCCTGAGCCTTTGCCGCGTGATTGGCCAAAGCTTTATCCCGGTCTATTTGGTTTGTATAAAGCGATTGGCCATTTGCCAACACATCAAGAGCGTATGGAGCTAACCAAAGCCAAACGCCGTGAGCAAGATAAATTTCGATTTTCTAAAGAGCAGCTATTTGCCGATCTTATCGATGAGGAACTTAATCAATTAAGTGGTTTTTCCGCCACAGGAGTACAGCGATAATGAGTCAGTTTGCAGTCGATTGGGACCAACAGCTAATTGAAAAATACAATTATGCCGGGCCACGTTATACCAGCTATCCAACCGCGTTAGAGTTTAACGACTCATTTGGATTTGCCCAATTTAAGGAAGCTGCAACACGTTATCCTAAGCGGCCTCTGTCGCTCTATGTGCATGTGCCATTTTGCCATAAGCTTTGCTACTACTGCGGTTGCAATAAAGTGGTGACCCGCCACCAAAGCAAAGCCGATGATTATCTAGATGTCCTTGAGCGCGAAATTGCAACGGTTGCGCCACTGATGCGTGAGCGAAAAGTAACTCAATTGCACTGGGGCGGCGGTACGCCAACCTTTTTAAATGATCCACAGACGCGCCGTCTGATGGGCATGTTAAAAGAAAATTTTGCTGTTGCCAGCGATGCAGAAATCAGCATTGAGGTTGACCCGCGGGAAATTACCCTCGATACCATGGATTTGCTCGCAGAGGTGGGATTTAACCGACTCAGCCTTGGCATCCAAGATTTTAACTTAGAAGTTCAGCAGGCAGTCAACCGAGTTCAGGATAAAGCGTTTATCGAAGCGCTACTGAAACGAGCCAAAGCAGTTGGATTTGGCTCGATCAATTTAGATTTGATTTACGGGTTGCCGCACCAAACGCCAGAGAGTTTTTCGCATACTTTGCAACAGGTCAAAGCTCTTAATCCTGATCGCTTGTCAGTGTTTAACTATGCGCATCTGCCAAGCCACTTTGCTTCGCAACGCAAGATTAAAGAGCAAGATTTGCCAACGCCCGAACAGAAGCTAACTATTTTGCGCGAGACGATTTTAGATTTAACTGAAGCTGGCTATCAGTTTATCGGTATGGACCATTTTGCCCATCCTGATGATTCGCTGGCTATTGCGCAGCGCGAAGGAAAACTGCATCGCAACTTTCAAGGCTATACCACTCAGGGCGACTGTGACCTCTTAGGGCTGGGTGTTTCGGCGATTAGCATGCTCGGTGATGACTATAGTCAGAACCAAAAAGTGCTAAAAGATTACTATCAGCAGGTCAATGAGCAGGGGCACGCCCAGTGCAAAGGGCGAGCGCTTTCACGTGATGACATTATTCGCCGAGATGTAATTAAAGCGTTGATGTGCGATTTCGGTTTGCAGTTCTCAGTCATCGAAGAGCGCTATCAAATAGTTTTTAATGATTATTTCGCCGAAGATTTACCATTGCTTGCGCCACTTATTGAAGATGGTTTAGTAACGCTGAGTGATACCAATATTAAAGTGAGTGCGCGGGGGCGTTTACTGATTCGTAATATCGCCATGTGTTTTGATGTTTATTTTCGAAAACAATTGCGTCAGCGACAATTTTCTCGAGTCATTTAGCTATAAAAAAAGGGCGGCATAAAGCCGCCCAAAGATGTTGCTAACACTTCGTTATCTATAACTATTTAATTCATATCTAATTCTTTGAGCTTACGGGTGAGGGTATTGCGTCCCCAGCCTAATAAGCGCGCTGCTTCTTGTTTATGGCCATGCGTATGTTTAAGCGCGGTGGTCAATAAAATGCGCTCAAAGTCGGGTACCGCCTGCGCCAAAATATCACTACTACCTGCCAACAGCTGTTTCTCAACCCAATTTTGCAAAAGTACTCGCCAATCTCCTTCACTGCTGGTCGGCTCGTGCAGGTCTTGATGTTGGGTGAGCTCTGGTGGTAAGTCTGAGACTAAAATCTCCTGACCACTGGCCATTACGGTTAACCAGCGACAGACGTTTTCAAGTTGGCGCACGTTGCCTGGCCACGGTAGATGGGTCATATATTTTTGCGTATCGGTGTTGAGTTTTTTCGGTTCAACATTTAGCTCTTCGGCAGCGCTTCGCAAAAAATGATCGGCTAGGGCTGGAATATCTTCACGGCGATCTTTTAACGCAGGTAGCTGGATACGAATAACATTGAGACGGTGGAATAAGTCTTCTCGAAAATCACCACTGGCAACTTTCTGTTCCAAGTTTTGGTGAGTCGCTGCGATGATTCGAACATCTACCTGTACCGATGAATGGCCACCCACGCGATAAAACTGACCATCGGCTAATACACGGAGTAAGCGTGTTTGAATTTCAAGTGGCATGTCGCCAATTTCATCCAAGAATAAGGTTCCGCCATTGGCTTGCTCAAACCGGCCGTGACGGATCTGGCTGGCGCCAGTAAATGCGCCTTTTTCGTGACCGAATAGCTCCGATTCAATCAAATCGTGGGGAATTGCCGCCATGTTCAGCGCGATAAATGGCATGTGATTGCGTGGGCTATGTCGATGCAAGGCATGCGCGACTAACTCTTTACCGGTACCGGATTGGCCGTTAATGAGCACGCTGATACTTGAGCGAGACAAACGGCCGATGGCTCGAAAAACTTCCTGCATGGCAGGTGCTTCACCGATCATCTCTTGCTCAGGACCGGCTTCGTGGTGTTCTTTCTGGCGATGTTTTTGCTGTTCTTGAGCAAAATTAATGGCGCGCTCAGCCAGTACCACCGCTTCATCGACATCAAATGGTTTGGGCAGATATTCAAAAGCACCGCTTTGGTAAGCGTTTACAGCACTGTCCAGATCAGAATGAGCCGTCATGATAATGATCGGTAGATCAGGGTCATGTTGGTGCACTCTTTCAAGAAGCGCAATGCCATCTAACCCTGGCATGCGAATATCGGAGATAATGATGTCTGGATGTTCCATTTCCAACTGGCTCAACATCAGTTCGCCGTCAGCAAAACTCATGCATTGATAGCCTACAGCACTTAACGCTTTCTCTAGTACCCAGCGAATAGAGCTGTCGTCATCGACAATCCAAATTGTTGCAGCCATGATGAAATCCTTACTTACGAAGAGGCAGATGAATGACAAACTCGGTGTGGCCAGGCCAGCTGGCGCAGTCTATTCTGCCTTTATGTTGATTAATCAAATTTTGAGAAATAGAAAGCCCTAATCCTGTGCCACCATCGCGACCTGTGACCATGGGATAAAACAGAGTATCAGCTAATTCAGCCGGAATACCGGGACCATCATCAATGATCTTAATTTCCGCGACGAGACGATAGCGCTGCCCTGCGATATTAACTTGATGGGCCGTTCGGGTGACCAGCTGAATATGGCCTTCTCCGCGAGTTTTGAGCGCTTGCACGGCATTTTTCACAATATTGAGAAACGCTTGTTGAAGTTGCTCATGGTCCATCTCAAAATCAGGGATACTCGGGTCATAGTCGCGCTCGATGGTTATCCCTTCAGGTAATTCCAGCTCGACGAGTTGACGGACTTTCTCTAAAACTGAGTGGATATTGCGCAGTTCTCGTTCTGCTAGGCGCTGTGGCCCTAATAAGCGGTCAACTAAGTTACGTAACCTATCTGCCTGCTCAATAATAATGTTGGTAAATTCTTTTAAATTCTCATCAGGTAGTTCTCTATCGAGTAACTGCGCTGCGCCTCGCAACCCGCCTAATGGATTTTTAATCTCATGCGCCAGCCCTCTGACCAGCTCTTTGGCCGCTTGCTGCTGTACATGCTGATGAACTTCTTGAGAGATTTTTTTCTGCTGATCAATGGGTTTGAGCTCAAGTAACAGCAGTGGCTCTCCTTCGTTTAAAATCCGGGTGGCCGAAAACTCAACCATTGCCGGCTTATTATCAACGACCACGGTGACTTCACTATCTGTGAAGCTTTGGCCGTGATCCAACACTTCGTTTAATATTTCTAAGTTCAGCGTCGTGTGGCTGATTAAACTCTGAAATGACTGGTTTGCCAGACGGCGTTTACTTTGTCCTAACAGTTGTTCGGTCGCGGTATTGACGTATTGGACGACTTGCTCTTTATCCAGCAAGATAATCCCGGTAACCATATTGTCTAACATAATGCGGTTAAGACCGGATGCTTCTAACACGCAGACCTCCTTTAAAAATATTGCACTATTATTGTGCAACACTGCAAGTATTTTGCTAATGCAGTGATATCCATGCACGGCAAATATGGCGATTCATGCCCATTTGCCTAGATCCTGTGCAGGCTAACTCACTATTATGATGCCCTATACAAATAGGTTGCAATAATCTTGCCGATTTAGCTAACAAGCAACGATTGCTTTCGCTCGAAAAAAAAGCCCCGACTAAGCGGGGCTTTTAATAGTGAGATGTAACCCCAGCTTAGCAGCTGTAGTACATTTGGAACTCAACAGGGTGAGTTGTCATTGCAAGTTTAACAACTTCTTCGTGTTTAAGAGTCAGGTAAGCATCGATAGTGTCGTCGCTGAATACGTCACCAGCGGTCAAGAATGCACGGTCTGCATCCAGAGCTGCCAATGCTTCTTCAAACGTTGCTGCAACTTGTGGGATTTCTGCAGCTTCTTCAGCTGGCAGGTCATACAAGTCTTTATCCATAGCATCGCCAGGGTGGATTTTGTTTTTAATTCCGTCAAGGCCAGCCATCAGCATTGCTGCGAACGCCAAGTATGGGTTAGCAGTTGGGTCAGGGAAGCGAACTTCGATACGACGTGCTTTAGGAGATGGAACCACTGGGATACGGATAGATGCACTACGGTTACGAGCTGAGTAAGCTAGCATAACTGGTGCTTCAAAACCTGGGACCAAACGTTTGTATGAGTTAGTTGATGCGTTAGCAAATGCGTTGATTGCTTTAGCATGTTTGATGATACCGCCGATGTAGAACAGAGCAGTTTCAGACAGACCACCATACAGGTCGCCAGCAAACAAGTTTTGACCATCTTTAGCCAGTGATTGGTGACAGTGCATACCGCTACCGTTATCACCAACTAATGGTTTAGGCATGAAAGTCGCTGTTTTGCCATACGCGTGAGCAACGTTATGAACGACATATTTGTAAATCTGCAGTTCATCGGCTTTTTTAACCAATGTGTTGAATTTACAAGCGATTTCGTTCTGACCTGCGGTTGCAACTTCATGGTGATGCGCTTCAACTTCCAGACCCATTTCATCCATCAGTAAGCACATTGCGCTACGGATATCCTGCGATGAATCAACTGGTGGTACTGGGAAGTAACCGCCTTTAACACCTGGACGATGGCCAGTGTTGCCGTCTTCGTATTCTTTGCCTGAGTTCCAAGCTGCTTCAGAATCGTCGATTGAGTAGAAAGCACCCTGCATCTGAGCATCAAAACGAACGTCGTCAAACAGGAAGAATTCTGGTTCTGGGCCAAACAGAACGTCGTCTGCAATCCCTTCAGAACGCATGTATTCTTCAGCACGTTTAGCGATTGAACGAGGGTCACGTTCGTAACCTTCCATTGTTGCTGGTTCTAAAATATCACAACGGATATTCAGAGTAGTTTCTTCAGTGAATGGGTCTAAAACGGCGGTACTAGCGTCTGGCATCAAAATCATGTCAGATTCGTTAATCCCTTTCCAACCAGCGATTGACGAACCATCGAACATTTTCCCTTCTGTGAAAAAGTCATCATCAATTTGGCTTGCAGGCAGAGAAACGTGTTGTTCTTTACCTTTAGTATCAGTGAAGCGTAGATCGATAAATTTTACTTCTTGCTCTTTGATAAGAGCTAGAACATCTGCAGACATGTAGTAACCTCCGGTGTCATCAAAAATGATGGCGCTATTAAAAGTTGGTAATGAATTGTTATGCCCAAAATAGAAGCGAGTTTCGTGCCAAGTGCTCAAAGCCCGCTACAACGGGATCCATCGACATATTTCGCCATTATGGTGATCATTTATGGGGCATATCAGATTGCGTATTGAACCAATATGGTGCAAATCATGTAAATTTATTCCATGATTCATTTGCTCATTACGCAATATCACATAGATGATGCATTTATTTAAAAATCATGGCTATATAATAACCATCAAATTTTAATTATTTATTGCGCTTTGACAGGTATGTCGAAACCATCACTTTCATCAAACCACAACAGTGTCTTGCTCTCCAGTAAAATATTTCGATCACTGGTGTTATTTGCTATTGCAGGGTTTTCGGCGATTTGGGCAATTGACTCAAGTAGCAACATTATTGTTGAGTTTGATGCCCTAAGTTACCCCATCTGCATTATTTTGCTTGGCGCCATTTTTTTGCTGAGCTTTAAAGTCTCTGTGAG
Organism: Celerinatantimonas sediminis; assembly: GCF_046054195.1. Lineage (NCBI taxonomy): Bacteria > Pseudomonadati > Pseudomonadota > Gammaproteobacteria > Celerinatantimonadaceae > Celerinatantimonas > Celerinatantimonas sediminis. The sequence goes on from NZ_JBEQCS010000001.1 coordinate 200,493, forward strand.
TGTGTTGCAGCATTTTTGTTATTTCATTATTACGGGGTATCTGATTAGCTCCAGTATCGTCCATCATCAATTATTACCTCATCAAGAATTATCCAGTGCAGTGCAGTGGCTGGCGCTTAATTATGTGATGGCCTACTTATTCTTTTCTCGTAAGCGGGCAGTGGTGTTAACCATCATTGTGTTTGGCGTCAATATCATCGGGCACTTTTGTGTGCTGATTCATTACGACTCTCTTTCTGAAACTTTGGGCATGGTTCTTAATATGGCCGTGGCTCATATTGTCTACATTGTTTTGTTATGGAGTATTGTCTCGATTCGCGAGAAGGCAGCTTACGCCAGCGTACTTGAGCAGCAGGTGCAACTAGACCCTCTAACGCAATTATTAAATCGGCGAGGACTCGAAAAAGAGGTATCGCACTTTACCCATTTAAAACAGCCGGTCAGTTATGCGCTAATGATCCTCGATATCGATCACTTTAAACAGATAAATGATACCTACGGTCATTTAGTGGGAGATAATGTGTTGGTGAACCTTTGCCAGAAGCTGCGAGAGCAAATTCGCCATAACGATATTATTGCCCGTTGGGGTGGGGAAGAATTTGCAGTGATTACCTTTAATCAATCCACTGAGCAGGTTTTAAAATTAGCGCAGCGACTGCGTTTAGCGATAGAACAGATGCATTTGGCCGATATTCGGCCCATCACGGTCAGTATTGGTGTAGGACATTCTCATGAGGTAAGTAATATTGAGCAACTCTTTGAACTGGTTGATGCGCGCTTGTATAATGCCAAAAAAGCAGGCCGCAACTGCATTATCGATTAACTGATTTTAAGCATAAAACATGTCATTTCACCCAGTTGGCTTAACTTTTGCCAAAAGAAGTTGATTAAGCCTTCATCTTTTCATATCACCCATAAGCTGTTCAGGGTATAATCTAGCCCATTTTGTGATCCAAGTCGCTAAAAGTGGCTGCAAGTGCGTGCTGATTTGCGTACAGAAAATTTAAGATTAATGAGGCAGAAAGTTTATTATGTCTAATGATATTAATAAGTTAAGAAACATCGCAATTATTGCGCATGTTGACCATGGGAAAACAACCCTGGTTGACAAACTGTTGCAACAGTCAGGTACTTTGCAGACTCGAGGCGAGGTTCAAGAACGTATTATGGACTCCAACGATCTTGAAAAAGAACGTGGGATTACCATTTTAGCGAAAAACACCGCGCTTAATTGGCACGATTATCATATTAACATCGTTGATACTCCCGGACACGCCGACTTCGGCGGGGAAGTTGAACGTGTGATGTCGATGGCCGATTCAGTATTGTTGTTGGTTGATGCTCAAGAAGGCCCAATGCCACAAACACGCTTTGTGACACAAAAAGCTTTCGCACAGGGTTTAAAACCAATTGTTGTCATTAACAAAGTCGACAAACCAGGCGCTCGCCCTGATTGGGTGATGGACCAGGTTTTCGATCTGTTTGATAACTTAGGTGCGACAGACGAACAGCTCGATTTCCATGTTGTTTATGCATCAGCTATTAATGGCTGGGCAACACTGGATTTGGATCAGCCAAGCGATAATATGGAACCGTTATTCCAAGCAATTATCGATGACGTTGAGCCACCTCATGCTGACCCTGACGGCCCATTGCAGATGCAGATTTCGCAGCTGGATTATAACTCTTATGTTGGGGTTATTGGGGTTGCTCGTATTAAACGTGGTAGCGTTCGTCCTAACCAACAGGTTACGATCGTTTCTGCTGATGGCAAAAAACGCAATGGCAAAGTCGGTCAGGTATTAAGTTATCTGGGATTAGAGCGCAGTGAAACTGATGTCGCTCATGCTGGTAATATTATTGCGGTGACAGGTTTAGGTGAGCTGAAAATTTCTGACACCATTTGCGATATCAACAATGTTGAAGCGCTGCCTGCTTTGAAAGTGGATGAGCCAACTGTGACTATGACCTTCCAGGTCAACACATCGCCATTTGCAGGTAAAGAGGGTAAATTTGTTACTTCTCGTAATATTCTGGAACGTCTGCAGCAGGAACTGGTGCATAACGTTGCGCTGCGCGTTGAAGAAACAGAAGACCCTGATAAATTCCGCGTCTCTGGCCGTGGTGAACTGCATCTTAGTGTCTTAATTGAAAGCATGCGCCGTGAAGGTTTTGAACTTGCGGTATCGCGCCCAGAAGTTATTCTGCGTGAAGTTGATGGCCAGCTGCAAGAACCATATGAAACTGTGACTGTTGACGTTGAAGCTGAAGACCAAGGCAGCGTGATGGAGCAGTTGGGCGTGCGTAAAGCTGAACTGACTGACATGCAGCCTGACGGTAAAGGCCGCGTTCGTATGGACTTTATGATCCCAAGTCGTGGCTTGATTGGTTTCCAAACCGAGTTTATGACACTGACCTCTGGTAGTGGTCTGCTTTATCATACTTTTGATCATTACGGTCCACATAAAGGTGGTGAAATCGGCCAACGTAAAAATGGTGTATTGGTCTCCAATGCCACCGGTAAAGCGCTGACTTATTCACTGTTTAACCTGCAAGATCGTGGTCGCTTATTTACCTCCCATGGTGATGAAGTGTATGAAGGCCAGATTATCGGGATTCATAACCGTGATAACGACCTGACTGTTAACTGCCTTAAAGGTAAACAGCTGACCAACGTTCGTGCCTCTGGTACTGATGAAGCTCAGGTTCTTACCCCACCAGTGATTATGACTTTGGAACAAGCGCTCGAGTTTATCGATGATGATGAACTGGTTGAAGTTACTCCAGAGAGCATTCGTTTGCGTAAACGTCATTTGACTGAGCTTGACCGTAAACGGGCTAATCGTGGGCCAAGAGCTTAAATAACGCGATTTTCCGCTATAAAAACGACATCTTTCGAGATGTCGTTTTTTTATGTCTGAAACGCTAGTTAACCGGCTATCGCATAAGTAATATGAGCTTCTTGTTTTGTGTTTGGTTGTGGATGTTAGTCTGTTATGAAAACGGCTTCAGTTGCCTCTGCCGGGCTTGAAATTTCCTGGTGGGAACAGTTAAAAGCGTTCCCGGCGCTTGTTTGGGTAGTCCTATTTGGTACCTTTATTTCGCGATTGAGCTATTTTATGGCTTGGCCGTTTTTAGTGGTGTTTTTATACCGTGATTATGGCGCCAGTGAAACCTATATCGGCGCAGTGCTTGCAGCATCGGCGTTGGTTAGTGGGTTGGCCGGTACGTGGATGGGGTATGTCAGCGATAAATGGGGCCGCAAAGGGGTGATGATTTCAGGCGGCATTTTGTCAGCTCTGACCTATGCCGGCATTGGTAGTGCTCATGCCTTGTGGCAATTTTTTGTGCTGATGTTAGCCGTTGGTATGATGCGACCCAGCTTAGAAAGCCCGGCTAAAGCGTTGCTAAGCGACCAGCTCGATAGCCCTAAAGCGCGCGAGTTGGCACAAAATGTCCGCTATTTTCTGGTGAATGCTGGCGGTGCCATCGGGCCATTGTTGGGAATTGTTTTTGGCCTTAATCATCCCCAGAAACTCTTTTATATTACAGGCGCTGTGTACCTTCTCTACACATTGATTTTGCTGCTGGCATTTATGTTTTGCACGCTTAAAGCTCACCCGTTAGCCAACTCTGCACAGCGCTTAAATCTTGCTCAAGTGGTTGGGGTTTTGCGCCGGGATCATCTGCTGGGGTTTTTACTGATTGCCGATATTTTAATGCTGGTTGCCTATTCCCAGTATGAGTCATCTCTGCCGCAAGTCGTTACCCACTCCGGGATTGCACAAGCGGGCAAGTGGGTTGGTGCACTGGTATTGGTCAATACCGTGACCATAGTTGTGCTGCAGTTTCCACTATTAACCTTATTGTCTCGCTATGCACTGGCCACTCGCATTCGCATTGGTGTGGCATTGATGGCAATAGCCCAACCGATTTTTATCTTCAGTGGCTCGCACTTACCTTTGGGATGGCTAGTTGGGGTATTTTTCTTAAGCGCGGGTGAGTCGATAGTCTTTCCATCAATGAATGTGCTGATTGATACGATTGCCCCTGAGCATTTACGCGGAACCTATTTTGGCGTCGCATCGCTGAGTATTTTAGGGTTTGCGCTTGGTCCGCTGCTCGGCGGTTGGGTACTCGAGTATTTTGGCTCTGGATTGCTCTTTAGTGGCTGTTTTGTTTTGGTACTGGCATCGCTGGCGCTATTTGGCTGTGCATCCAGACGTCAACGTGTTCAATAAAGTGATCAAAAAGCGCTTATTTGATACAATGATTAGCTAATTCGCGATGGCAAATGGGCGTAATTGTTTGGTCTTTTATTGGGTGCGTTTGCCATATCTTCTATCTGTTTGTCGTTATTTGTGATGGTGCATTGACGTTTCAATGCCGAATCAACTGATAACGGTTGTTGATTAAAGATTATCTCAATATGAATGATGTCTGCTTTTATCAAGCGTGGAGAGCTTGTGATCAGCAAAATATTGACTCTGTTATGGAATTTGTCCGCTCATCAGCGGGAATATTGTTAGCCGCGATTGTTTCCTCTTTAGCGAAACAGGCCCATCAACAAGAAATTGCTGAACAGGTTTTAGCCGATAGCTACTGTTTATTTGCGCTAAATACGGCGCGTTTTGCAAAGCTCGATGAGAAAGCGCTGCAGACCATTTTCTTTGAAATCTTAGCGCGGCGTTTGAGTCTTTCTCAGCAAACGTTAGCCAAACATGCAGCGGCCAGTCAGCCTGGCGAAGAGTCTGATTCAATTATTTTGCAAAAGATGCCTAACCCGCAAGGTATTGCGCCTTCGCGAGTCAGTGCTTTGAGTTTGCTCGAAGGTGTGCGCGGCGCTGATAAAATTGAGTATTCCAAAACGTGGATGAGCCAACTTGAGCTGCGTCTTCGTTACTATCTTGATTTAGCGCCGAATGGCTATGCCGGTAGTGGTGAAGCGATTTATCCGGGGACTTTTGATAGTCGTTATAAATGGCAAGTCCGTTTAAATCGCGTCAAAATGAAAATCATTTTAGCGCTGCGGCAAAGCTTAGTTTCGCCATTGGTCAGTGGATGGCTTAAGTTAGTGTCTTTAACTAAAATCGGACGGCGATGGCTGATTGGTAAAGGGTTACCGCGGCTTTGGGCAACGCAAAACTTTGCCGAAGATCTTACTCTGAGCATTGATCCGCTCAAAATAACCAAGATGGCCGCGCTTAAACGCCCGGTGCGCAAACAGCTTAAGCAACGATTTTTGTGGGACGGTGATTGGGATGAGCAGGTTGAGCCATTTGTAGAAAATGATCGCTATGTATTTATCAGTGATATTTGGCAACATCGTGATTGTCCCCAGGCCAGTGAGTTTTATACGCAATACATGGCTAAAGTCGCCAGTAACAAAGCGTTTGTCGATCACTTTGCAGGAATAGCCTTAACCTCTTCTGAGCGGATTTTTGCTTATATTCAGCATTATCTGTTTTACATGTATAACATGGCTTGCTTTGGTTTTGAGGGCGAGTACGGCAAAGATTCAGTTTGGGTTGCTCTGGATAGAAATAGCTCGTTGGTTAAGGTTAAACATGGGCTGCATCGCACGGCGATGGCGCAGGTGTTAGGCCTTAAACGAATGACGGTGAAAGTGCGCGGCGTGCACCATCTGCATTGGCAAAACGTCACCCTTGAAGGGCTTGATGATTTAGAAGCATTTGAGCGGTTTATGTATCAGTTAAAATGCTTAGATTAAATAAAAAAGCTCCTAATTTTAGGAGCTTTTTTGTGAATCGCGCTTAAGCTAGAGCATCATCTGCGACCCGATAATTTGGGTCCTCAATGACATTCACTTCAATTAAATTACCTGCTTTTTGCAAAAGCTTGCGACAGTCTGGGCTCAGGTGACGTAAGTGCAACTGTTTGCCTTGCTGCTGATAACGCTCTGAGAGCGTTTCGATGGCTTCAATGGCGCTGTGATCAGAAACTCGCGCATTAGCAAAATCAATGATGACATCTTGCGGGTCCTTTTGAACATCAAACAGCTCTAAAAAGTTATGGGTTGAGCTGAAAAAGATAGGTCCACGCAGATGATAAATTTTATTCTTACCTTCCATTTTAGTGTCAGCACTGATTTGTTTGGCATGTTTCCAAGCAAAGACCAGCGCCGAGATAATCACCCCAATAAAGACCGCAGTTGCTAAATCGGTAAAAATAGTGACTACTGATACCAGCACAATCACTAAGAAGTCAGATTTTGGAATTTTGTTGTACAGACGGATGCTCGACCATTCGAAAGTTGCAATCACGACCATAAACATCACCCCGACCAATGCGGCGATTGGGATCATCTCAATCAATGATGAGGCAAACAGAATAAAGCATAATAAACCAATTGCTGCGACAAGGCCCGATAACCGGCCTCGGCCACCGGAGCGAATGTTAATCATACTTTGACCAATCATCGCGCAGCCACCCATGCCACCAAAGAAACCGGTGACAATATTACCAAGCCCTTGGCCCATACATTCGCGGTTACTGCGGCCTCGGGTTTGGGTCATCTCATCAATCACGGTTAATGTGAGCAGTGATTCAATCAGACCAACACCTGCGGTAATAAAAGCGTATGGCAGGACAATTTTAACGGTTTCCCAATTAAGAGGAACTTGCGGAATATGAAACGTTGGCCAACCACCGGCGATGGTTGCATCAGGGTTGCCAGTCATTTGACGTAGAAAATCCACGACCGTGCGGGTGTGTAAATCAAGCCCATAACAAACCAATGTAACAACTACGATAGCAGCAAGTGAAGCTGGAATCGCTTTGGTGAATTTTGGTAAAAAATGCACAATAGCCATGGTCAGAGCAACCAGGCCTAACATCGTCCACAATTGCGGGCCACTCATCCAGTGGGCAACACCTGCGGCATCTTTGACTTTGAAGTTTCCAAGCTGGGCTAAGAAAATGACAATCGCTAGCCCGTTGACGAACCCATGCATAACCGGTAGTGGCACCATGCGGATGAATTTACCTAAACGAAGTACACCTGCGAGTATTTGTATCACGCCCATACAGACAATCACGGCAAACAGATACTGCTCGCCATGGGTTGCAACAAGCGCGGCAATGACCACTGCAACTGAGCCAGTTGCGCCGGAGATCATGCCGGGACGGCCACCAAAAACAGCTGTAAAAAAGCCAATAATCGCGGCGGCATACAGGCCAACAAGTGGGCCAACATGAGCAACAAATGCAAAAGCAACCGCTTCGGGAACTAGAGCCAAGGCGACGGTGATACCGGAAAGTAGATCAGCGCGCGTTGTTGTTCCGCTAAACTTAGGGAATTTAAACATCGTGGAAATATCCATTTACATCAAGTAAGGCTAGCGGTTAGCTGTCGCAAAGGGTGATTTACTTGATTTTTGCAACAAAATTTTAACGAGCTAGATAAAAGAGCCGGGAGTTTAGCAAAAAATGTGACTTAGTTCAAAATTCGTTCGATTTGCTAGAATGAGTATTTAGTGTGCAACGGTGAATATTGGCGCTTGCTCTTTGCTCAGTTAATATGAACAGACTCAATAATAAGGAATTTTGGCTCATGCGCAGTGTGTTAGAGCGATGGTTTAAATATTGGCGATTACATGGCTGGTCCTTTGTGGTGTTTTTGTTTCAGCGAATTCGCTCCGACCGCTTGACGTCGATGGCCGGAGCACTGGCTTATACGACCTTATTGTCCTTAGTGCCGATGATCGCCGTCGTCTTTGCTATTATCAGTGCGGTGCCTGCGTTTAACGGTGTTCAAGCGCATTTAGAAGACTTGTTATTTAGCAATTTTGTGCCAACTGCCACGGATGCTATTCGCTCGCAAGTGAACCGCTTTGTCGCCAATGCCAATCGCACGACGACCATCGGCGGTATTTTTTTGTTAGTGGTTGCGGTGATGTTGATAGCATCGGTTGAAAACGCGTTGAATCGAATTTGGCGACGAACCCGTTCGCGCAGTTTGATTCGAGCATTGCCTACCTATTGGATGATCTTAACGCTCGGGCCTGTTTTGGTTGGAGCCAGCCTGGCGGTTAGCTCCTATATCTTTTCGCTGGAGTTTTTTGCCAATGAGGCGCTTGCTGGCATCGTCCGATTTGTCCCTGTGGGGCTTTCAACCATTGCCTTTATGTTATTGTATTTGATTATGCCCAATAAACGGGTGCGCATCAGCCATGCCTTTGTAGGAGCGCTGTTTGCTGGTATTTTATTTGAACTGGGCAAGCGTGGTTTTGCTTTATATCTAGCCTCATTTAACTCGTATCAGGCTATTTATGGGGCCTTGGCGGCTGTGCCTATCTTATTTTTTTGGGTGTACATCAGCTGGGTTATTGTGTTGTTCGGCGCTGAAATTAGTGCCGCTCTTGATGAATATGAACAAGAAAATCCCAGCCCTGACGAGGAGCAGTAGAAGTAAATGATTGGTTTAATTCAGCGTGTTAGCCAAGCATCGGTCACCGTTGCCGGGCAAACCATAGGTGCGATTGATAAAGGTTTGCTGGTGTTGCTCGGTGTTGAGCAGGGCGATGACCAGAGTAAATTAACAGAACTTGCTCGCAAGGTTTGCAATTATCGAGTGTTTGCTGATGCCGATGGGAAAACCAATTTAAATGTTAGCCAGGCTGGCGGAGAGCTTTTAGTGGTTTCACAATTTACCTTATGCGCTGATACCCACAAGGGGCTGCGTCCTGGTTTTTCCAAAGCTGCTGCGCCTGAGCTGGCCAACCAGCTTTACCAGCAATTTTGCCAGCAGTGTGAAGCGTTAGGTTTGTCAGTTGCCACCGGTGAGTTTGGCGCAGATATGCAAGTTGCATTGGTTAATGATGGGCCAATGACATTTTGGCTTAAAGTGTAGTGCTCGATAAATCACAAGGGTAAGGAGTTTGGCATGCAATACCAGATTGTAACCCCACAAGGCGATGAGCAATTAGAGCGATATTTTCAGTTTCGCTGGGAAGTCTTAAATAAACCGCTGCACCTGCCTTTGGGCAGTGAGCGGGATGCTTATGATGCGTATAGCCAACATCGGATGGTGCTGGATGAAAATGATCAAATCATGGCAATTGGCCGATTATTTATTAGCGACAGCGAAGAAGCTCTGATTCGTCATATTGCGGTGAATGCTAATTATCGTAAGCAAGGCTTTGGCTTGATGATCATGCGCTCACTTGAGCAAGCCGCGTTATCTGAAGGGGTGCAGCGGATTGTATTGACCGCTCGAGATCAGGAATCAATGGATTTCTTTACCCAAGCCGGTTACTTGCCCGATGGTGAACCTTATTATTATAAAACCACCTTTTTTCAGCAACAGATGGTCAAGCACCTTGATGAGCCTTGTCATTTCACGCGCAGCGCCGAGCTGTGCCATAAGCTTTATCAGGAGATCTATGAGCGCATTCCATTAAGTGAAAAAATCGGCATTAAACTAACTCGTTATGACAATGAGCTGTTAGAAACGCGCCTCTCATTGGGGGGAAATGCCAATGCTTATGAGTCGATGTTTGCCGGGAGCAGTTATTGTCAGGCGTTACTTACCGCGTGGTCGCTGTTATGGCTGGCGCTGGAAGAGCTTAATATGGATGCCGAAATTACTTTGGTGGATGCTCAAATTCAATATCGTCGACCGATTCAAGGTGAGTGCGCAGCTCAAGCCAAACGTTCGCAAGTTGTGAATATGTCTGAGTCATTTAATGCGGGCCACTCAAGAACCCGCTTTAAGATTGCTGTAGAGCTTTATAGCAGCGACCATTTGGTCGCTGAATTTGAAGGGCTATTTTTGCTCAGACGGTTACAGTGTCGCCGGCCAGAAAAAGTGAATTAAGGTTGAAGAGATAGCCACCATCATCACAAATAGACACAGCGCCAGAAGCAGTGCTTTAGCGCTGCTGGCATGAATGTTTTTAAGCCGCGTATTAAAGCCAAGCGCTGACATCGCCATGGCGAGAATTAATGTATCAAAATTAAGCAAGCCACTGCGAATGCTATGGGTTAATGGCAGGTACCCATTTAGTAAAACCACCACAATAAAGCCGAACGCAAACCATGGAATCGTAATTTTACCGCGGCTTTGTGTCCCGGTATTGTTTTGCGCTGCTGCGCGTCTCTGCCAGAGCCAACTGATAATCAACAAGACAGGGGCGAGCAACATAACCCGAGCCAGTTTGACGATAACGGCAACGTTGGCCGCTTGTGGACTAATACTCTCCCCGATAACCACCACTTGGGCAACTTCATGAGTAGTTGAGCCGGCTAATGCGGCAAAGGCATCTTGCGACATATGTAACATGGGAAAGATTAGCGGATAGCCAAACATCGCCAATGTGCCAAAGATAACCACCGTGGCAACTGCAACGACCACATATTCATCTTTGGGTTTAATCACCGGGTCCACTGCCATCACGGCCGCAGCGCCGCAGATCCCTGTCCCAGATGCTGTTAAAAGCGCCAGCTCGGCAGGAAGTTTAAAAACGCGAGTGCCCAGAAAATAGCCAACAATCAGCACCGAGCTGACCATCACTGCCGCTAAGCCGATTCCCGGCCAGCCAATTGCAATAAGTTCCGAGACGGTAATATGTAAACCAAATAACATCACGCCAAGACGTAACAAGCGGCTTTGGGAAAATCCAAGCCCTTGAGCTGCTGGGTGGAGCAATCGTTCCAGAGGCGAATTGGCAATGATAATTCCCAAGATCAAACCGACCATCAATGGACTGAGTGCGACCCAATGGCTGACATAATGGCTAATGACCGACCCGACCAGCGCTGTGACTAACGCAAGCAGCACTCCGGGAAAGAGCGTTTTCATCTATGATTCCTTTACAAAGATGGTAAAAAGATGAATAAGAAGTCTACGGACTTGCTATTTATTTATAAAACGAATAGTTTTGATATTTTAAATCAGAAAAATTGATATGAGTTTTTCACTTAAACAGATGGCTGTTTTCGATGCAGTCGCTCAGTTTGGCAGTGTGAGTCTGGCTTCTGAGCATTTAGCCATGACCCAGTCTGCGGCCAGCATGGCGCTTGCTCAGCTTGAACAGCAACTGGGCCATCCTTTATTTGAACGTTCGGGGCGACGACTGATTTTGAACGCTTGGGGCTATTGGCTGCGACCTCGGGCGAAACGATTACTGCAGGATGCCACACAGATTGAACAGGGTTTTCAGGGGCGCCATCTGTTGTCGGGCCAATTACGCATGGGCATTAGCCAAACCATTGCCGAAGTGCTCTTGCCGCAATTGGTTTGTCGGCTGGATGACTTGTATCCACAATTGCGCCTCGAGCCATTTGTTAGCAACAGCGAACAGGTGATTCTACGGCTCTTGCACCATGAACTGGAACTTGGCGTGATTGAAGGGCGCTGTGATGAGCCGCGCATTAAGAGCTTTCACTGGTGTGATGATGAGCTGGTGGTCGTGGTAGGCGCTCGCCATCCGTTGGCCCAGCATGATGCGGTTTCGATTGATGATTTAAGTGCTTTGCGCTGGGTGCTGCGTGAGAGCGGCTCTGGAACCCGAGAAACCTTTACCAACAGCGTTGCAACGCGAATTAATAAACTCAATATCTGGCGAGAATTTACCCACGTGCCAACCATTATGGCGCTACTTGAAAGTGGTCAATACGCCAGCTGCTTGCCTAAACGTGTCGTTTTACCGCGCGCCAATAGCGGCCAGCTGAAAATCTTATCGGTGGATGGACTTAATATCAGTCGCCAGTTTCATTTTGTCTGGCGCAAAGACGCGGGAAGCGATCCTTTGCGCGATTGCCTTATTGAGCAGGCGATGATGCTGGTTTGAGCTGGCACTGTCCTGAACTTTGACTATCTGAGACAAACGTATCCGTTTGTGGCAGGTAGCTTTGGTTGAGCTGATATTGGTCAATGCGCATCTGTGGTGCCTGCCAAGGACCATCTAATAGCTGGCTGAGTAAGACACATCCTTTGTCAGTAATCCCGATACTAAGCGCATTGTAGCTCTGGTGAGTTAAATCTATCTGTCCGCTTAAGAGCCAGTTATAAGGTTGGCTGGGCAGTTGCGTCTGGACAATTTGAGCAACACCGCGCGTGATATCCACGTTTAGCTTCGCTTGATTAAATAAAGTTGCACCTTCGGGGATCTGTTCTGGGGTTTTCCATAGTGCTGAAATGCCTTCGCTGAGCAGTGCTTTGTGAGCAGGAAGTGATGTTTTTGGACTATTGAGCAGCTGTTGCCATAGCGGTTGCAGGTTGCGATTAAATGCTAATTGGGAGCTGCTTGCAGAAAGCTGGCCGCTGACACTTGCAACACCCTCACTTAGCGACCCGGAGAAGCTGCCATCAGCTTCTAAATCGCCACCGAGTTTAAAATCGCGGCTTAAAGTAAGCCTTGATAGCGGTGAAATATCTAAAATTAACGCGGATAATTTACCCTGCCACGGCAAACTTGGCAGTTGATTTTGGAGTGTGCTTTGCCACTGGAATTGCCCTTGTGGTAGCTCACCATATAAGTTGATATGCGTTTGTTTGGGATCCTCGTTAGGCCCTAAATCTAAGCTGGCATTGTTAATAATCAGGCCGCGAAAGGCAACATCGGGGGCCTGCCAGAAGAAACTGGTATCAGGGTGAAGCGCTTGTTTAAGCGATACGAGCTTGCCTTTATCGAGTACATTTAGATTGCTTAGCGACACGTCCATTGTGTGAATCGAGAGTGGCAGTTCACTGTTGTATGAGAGCAGTTTAATGCCATTGAGGCTCGCTTGAGAGATGTTGAGCGTAACAGGCCATAGCTTTTTAAGTGTCTCAACGGTTTGTTCACTCGTCTTGGAAAGTGCGATGACTGCATCACTGGCATTTAAGCTGGTGATATCAAGCTGGGGCTGATTTTGCCAGTTGTAATTAAATGATGTGGTTAACTGTCCTGGTTGTAATTGGGCTGAAAACTCGCTCACTGCTAACGATTGCCCATTTAGCGCGCCTTGCAAGGATAATTTCTCAAGCGGCAGCTGATTAAACAGCATGTTATTGATATCTAAATCAAAGCTTGCTGATAATTGCGCAGGAGTATTTCGTTGCCAATGCAGCTTTAGAATATCTCCGCTGATGTTATTGATAACGACCGGCATCGACCCTAGCTGACTTTGCAGATTCGCTGAGCTAAGCGCTAGGTCATCGATATCAACGGATTGAATAAACTCAGGTAGTGATGGCGCGGTTACTTTTGCTAAGTCGGATGGCTGTAATTTTAAGCCATCGATTTGCATCTGATTGAGTGTGAGTTGTCCATCCCGCCAAGAGCCTTGAGTCTGAATATTGGCCCCAGCTAGCTGAAAATTAAGCTGGTCTATCTGCCATTGGTTATCGCTGATTTGTACATCAAATTGAGGATGAGTGAGCTCAATGTTAGAGCTTTTGAGTGAATCACTAATCCCACGCAGCTGCCAGCTTTTGCTGCCTTGCTGATGCCAATGGCTGATTTCAAGTTGCGCATTTTCAAGCTGTAATGGCATTTTGCCTTGGCTATCTTGCCAGCTGATTTGCGCCTGCTGGATATTGATGTTATCAACCTGATAGAGGCGAATAGCTGGAATATGAAATTGCCAAGAGGCTTGTCGATTCAGGGCAAACGTTATTTTAGGGTGAGACAAATTTAACTGCGACAGTTCAAATTTGCCCGAAAATAGCGCCAGTGGATTGAGCGTTAACGAGAGCTGTGGACTAACGAGTGCGACATCGCCAGCTTTTGAGAGTGACACGTTATCCAGCTGCCAGTGAAATGGGTCGGTAAATTGCCAGCGGCTTTGCTCATAACTGATATTCCAGCCTTGGCGCTCTGCCCAGTTATGCAATTGTGTCTGATAGTCATCGGGATTAAACGAGAAGATAAAAAATGTCACTGCGCACAGCAGCAACAAAATGACGATAAAAAATAGATCTCGTATCCGTCTCATGAAGGTTCAGGCCTTTATTTAGCATCACATCTTACATAAAGCTACAGCATAAATTAAAACGGCTATTTGTCTATGTTTATAGCCGATTAAACCACAGGCATCTAAAAATCCTAGCGTCTTTACACAACTACTTGAACCTGAACAATTAATTCTAGCAAACTTATCAACAATCAATGCCGTTTATTAAGCGGTTTTAAGCGTCTCTTGCGAAGAAAAAACTGATTGTTGGGTGTTAATTCCAACCTTTTTTCACCCGATGTAACACCAAAATAAACATCGGCAGACCTAAACATTCGGTAATGATCCCAATTGGAATTTCAACCGCTGCGACGGAGCGGGCAATGCAGTCAGCAATGACTAAAAATACTGCTCCGAGGATGGTACTGGCTGGGAGCAATCGGCTATTGCCTGGGCCCACGAGGAGCCTTGCAACGTGTGGCGCGAGCAGACCAATCCAGCCAATCATGCCGGCGATAGAAACAGATAACGCACTGATGAGCGTTGCCAAAGCAATGACCAGATAGCGAATGAAAACCACTGGAACACCTAGCGTTTTAGCTTCTTGATCGCCCATTGACATCACATCAATCGCGCGTCCTAATAGCCACAAGACAACCGTCGCCACACCGATGGGTATCGCCAGATATAGGCTTTGGGTGAGATTTGCCCGACCAAGACTGCCCATTAGCCAATAGGTAATCGATGGCAACTGATCTTGTGGGTCCGCCACATATTTAACAATCGATAACAGTGCGCTAAAAAGCGCTGAGCTAATCATTCCTCCCAAAATGAGCATCACCAGCGATCCGGAGCCAAACAGCTGACCAATGACAATACCAACCACCACCGCAAACAAGCCAAACCCAAAGGCCCAAATTTGCAGTACGCCATCGCTCTGATTAAGCAACATCGCTAGAGTAGCGCCAAACGCAGAACCGGCTAGAACGCCTAAAATTCCTGGTGAAACCAGTGGATTGCGAAAGATAGCTTGGTAGGCAGAACCTGCGGTGGCTAGCGCCATGCCAACTAATATAGCTGCAAGGATCCGCGGAAAGCGAACTTGCACAAAAATATCATCAAGAATGTTCCACTGTTGGGGCGCCATCTTTTGCCATCCCAAAGAGGCGCTCACAAAATGCATGACATCCATTAGATGCACAGGATAATTGCCAATAGTTAGGGCTATGAGCAAGGTCGCCAGAAGGATGATAATCAGGAGTAAAAATTGGCTGTAACTGTGAACTTTATGCCATTGCATCGGCGTAATCCTTTTTAATTTGCCTTTGACAAACCAAACTAAGTTCATCCTGGCTTAGCTCATAGAGCTGGCTTAGTTTTGTCTCGGTCAGTACTTCTGCTGGTTTGCCTTGACCTATCAAATGGCCTTGTCTCATCAATACCGCGCGGGTTGCTATCGCGGTGGCGTGTTGTGGATGATGGGTACTCATCACAACTGCAAGGCCAGTTGAGGCTAACTGGCGAAGATGCGCCAGTAACCGCGCTTGATGGCCAAAATCTAAGGCTGAGGCTGGTTCATCCAGTACTAAAATACTTGCGCCTTGAATGAGTGCTCGACACATCAGCACAATTTGCTGTTGGCCGCCTGAGAGCTGTGGATAAGGTTTTTGGCTTAAATGGGCCAGATGAAATCGTTCTAATAGCTTCATAATTCGTGCTTGGCTGTCGATTGGCGAAGCACCTAAAAAATGGCGCTGGCTAAACAATCCCATCGCAATAACATCACAAACTTTATATGGAAATGGACATTCATGATGCTGCGGCACGTATGCAATATGGCGAGCAATTTCTTTGCGCCGATAATGGCTAAGGGGTTTGTTATTGAGTAACACCAGCCCCGAAGATGGTTTAATTAGCCCCAGCATGAGCTGTAAAAGCGTGCTTTTACCCGCGCCATTGGCTCCGAGCAGCGCGACAATCTCACCGGGTGTAACGCTTAAACTTATCTGATTCAAAATAGGCTGAGCACCATAGTGGAAACTCACCTGTTTAACCGCAAGTTCACAAAGAGCCTTTGGCATGCTTGACTCCTTTAGTGACGGACAATGACAAGTGGCCCAGGATGCAAAAATTTCTGAGCCTCGGTGCGCGTGAGTGTTACATCATAAAATTTCTGATAAAAACGAATGGTTTCATGGATCATATCAATATCGCTAAACGCTTTGGGATAGAGCGTCTTGGCCATCCATAGAAACTGCAGCGCTTGTTCTGAGGTTTCCCTGCTCCAGAAAAACAGCCCGCGGGGATTAACTAAAACGTGCCCGTTTTTAACCGCATTGATTGTTTGCCATTGCCGGTTGTGCTCAATGGATTTGGCGCTGCGTGCAAACATGGTGACGATAACATCCGGATTTGCGCCAATAATCGATTCAATATTGGTATTGGCTTGCCCGTAATGAAATGAACCTAACTGCCAATTTTTAGCAATATTGATAGCCCCGGATAAATCCATCCAATCTTGATTTAAAGAAGGGCTTCCGGTGGTGGTTAACGGTTGCCCTGAGGCTAGATAAACACTGCGGCGTTGATCGAGCGGGATTGATTTTAAGCGTTCGCTAACCAACTGCTCGTTGTGTTTAAAATAGGCCTGATAACGAAGCGCTTTTTGATAAGCCTTAGGACCTAGCAATTTCCCGGTAATTAAAACGCGCTCAATGAGTGAGTGCATCGAATTGCTATGAAAAGCACTGACCGCAATTCCTGCCCGCTCGAGTTGACGCTGTTTGGTTTTAGAAAAGCCTTCAGGGACGAATAAAATATCAGGGTGCAGCGTGATGAGATGTTCAGCGTTGAGATCATTCGCTCCTCCCATCGTCACCAGTTGAGCGTGGCGAATGGCCGGATCGATTTGGGTAAAGGCCGGGATACTTTTCGCAACTTTTGTAGTGGCAACAATTTTATCACCAGCGCCGAGCATCACTAGAATAGAGTTTTGCGCTTCCCAAGCGCAGGCGATACGCTTAATTTTTTGCGGCACCGATATTTTTACATGCCCATAGTAGGTCACTATGCGCCGCGGCTGACTGCTTTGCACCGTCGGTATGGATGAGCGGATTTGCGCCAGCGCAAATGGGCTCACTGAACAGATGAGCAGAGCCAACAACACTGACACCTTAGCTTTTAAAAAGAATGATAAATTTGCTTGCATCGTATCTTCCTTGGCAAAGTGCTGGCATCAGTTTGATGCCAGCATTTAATTGGCTTTAAAACTCAAGGGTTGCACTTAATTTCATTTGCAAAGGGGCCCCTAAGAAGGCGCTTGCTGAGTTGCCATCGCCGTAGATACTACCGGGAAAGATCGATACCCAATATTTGCGATTGGTCACGTTGGTTGCGTTCAGTCGTACGGTCAGTTTTTTCCCATAGAGTTTATCGGTGACGTATTTGGCTCCTAAATCCAATGTGGTGTAAGAACCCGCCCAAGTCGCATTGGTACTGTCTGCAGCTCGTTTGCCCACATAGTGAACATCGGCGTTTAGCGATAATCCTTCGATGGCTCGAAAGTCATATTCGCTTAACAGATTCGCTTGATAACGAGGAACCCCCACAACCCGTTTATTGGAGACATCTTCGCTATAGCCATCTTTCAATTTGGCATCGATGTAGGTGAGTGAACCCATCATTTCGACTTGAGACAGTGGCGAGCCATTTAACGAGAGTTCGATACCGTTGTTGCGCTGTTTGCCTTGTACGCCATAGATATTGGTATCGCTGTTGGTGTAGGCATAAGGGCGCGTGAGGTGGAATAATGCTAAATGGCCTTGCAATAGTCCCCAATCGGTATTGGCTCCAATCTCCCATTGTTTACTACGTAAAGGTGCGATGACTTCGCCTGCATTGTCGGCATCATCATCCGCTGCTGAACCTGCTTCTAAGGTATCGGCATGCGCAATGTAGGTCGTCAGTGTGTCGAACGGTTTATACATCAGCGAGACCGTGGAGCTGAGTCCATGATCTTTATAAGTTGTCTCTTTTTTACCGTCGGAATAGCTCAGCTCGTCAAATTTGCCATAACTGCCAATCAGTAATGTTGAGAAATAGCGGTTAAAGTCAATGTGATCGCTAAGCATAAACGATTGCACTTTGGTTTTGCTCGAGTGAGTCGAGCTGCGATAAATATCCCAGTTATATCCGGAGGTTCCAACCACCAATGAGTGTTTGATTGAGCCAGTATGCACGGTGCCGTTTAAATGAGCGGTGTTACTGGTGATGACAAAGCGCATTGGGCTGGCATCGCGAGTCGTAGTGGTGACGGTGCCATCACTGCCGATGGTGTTGCGCACGCTATCGAGTGTGCGCCGCGCAATTTGGTGTAGAACGCCAGCGGTCAATGACCAGTTTGAATTAATCTGTTGAATTAATTTGGCGCTTTCCATAGTGGTATCTAATGTTGGACCATAAGCGCTGTTTGAATAGCTGGTATTTTTCGGATCGAATGCTTTGGGAAGGCCGGTTGACGCTGAATAGCTAAAACCGCCAGGGTAACCAAATCGTTTGTATTTGTAATAACTGCCGTTAAGTTCAATGGTGGTGTGTTCAAACGGATGAAAATCAAGTGCACCACCGGCCATCTTGCGGTTTAAGGATGAACCTGAAACATAACCATCACCTTGCTCTTTTAATACATTAAACCGATAACCAACATAGCGAGAGGGCGAGCCGCCAAAATCACCGGCCAGAGTGTGAGCCCCATCTTTGCTATAGCCTGCGGTGAGTTTATTTAAATACTCTTTGGTTGGGCGTTTAAAGGCAAAGTTAAAGCTGCCCGCTGGGGTTGCGGGTCCATACACGGCGCCCGTTAAGCTGTGAATAATTTCTACTCGCTCAAACAGTTCCATGGGCTGTGCGGTCGTGATAATTGCGTTCATCCCATCGATATGGCTGTTATCAACTACGCTACCTTCCATCCCGCGGCTTTGCGGGCGGCCAATATCGACGCCACCACGAGCTTCCATCTGCGTGGATGAATCATATTTTAGAGCATCATTAAGGCCGCTGATTTGGCGATCTTCGAGTAGATCTTCGCTCAATACCGTTGCTGAATAGGGCAAATCAAGCAATTTTTGTTTGCCCAGAGCACCCAGTGAGGCCTCTTTGGGAGAATATTCGTCAGCTTTGGTACTTTTCTGACCCTGAACAACCAATTGCGGCTCGGCGGTGACTTCAGAGCTCTGATTGTTGGTTGTTGTCGTGGCGTTTGAGTCATCGGCAAATGCAGGAGAGAATATGTTGCTGGCGCAAAATATCCCTATGGCGAGCGATAATTTACTACGTTTAAACGTATCCATATTGGTAATATCCGTATTAAAAGCAAAAACCACATATCTTCCAGACCCAAACTTATTGTGCTTGTCGATCTTTGTTGTCGATGCGTGAGTCGAGAAAATACAAATCAATACCGAGTCGGGCAGGCATGCGAACAGAGCAGCGCGGGTTTATTACAGAGTTCAGACATCAACCAATTTAGGACTGCATTGGATGATTTTCGTTATGTATTTTTTTATATAACGAAGGTCACATACAAGATATATTTTGTCAAATAGTTGTCATATGAATAAGTAGGTAACTTGTCATTAGATTGATATTTGTCAATTAACGAGATTTGCTGGAAGAGATAAATTTTGGTAGATAATTCAGAATATTATGTTTTTTAATGAGTTTTTAAAGTTGAACTGTAGGGTATAAAAACAAAAATATTATCTGTTTAGAATATAATTCTGAAATATGTCAATATTTTCAGGTTTTTTGTTTTGATGACAAAAAAAGCAATGAGCCAGTGTGGGCCAATTTGAAAACTATCTTAAAGTGCCCACGCAGTCACAATTAAAAAAGCGGGCTAAGCGCCCATATTCACGCTTGTGGTGCCAATCGTGACGCCGCCACAATCAACACTGCCACCGGTAATCGCCGCGGCTTTACCATCAATAATGACCGATGATGAACCTGAGGCAATGGTTCGTGAGTGTTTAGGACTGTTGGGCTTGTCATGTGGCGCGAGCGGATCGCCCACTCGAGCCGCTGGAATATTATCTATTTTTACAGTTCCAGACCCTGCTGTTACCGGGGTTGCATAATAACCATCATGAGCTGTTCCAATATCACCGACAATCACCGCTTTAGGCATGAGTCCTCCATCACTGCAAAGCTATTAATAAGTTACATATTATGCGTAACTTTGCTGAAAAGATAAAGTGTTCAATGTTCACACTTAATTGCCAAGGTTACGCCTGGACATATTTATCCCGATGGCCTAACCAGCGGCGAATTAACGGCTTGACCCATTCCGGGTGTTCGCTAAGAACTTGATTAGCAAGCTCTCGGGCCGGTGCTAGCAGCGTCTGGTCGCGCATCAGATCCGCAATTTTAAAACTAACTAGCCCGGTTTGACGGGTGCCCAACATCTCTCCTGGGCCGCGAATTTCAAGGTCGCGTTCAGCAATCACAAAGCCATCGTTACTATCGCGCAATACGCCTAAACGAGCCGTCGCTGTTTTTGACAAGGGGTTGTGGTAGAGCAATACGCAGTGGCTGGCGATTTGTCCGCGGCCAACGCGTCCGCGTAACTGATGCAGCTGGGCAAGCCCGAGGCGTTCTGGATTTTCAATAATCATTAGGCTGGCATTAGGCACATCGACCCCCACTTCAATGACTGTCGTTGCGACTAAAAGATCCAGCCGATGGGCTTTAAATTCGTCCATGACCCACTGTTTTTCTTGAGCTTTCATGCGCCCATGAACCAAGCCAATACGCAATTGTGGAAGCTGTTGTTGTAATTGCGCGGCGGTATCTTCAGCCGCTTGGCACTGCAGTGCTTCAGACTCTTCAATCAGTGTGCATACCCAGTAGGCTTGGCGGTTTTCGCTCTGACATGCTTGATGAACGCGGTTGATCACTTCCTCGCGGCGCGTATCGGGAACCACTACTGTGGTCACTGGCGTGCGCCCTGGCGGTAGCTCATCAATCACCGAGAGTGACAAATCTGCATAGGCGGTCATTGCCAGTGTTCGTGGAATTGGGGTTGCGGTCATCACCAATTGATGCGGTACAAAGCCATGGGCTCCTTTTTCGCGAAGCGCCAAGCGCTGGTGGACGCCAAAACGGTGCTGCTCATCAATGATAACTAGTGCCAAATGGGCAAATTGCACCTGATCTTGAAAAATTGCATGGGTTCCGATCACCATTTGCGTCTGGCCACTGGCGATGCGAGCGAGCGCCTCTTCGCGAGCTTTTCCCTTTTGTTTGCCAGCTAGCCAATCGATAGAAAACCCCAGTGGCGTAAGCCAATCAGTAAAGTTATTTAAATGCTGTTCGGCGAGAATTTCCGTTGGGGCCATTAACGCAACTTGTTGGCCTTGTGCCAGCGCTTGCAGTGCCGCGAGTGCCGCTACCAGTGTTTTGCCGCTGCCCACATCACCTTGGACTAAGCGCATCATCGGCCAACTTTGTGCTAAGTCTTGACTGATTTCATGGGCGACTCGCTGCTGGGCGTGGGTTGGGGTGAAACCTAGCTGAGCGAGAAATTGCTGCTCAAGCTCTGGGGCGCTCGGCAAAACTTGCGCAGATTCAGCTTGCGCCTGTTGGCGAAGCGTCAAGAGACTTAACTGATGGGCGCAAAGCTCTTCAATCACCAATCGTTGCAATGGTGGGTAGCTACCATCTTCTAAATCAGCCAGATGTGTCTCTGGTGCGGGCCGATGCAGCGCTTTAAGTGCATCAGCCAATTTGGGTAAAGCTTGAAGCAGGCCTGTTTGTTCTGGAATGAGCTCTTGCGGCGGATATTGCTCAAGCAATTGCAGCGCCTGATCGCTTAGCTGGCGCAGAGAAATTTGCCGCAGCCCTTCGGTTGTGGGGTAAACCGGGGTGAGCTGCTCATTTAGATTGAGTGCTTCATCGGCCTCAAAAATCTGATAATCCGGATGAACGATTTCCCAACCGTGTTTACCGCGGCGAATTTCGCCGTATGCTCGAAGCTTTAATCCCTGTTGCATGGCCTTTTTTTGGCCCTGATTAAAGTTAAAGAAGATGAGGGTTAGCGCGCCACTGCCATCATTAATGCGGCAGCTTAAAATTCGGCGTCGGCCATAAAGTGTATCCACTTTATCAATCATGCCGCAGACACAAACGTGTACGCCAGGCATTAAATCGCTGATAGGCCAGATGTGGGTGCGATCTTCATAGCGCAGTGGTAGATGAAACAATAAGTCTTGCAGCGTTGAAATATCGAGTCGCTGTAGTTTCTCGGCTAACTTTGCACCAACGCCTTTAAGCACTGTTATCGGAGTTTGTTCCAGCTGCATACCACTGTAAATATGATCAGGATTTAAGGTTAGTATATGCAATTGGCTGATTAAAATCAGCTTTATCCGTTAGGGACTATTGGATTGAAAAATTAAAAGGCTGTTTGGAATTAAAATTGCTATCAGCCAGAGCCCAAAGAGATTGGCCCTGGCTTTATGGGTCTTGCTGATTAGCCAAGTCGAGCGATATCAATAGGCGCACAAGTACTCTGTTTTAGTTGTACACATTGATTATGTTCAGCGGCGTAAGGTGAGAGATTATCAGCATTGATTTTTTCAATTTGGTCGATTTCACCAGTTTCTCGAATCAGGACTCGTTGACCGGGTTGTAATTCGTTATGGTAGAGATCGTAGACTTTGGTCATCTTTGTTCTCCTTATCATTCCAAAAGACGAAATTATTGTAAGCCTGTTAAAGAACAGATTGTTGTTATTGATCAGATCTTTGTCACATTAAGCCATGGTTAAATGAAATTTTAAGGAAATTGTCTTTAGTTGGATAATTGATTGATTTGAATAAAATAATAATAAAATGTGAGCTCTGTCTCATTTTAAAATGGATTTGAGAATTGTTCTAAAATTAATCAAAATTATTTTTTCTGACGAAGATATAACAATATCAATGATATGAGTGATAATTGCCCATTGACGGGCTTATTAATAAGTGTATTGAGAATAAATCAATACTTGAGCCATCCACTAATGGTGGTATATTGACCAGTAGTCCAACACCTTTGACTAATGTGTCTTTTAGATTTTACGCTCCGAATGTGATCGGAGTGCTTTTGTCAAAGCATACTATCAACGTTTCTCGTTAAGTTAATCGTTAGACCGTATCTACAAGTATTTCTCTTGTGGGAGGATTTGGTCTTGGCGATGAAAAGTTGCTGCAATATTTTTGAGTGAACCAATAAAATGCCAAATTCTACAAGTTCTGAATCTCATAGCCGAGATCTGGTTGATGTTGTGCTGATCGGTGGCGGTATCATGAGCGCCACTTTAGGCACCTTTTTAAGCCAGCTTGAGCCGGATTGGAAAATTGAGCTGTTTGAGCGCCTCGATAGCGTTGCGCAAGAGAGCAGTAACGGCTGGAACAATGCGGGGACAGGCCATTCCGCATTAGCCGAGATGAACTACACGCCAGAAAAATCAAATGGTGAAATTGATATCACCAAAGCGATTCGTATCGATGAGCAATTTCAGCTTTCTCGCCAATTTTGGGCTTATTTAGTTCGCTCAGGATTAATCAGTGAGCCAAGTTCATTTATCAATAGCGTGCCACACGTCAGCTTTGTCTGGGGTGAGAAAAATGTAGAGTTTTTACGCAAGCGTTATGAGGCGTTGATTCAGAGTCCTTTGTTTGAAGCGATGGAATACAGCGAAGATCATGACACGATAAAAAATTGGATCCCATTGGTGATGCAGGGGCGTGACCCATCGCAACCTGTTGCGGCAACTCGCATGGCGCTGGGTACAGATGTTAACTTTGGCGCTTTGACTCGGCAGATGGTGCAGCTGTTGTTGCAACATGAGAATTTTAAACTCAGTGTCGGCTATGAAGTCTGTGAACTGAATCGCGTCGAACAAGGCTGGGAAGTAACCGTTGCCGAGCGCAACAATAAACAGAATCGACGCACCGTTTATGCGAAGCATGTCTTTATTGGCGCAGGTGGGGCATCACTTAAATTATTGCAAAAATCAGGGATCCCTCAGGCTCGTCAATACGGTGGTTTCCCGGTCGGCGGACAATTCTTAGTGACTGAAAATCCAGAACTAGTCAGTCAACATCAAGCTAAAGTATATGGTAAAGCCGCTGTGGGCGCGCCACCAATGTCAGTGCCACACCTAGATACGCGTGTTATCGATGGCAAACAATTGTTATTGTTTGGACCATTTGCTAGCTTTTCGAGCAAGTTCTTAAAAAGCGGCTCGTTATGGGATCTGTTTGGCTCGCTGAATTTATCCAACTTGCGGCCGATGGTGCAGGTTGGTTTGCACAACTTTGACTTGGTGAAATATTTAATTGGGCAGTTATGTCAAAGTAGCGATGCTCGCTATCAGGCTTTACAAGAGTTCTTCCCACAAGCCAAAGAAGATGACTGGAAGTTATGGCAAGCGGGCCAGCGAGTGCAGATTATTAAAAAAGAGCCGGGTAAATCAGGTGAGCTGCGTTTTGGTACGGAGCTGATTTGTGATGAACAAGGCTCGTTAAGTGCGCTGCTTGGCGCATCTCCTGGTGCATCTACTTCAGCTGCGATTATGCTGCAATTGCTGGAGCGTTGTTTTGCTGATGAATTTTCAAGCGAGCGCTGGCAAAAACAGATTAAAACGATGATCCCATCTTATGGGGTATCACTTAATAATAATGCTCAGCTTAATGAACATGAGTTGCAACTTACCGGACAAATTCTGCAATTGACCCATCAATTTGATGGTAAAGAGATCCAAAATGCTATTAAAACGTGGCAAGAGATTGTGCAGATGGCTGACAGTTTAAGTTTAGAAGAGCACTCTTAATTAGGGGGTGTTAATCTTTGGTGGTTGAATTTTGTTCAAATTAAACGCATTTTGAACGCGGCGCATCCTGTGTCTCTTAATGAGTTAAGCCAAGCAGGGTGTAACAAAGTTCAGGATGCGTTTAAATGAACCCGAAGGGCAGTATCTGAGAGAAATTTATCCAGCGTTAAACGTTTTTTGTGCAGACCTACACGGCACAACGTTTATCTGCCTAAATTCCTCTCAGATTGCCGCAAAACTAATCACAAAAGGTCAACAGCCCCTAGCTATTTTATTGTAATCGATAGTAAAAAAGCCCGCATGTAGAGGGCTTTGTTTTTTATCGCAACTTTTATTGCAACTATCCCAGAGCTTTTAGAATTTGTTCCACACTGTCTTTGGCATCGCCAAACAGCATTTGTGTATTTTCTTTAAAGAACAATGGGTTTTGTACCCCTGCATAACCTGTGGCCATGGACCGTTTAAAGACCACAACTTGGCGAGCTTCCCAAACTTCTAAAACTGGCATCCCGGCAATGGGGCTCCCCGGCTGTTTTGCGGCGGGGTTGACGGTATCGTTGGCACCGATCACCAAAACCACATCGGTTTGGCCAAAATCTGGGTTGATTTCATCCATTTCAAAGACGATATCGTAGGGGACTTTCGCTTCGGCCAGAAGTACGTTCATATGCCCTGGCAATCTTCCGGCAACAGGATGAATGGCAAAGCGTACATCCACGCCTTTGTCGCGCAGTTTTCTGGTCATATCCGCGACTGGATATTGCGCCTGCGCCACTGCCATGCCATAGCCCGGTGCGATGACAACGCGCTGCGCTTCGCTGAGCATTTGCGCAACTTCACTGGCAGAAGCTTCGCGGTGCTCACCTTGCTCAGCATCGCTGATGGTGCCACCTTCAACGCCAAATCCACCGAGAATCACGCTGATAAACGAGCGATTCATCGCTTTACACATAATGTACGAAAGAATCGCCCCAGAGCTACCCACTAAGGCGCCGGTGATGATCAACAAATCGTTCCCTAACATAAACCCAGATGCGGCAGCTGCCCAACCCGAGTAGGAGTTGAGCATCGAAACAACCACGGGCATATCAGCGCCGCCAATGGCACTGACCAGATGATAGCCAAAGACAAAAGCTATCAGCATGATGACAAATAGAGCGAGTAAGCTGCCGTTGCTGACATATACCAGCCCTAGAATCAATGACACAATAAGCATCGCTAAATTGAGCCAATGTTTGCCGGGGAGTGATTTAGGCGCGCTTTTTAATCGGCCATTTAATTTGCCAAATGCGACAATCGATCCGGTAAAGGTCACGGCCCCGATAAAGATACCTAAAAATATCTCCCACTGATGAATGATGAGGGCACTTTGGCCGCTGTGTAAAACTTGCTGAGTTTGTGCGGCGCTGCCTAAGAATTTAGCAACTTGGTCCAATTGATGGTTGACCATCTGCAGCTGTTCAAGATGCTGGCCTAGCTCTAATGCACTGGCAAATCCGACCAACACCGCCGCTAACCCGACAAAGCTATGTAGCATCGCTACCAGCTCCGGCATTTGGGTCATTTCAACTTTCATTGCAAGCCGCAGTCCAATTGCTGCGCCAATAATAATGGCGATGAGGATGAGCCAACCGCCCGCTGAAACTTGCGCGCTGGCTAATGTAGCAATGATGGCAATGGCCATCCCAATCATACCAAACAAGTTGCCGCGTCGAGCTGTATGCTGTTTACTGAGTCCAGCGAGGCTGGCGATAAATAATAGTGCCGCAATAAGATATGCACCGATGAGTAATCCATGTGACATAATGAGTCCTCCTTTACTCGCCGTCTTTGCGGAACATTTTGAGCATCCGCTGGGTCACAGCAAAACCACCGACAATATTGATGCTGGCAATTAACACTGCAATGGTTGATAAAATCA
This sequence comes from Celerinatantimonas sediminis, assembly GCF_046054195.1. NCBI lineage: Bacteria > Pseudomonadati > Pseudomonadota > Gammaproteobacteria > Celerinatantimonadaceae > Celerinatantimonas > Celerinatantimonas sediminis. The sequence continues at coordinate 227,186 of NZ_JBEQCS010000001.1, forward strand.
GCATCAATGTGGTGCTAGTCGTTTTCATCTGGACAAAGGCCCCAATAATGATGATCCCAGAAATGGCATTGGTGACACTCATTAGTGGCGTATGCAGTGAATGGGTGACATTCCAGACCACGTAATAGCCGACCACGCAGGCTAAGATAAACACCGTAAAATGCTGCACAAATTCAGTCGGAGCATTGGCCGCCACCCAACCAAATAACAGCGCACCAACAACGGCGATGACAGGTTTAAGCCAAGGACGAGAAGGTTTTGGCTCTGGGGCCGATGTCGGTTCTGGTTCGCTCGGTTGAGCTTTAGGCGCGGCGCTGACCTGAATCGCGGGTGGTGGAAAGGTTATTTCGCCTTCGCGTACGGCCGTAACCCCACGGATGACTTCATCTTCAAAATCAATCACCATCTGCCCGTCTTTTTCAGGTGTTAGCAATTTGAGCAAATTCACCAAGTTGGTGGCGTACAACTGGCTGGCTTGGGCTGGCACTTGATTGGATAGTTCAGTTAAGCCAATGATGGTTACATCGTGCTCAACCACGATTTCTCCGGGTTTGGTCAGTTCACAGTTACCGCCATTAGCTGCTGCTAAATCCACAATAACACTGCCTGGTTGCATGCGCTCAACCATATCTTTGAGAATCAGTTTGGGGGCAGGTTTGCCCGGGATGAGCGCGGTGGTAATGATGATGTCCACTTCATCGGCTTGCTCACGAAACAGTGCCATTTCGGCATCGATAAATTCCTGGCTCATCTGTTTGGCATAGCCATCGCCACTGGTGGCCAGCTCATTGACATCAACAGTTAAAAATTCGGCGCCCATCGAAGCGATTTGTTCTTTTACTTCTGGGCGAGTATCAAAGGCGCGAACCTGCGCGCCGAGGCTGTTGGCGGTGCCAATCGCGGCAAGTCCAGCAACGCCTGCGCCAATCACTAAGACTTTGGCAGGTGGAATACGCCCGGCAGCGGTGATTTGGCCGGTAAAGAAACGTCCAAAATGATTCGCCGCTTCGATAACCGAGCGATAGCCATCCACGTTGGCCAGAGAACTGCGCGCATCCAACGATTGGGCACGAGAGATGCGGGGCACCATATCCATGGCCATCAAGTTAATTGATTTGCTTTTACAGAGCTCAAGTAACTGGGGATTTTGTTTGGGCCAGACAAAGCTAATGACGCTGGCATCGGGTGAAATAAGGCTCAGCTCACAGTCATCGCCTTCGCTGGTGGGCGCATGAACTTTGAGAATAATATCGCAAGCAAACGCTGCATTGCGATCGCCGATAGTTGCTCCGGCATCTTGATAGGCATCATCGTTAAAGTTAGCCAGCACACCTGCGCCACTTTCAACGATAACCTCATAACCCAGCTGAGTCAGTTGCAAGACGCTTTTGGGTGTTGCGCCGACCCGTGCTTCACCTTCCCGGCTTTCTTTGGGTACTCCAATTTGCATAGTGATGTCCTAATGGTTAAGGCCAGCTTTAACACCAGCCATTATGAAAAGGGGTGTCATGCGTACAACTTCGCATTGGACAAGCCATGATTTTATTGTAGTTCTACACAACAGCCCAGGTGAGAACTTGATTAAAAGTCATGTTGTTAAGTTACTAACTCTTTTATAGATAATCAATGTAAATACAAGTTATCTGCAAATCTGCGATTATTGATGCATTTTTATGACTATTGTGTGAAAATGCGCCGCTTTTTCGGTTGAGGGTGTTGTTCAAAAAGCCCAATAACCATATAATAATTAATAGATTTTTTAGGTAGTAAGCGGATGTTTGCATATTTAGCACTGTTGTTGGTCTTAGTGGGTGTTGTTCCAGTTTTGTGCTATTTTGCTGGCTTGATGAGTCTATATTTACAGTTTGGTGCCCCGTTTGCCGGGTTGGTCATCTTGCTCTGGTTATTGATCGATGTTTCCAAAATGCGCCATTCGTCACGCTCTTCCCAACAGAGTCAGCGTCATAAGCGTTCTCACTAAGTAAATACACATTACAGTTATTGGTGATGGCTATTTAGTCATAGGATTCTGTATCGGCTTCTGGCAATATAGTGTTTTTAGTCGATAACACGGAATAATTGCTTTTGGCTCGTAAAAGTTGGTCTTTTCGAGATAGTCGTCTGGCCAGACGGCTAGTATTGGCCATTGTCTTATTTAGTTCCCTGTTAACCTTAACGGTCACGGGCGTTCAGTTGTATCTGCAATATCGTTTAGATATGAGTAACGTGCGCCAGTCAGCCGATATTATTCAAGATTCGTGGGTGCCAGCACTGACCGAAAGTGTCTGGGATTATAATACCGACCTTATCGAGCTTCAGTTAAATGGGATGATTAACTTGCCATTTATTATGGAAGTTCGTTTATCTTTAGATGATGGTCAATATTTTGCAGTGGGCCATCCCGCGCCGCCAGATAGCTTTTTATATAATTTCCCTCTGCAGCATGTCGATCACGGCAAACGCAAAAAATTAGGCGCTTTAGCGGTTGTTATCGATACCAATCAAATTCAGCAAGATTTGATTCGTTATGCGTTAACACTGTTAATTTCCAACTTGTTCAAAGCGGCGATGGTCGTATTGTTCATGTTGTTTATTTTCCATATTTTCCTCGGACAATATCTGATTCAAATTGTTGCCTATTTGCGTGGGGACGATGGTCATCTCAGTGGCCAGCCGTTAAGGTTGCAGCGAAATAAACGGCAAAATGATGAACTGGATGATTTAGTCGATGCCTATAACGATATGGCACAATGTCTTGAGCAGGAAAACCGTCAGCGCTTGGCCGAAAGCGAGCAACGCGCGTTAATGCAGCAGCAATTGGCGCGGATGGACCGCCAAGTGACAATGGGCGAGATGGCGACCTCTTTGGCGCATGAGCTAAATCAGCCGCTTGCCTCAATTACCGGTTATGCCGATATCAGTAAACGGTTTTTAGCTCAGCAAAAACTTGAACGAGTCGATGAGACGTTAACTAAAATTTCAAACGAAGCGCTGCGAGCTTCGGAAATTATCCGTCGGACGCGGGAATTTGTGCGTTCGCGTAAAACTACCCAAGAGCTGATTACCGTCAGTGCGCTGCTTGAGGAAACGGTTGCGATTATTCGCCATAGCGCTGAACAGTATTCAATCAATATAGAATTAGATCTCTCATCGGTTCACAATGACGAAGTTTTTGTGGATAAAATTCAAATTCAGCAGGTATTGCTGAATTTATTGCGAAACGCCATCGATGCGCTCAAAGAGCAGAGCGGCGAGCGAACCGTTAAGATATTAGCGCAAACGCGCGATGATGCAGATGAAGTCTGCATTCAGGTTATGGATAATGGTCCGGGGATTGATGAGAAGGTCCTAGAGACATTATTCTCGCCATTTGTAACGACTAAAGATGACGGTATGGGGATTGGGCTGGCGATTAGCCGTGCGATTGTCGAGGCGCACCATGGCCAGCTCACTGCCTATAATAGTTCTCAAGGCGGAGCCTGTTTTGAGCTCACTCTTGCGGCAAAAAATCATGAATAAAGGGCATTGACCCATAATAAAGGTGATGAAGATGAATGAAGAAGCAAAACCACTGATTTATATTGTGGATGATGATCCATCGATTCGCGATATGATTGAACTGATGGTCGATAGCGTTGGCTATGATTATCAGAGTTTTGCTGATGCCAGTGAATTTCTTGACGCTTATGCGGATGTTCATGGCTGTTTGTTGCTGGATATACGCATGCCGGGCATGTCAGGTATGATGCTTCAGGAACGGCTAAACGAGCAGCGCTGTATTATGCCGATCATCTTTATTACCGGCCATGGTGATATTACTATGGCGGTTGAAGCGATGCAGCGTGGCGCTTTTGATTTTATGGAAAAGCCATTTCGGGAGTTTGACCTGTTAAGCAAGATTGAAAAAGCGCTTGAACAGGATGAGCAAAACCGTGTGGATTTGACCATGAAGCAGGAGATTTGCGAGCGCATAGAGTCGTTGACCAAGCGAGAAAAAGAGGTGATGGAACTGGTTGCTCAAGGCAAAGCGAATAAAGTCATCGCGATCGATTTAAATATTGCTCAAGGCACCGTGGAAATTCATCGCTCACGGATTATGTCGAAAATGAAGGCTCGTAGTCTGGCTCATCTGATGCGGATGCTAATGGTCGCAGGCGAGCTGGATAATAGTATTTAGCGCTAGATCTTATTGTTGAGATTTTCGGCTTTACGTCCTAATGACAAAAATCTTTATATCATGATCTAAATCATGGATTTAGATCTCCTTTAAGGAGATTCTGTCAGAACGGCTGGTTATTTTTTAGCTAATGAATCAGCCGTTTTCCATTTAGCGTTTATCACTAGTGGTATTAAATAAGCGCAACAGTCTATTTTATCTTGTTGTTCTGTCGTTGGGATCTTTCCCATTTTTCTTCCTGTGTGACGAAATGAAACCCCTTTCAATGATTTCACGATTAGAAGGGAGGTAAATAGACTATGGAACAAGCAAAACAGCAGTACCGTTGCTATGCAACGGGTCTGGGATTTTTTGTTCGGATTCCCGTGAATGCGCCTCATGAAGAGCCAGAAGAACCTGAACCTCAACAGGCTAAAGCTTGAATTTCCCCCCGGTATATGTCCGGGGGTTTTTATTTGTGTTTTTGACCCTATATTACTTATAGGTTGAGTCAATGGATGTACAAGAAAAATTCGATTTTCAACTGTTCATCTTAGACGCTATAGTAAACACCAATTTAAAGAAATACTAATTTGAATGTTACAAGGAGTTCATTATGCATGTTGTGATTTTTGGACGTCCTGGCTGTCCTTATTGTACTCGAGCAAAACAACTTGCTGAGCAACTCTCAAACAGCCAAGATGATTTTAACTATCGTTATGTTGATATTTACGAAGAAGGGATCTCTAAAGCTGACTTGTCAAAATCTGTCGGTAAAGAAGTAGAAACGGTTCCTCAGGTGTTTGTCGACAAACAACCGATTGGTGGTTGTACCGAATTTGAAGCAATGATGCGCGACACGTTTGAACTCTAATCGCTCGTTGCTTACATATGTTGTGTTGTTGGGGCTGATGAGAATCAGCCCTTTTTTGTCGCTGTCATTTAACGGCTAGCTTGGGTTGTTAAGCTCGTTTTCAATTAGCTCAAGCCACTGATGAAGTCGCTGGTGAATATTTTGTTGGAGATGCTGAAATTGTCGCAGCCAGAGCATATCCGGTAATTTTTGCACGCTGACACACTGTTTAAAATAGTGGCAGGCTTGAATGAGCTGTGTTGCTTGAAGCTGCTCACCATTGCCAAGCAGTTCACTTAGACGCTTCTCAATTGCAGGCCAGTTCTCATCAACAATAGCGGCGTTGAGTTGATCCCACAGGTATGAGTGTTGTTTTAAAAAAGTGATAGCCTCACTTCGAAATGAGTAGGGGCGATGCTTGAGCCAGTCGCTGGCTTCAGCTAAATCAGCCAGCCCTAATTCTGTGCTGTTTTCGCGCCAGATCTGCCAATTGCGAAAGTGCTGTTCATAGCGATGCAGTAAGATGTCGATAGCATCATTTTGCAGCGGTTTAGTCAGTACATCATTGACCCCGGCACTGAGCATTTCACTGCGAGTGTCGCTATAGGCATCTGCTGTGCAGCCAATAATCAAAGCATAACATTCCGGTGCTTTCATGCGGCGAATCTGCCGGGTGGCGTCAATGCCATCAATCTCGGGCATGTGGTTATCCATTAAAATCACCGGATAACTTCGCGTCTGCATCGTTTCTAAGGCCTGTGCGCCATTCATCACCAGCGCGCATTGAAATCCACGTTTAGCAAAAAACGCTTTAATAATCATCCCATTGGTTCGGTTATCTTCGGCGATGAGTAACGGCAGTTGGTTGGCTTTAAATTGACTGGCTGCAATTTTCTGTGGTTCGAGTGATGAAGTGGTTGGTTTGACCTGTAAAATCGCCGTAAATATCGCTCCTTGGCCAGGTTTACTACGCAGGCGAATATCGCCGCCCATCGCCTGACAGAGCTGGCGAACAATCGCAAGCCCCAGCCCTGAACCGCCGTAGAGCCGAGTGGTGGATGATTCTGCTTGGGTAAAGGCTTCAAAGATTTGTTCCTGGCGTTTGGGTTCAATACCAATGCCGGAGTCTTTAATGCGGATCACTAAATATAACTGCTGGTGGCTGTAGAGATCCTTAAGGGTCAGTTCGACAAAACCTTGCTGGGTAAATTTCATTGAGTTGCTCACCAAATTTAAAATGATTTGGCGAATGCGTGAGCGGTCAGCAATTATATTAGGTTCTTTGAGCTTGGTTTTAAGTCTAAATTCAATGCCTTGTTGTTTGGCTAGTGCAGCATAAGTACTTCTGACGCCATCGATGACTTCAGTCAGTGAGAATGGTGCTGATTCGAGCTGCAACTGCTGGGCATCGATTTTTGAGAAATCCAGAATATCATTTAGAAGCACCATCATGTGCTGGCCCGAGTGATACAAATCATCAAGATAATGGCGCTGTTGCTCGTTGAGTTCAGTTTGTTCTAATAATTGAGCTATCCCTAATACGCCATTCATTGGGGTGCGGATCTCATGGCTCATCTGCGCGAGGAATCGTAATTTAGCATTGTTGGCATCTTTGGCTCGGCTGAGCGCTTGGCGCAGAGACTCTTCTAAGTGGCGTTGCTCGGTAATATCACGTTGAACCGCGATAAAGCTTTCTAATTTTCCTTCGCTGTTGAGCACGGGGGTGATATCGATATCGACCCAATAACTTTGCCCATCTTTTCGATAATTGAGTACTTCGGTGCGAATGCTTTGCTGTGTGGCTAGCGCCTCACCAATCCGCTGGCGAGTTTGAAAATCGCTATCAGGGCCTTGCAAAAGAGTTCCTGGATGTTTGCCTAATACCTCTTGAGAGTTGTAGCCAGTCAGGTTGGTAAATGCTGGGTTGACCCAAGTGACTAGGCCCCGCTTATCGCAGATGACTATCGCATCGTGCGCATGTTGGGCAACCTGCGCTAAGCGTTTGGCCTCCGCTTCTCTTTCTACTAATAATTGGCTGTGCTGAGCAAGTTGCTCTCGGTTGCGAGTGAGCTCTTGAAATGGTCGAACCAGTAATCGCTGCCCTAGTAGATAAATTAATATCAGTGCTAAAACGGCACTGATAGCTAGCATTGAGCCCAAACGGTAGAGCAGGTTATTGCGCTGCGCGATACGCGCATGAGTGCTCACCGCGTAATTCATAATAAGATCTGAGTATCCCAGTGGGATCTCATAGACTTGCCAGAGGTTGCGATCGCGTGGGAACAGGTCGATACCAGCCGATGGCTGACTCAACCCAATCCAACGATTATGGCTAGAGGTAATCGTTGAGAAGAAATAGGCTAGATTAAAATCAAGCTTGGCAACCATCACCCCCATGATGCGTTGCTGGGCAACGACCGGTAAATAAAGGGTAAAAAATTGATGCTGGTTGCGTTGTACCAGCTGCAAGATAACATCACTGGGCGAGCCGGTGAGGATTCGCCCAACAACTTTCATAACCTTACTTTTCGGCAGATCAAGCTGATTAATAATTGCCTGACTATGGCTATCAAAAAGTGCCAATTGGGCTTTTTGCGTAAAAATTTGGGCCTGAGCAAGCTGATTGGTTAAAGCCTGAGTATCTACTTTTTGGTCGCTACTGACCGCACGGATAACATCCGATAGCGAGGTTATCCGCCGATATGCAATTTCTTGGTCATTAATATATTGAAGCAGGTAACTTTTTGCAGTTTGTAGTTCGACCTGAATCGTTTCTTTTTGGATCTGGGCGACGACTTTGACGCTCTGGCGATAAATCACAACACCACCAACCCCACCCATAAGCAGGGCGCTTAGGCTGATGTAGAGTATAAATAACTTACGTGTCGATAAATTTTTTAGTTGCCACACGTCACAGGTCCTTTATCGGCGCAGAGGCGAGGATGCCGTTAAAGTACTGGTCCGCGTCAGTTTTGTCTAGCATTCGGCGCGCTTTGTGCAAACATCGCCAAGATCCAGTCTAGAACTACCGATGAGTCAACTTCAGTATTCAAACTTTGTTTCGCTTTGTTATATTGAGCGGCTGTTAAAAATGGCTGACGTTTTTCCAGTAATACCTCAGTATAGCTTTCAACAAACTCGGGGTGGCCTTGAACGGTAAATATATGTGATTGTTTAGCCAGCATAAATACCGGGCAGAAATCACTACTGGCAATGACTTGGCAATTCGGCGGACAATTTTGCACTTGGTCTTGATGTGACACCCAAAGTTTAAGCTGCGCTGGTACTTTGTTTAGCCAGTCAGGGCGATGTTGAACCTGTACGGTGGTGCTACCAAGACCCCAGCCTTTTTCTGACTTTTTAACCTCAGCCCCCAAGGCTCTGGCGATTAATTGATGACCAAAACAGATGCCAGCCACATGTTTTTCTAAGTTATCCGCTTCTCGTACCCATTGCATCAGCTCGACAATCCAAGGGTCGTTATCATAACTGTTATGGCGACTACCGGTAATAATGTAACCGTCAAAGTCCTCTTTATCATCAGGCAGTTGCCGATGCAGCGCATCAAACTGGGTGAACTTAAGGCCTTCTTTACGAGCGCTTAATGTGGTGACAAACATGTCGCCATATTCACCATATTTTTTGACTAAATCACTGTCGACTTCGTCGCAATTTAAAATCGCAATTTTCATTCTGAACTCCATTCACACACTGCACGCCACTATTTTTTTACCAATGGTTTGGTAATTGATTTCTGGCGTGTGAAAAATCGTTGTCCATCTGGACCACAAACGCCCAATGGGCCAAATAATGATTGCTTCCAGCCACTGATACTTTGATCTGCCGCTGGCTCAGCTAATGCAACATTGAGCCCGACGTTACCGGTTTCAACTCGCTGACAAAAGTCTGTTGCTAATTGCTCTGTGTTAGTAAAGATAGCACTGCTATTGGCAAATGGGTGGCTATTAATCACCGATAGTGCTTGTTCGTAGCTGTGTTCTCGCATGATTAAGATGATAGGCCCTAAGATCTCTTCGCGATAGATGCGCATTTGCGACGATACCTGGTCAAACAAGCTGCCACCGACAAAATAACCTGTTTCGTAGTTGAGTTCGCGACCATCCACCAGCAGTTGTGCGCCATCTTTCTCGCCTTGTTCAATGTAGCCACGCACTTTTAGTAGCTGCGCTTCGCTTATCAATGGGCCCATGTCATTCTCTGGTTGGGCATTGCCGGGGCCGATTTTAAGCGCCTGAATCCGTGGTATGAGCCGCTCTATTAACGCATCGGCAATCGCATCACTGGTCGTTACAACCACGGATGCCGCCATGCAATTTTGACCACTCATGCTAAAGGCTGCGTTCATCAGTTCATCACTGACCAGTTGTAAGTCGGCATCATCTGCAACTAGCAGATGATTTTTAGCGCTTCCTAGAGCTTGAACCCGTTTACCCGCATCGCTGGCTTTGCGATAGACTGTTTTGGCTATGTGTGTCGAGCCAATAAAACTAACCGCCATTACTTGCGGATGCGAAATTAACGCATCGACCACTTCTTTGTCGCCCTGAATCACTTGAAAAAGGCCATCGGGTAAACCGGCTTGTTGCAGTAGTTCGGCAAATTTTAAAGCGATGGATGGGGTGCGCTCAGATGGCTTTAAGATAAAACTGTTGCCACAACACAGCGCGATAGGAAACAGCCAAAGCGCAGACAATGCGGGTATTAGGCTGGTTGTGATTCCAACGCACACTCCCAATGGTTGGGCATAAGGTTTGCTGTTTTGTGCTTGGGCAGACCAGTTGCAAGTTTGCATTAAGGCGCTTAATGAGCCTATCACTTCCAGCGCTTTGGTGAGTTCTAGCTCTGCCTGAGAGCGAGGTTTGCCATGTTCTTGGACGATGAGCTCGCTGCATTGTGCTAAGTTTTGCTTAAGTAATTGGCCAAACTGTTCGAGCACCGCGAGGCGCTCTTTGAGCGCAACTTTGGCCCACGCTTTTTGACTATGAGCACTAATCTCTGCCGCCCCATTGGCCTCAGCTGCGCTACTTAAATCAACCTCGGCACAAAGTTCACCGGTGGCCGGATTGTAAATTGTGCCAAATCGTCCGCTGTTACTGGGTTGGTGCTGGCCATTGACAAAATTATGCAGCTGCTGAGTCATGATGATTCCTGAGTCGTTTCTGGCGCATAATGGCTTGGCATCACACGCTATCAATGCATTGATCGAATGCTCTTATTCTTACCACGGACAGAGCGGCGAAACAATCTGGCAGATGCGAAATACTCAGGGTTGCATGTCACTTACGCGTTGGTATTAATGGCTGCCAACTGATGCATGATTCCTGTGTTGCCACCATCAAATTTAAGAAAGCGTAGTTGCGGATGCCCAGCAAGATGCTCCTGCTGCTGTCCACCTCGGAGTAATTGTTGATGAAAAACATTAAGTTGCTGCGGCAAATCAATGCCGAATTTGGTGGCAAGTCGTTGCATCTCTGCCGGAGCTTTACTGGCAAATTTCTGGGTATTGAAGTTACCACTGTCGATAGCGGCAATCATCTGTTTGACGTAGTTCTGAACTTGCTTATTGCCTTTGAGATGCTCGAGTAGCTGACCCATTTGAGCCCCGTGCTGCGGCGCTTTAACAGGCTTTGGCGCTGCCATCGGCGCGATTGTTGCGCTTGTTTGAGAGGTGCTTGTTTGGGCGGCTTTATTTTGAGTTTTGTCGCTGGTGTCGGCTAAAACGTGGGGTTGTTGGTAAGCTTGGATCTGCATAACAAGTCATCGTATTTATGAATAATAAATGACTAAGAGCAAGTCCAGTGCCAGATTGTGAATCTATATTCGCTTTGCGCTTTTTTAGCGATGAGTAGAGCTATGAGCGCCGTGAAAAACGCGCTTTAAGTCGCTTAAACTGCATGCGAGCCATCAGAGCTACAATAAAAACTGCAGCCATGGTAAATAAGGTGATGGTTAAGGCAAACTTGATGATTTGACAGACTATGAGAATGACCAACAACAATAAGGCATAGTAACCAAACTTTTTCGTCATACGACTCTCTTTTGGGATGGGTTTATACCATCTTTATTTTTAAGTTTATTGATAGGGTTGGCATCATCGCGATTACTGATAGGGATGTCAACCGCTATAGGCAAGTGTTTCAATAGGTTGGCTAAAAAATGAACAGGCCAGAGAATGCTCTGGCCCAAATCAGACAAGTTAGGCTTTATTGCCAGTGGCACTCAGTACATGCAATAGCTCGCAGCCAATCGTTGCGGCTGCCAGAGCGGTGACTTCACTGGTATCATAGGCAGGGGCAACTTCCACCACATCCATTCCGACCAAGTTAATCCCAACCAGCTGGCGTAAAATACTCAGCACTTTGTGAGTGGATAGACCGCCACAAACCGGTGTCCCGGTTCCTGGGGCAAAGGCAGGGTCTAAGCAGTCGATATCAAAACTGAGATAGACTGGAAGATTGCCAACCCGTTTGACGATTTGCTGAACTATATCGCTTGTTGATAGCTCATTGGCTTGAGCACCATCAATGACGGCAAACGGATGATTGGCTCGGTTATAAGCGGTGCGAATGCCAATCTGAATTGAGTGCGCGGGGTCAATCAGCCCTTCATTCGGCGCATGATAAAACATCGTGCCGTGGTCATAGCGACTCCCTTGTGAATAGGTATCAGTATGAGCATCAAAGTGAATGAGCGCCATTTTGCCGTAATGAGCTGCGTGAGCTCGAAGCAGTGGCAAAGTCACAAAGTGATCGCCACCAAAGCTCAGTTGAAACTTGTTGTTTTGCGCAAGTTCTAAGCTGTAATCGCTCAGACGCTGGCAAAATTGTGCGGCATCCCCAGTGTCAAACACCAGATCGCCTGCATCTACGACATTGAGCTGGTCAAATAGGCAAAATGACCAAGGCCAACGAGGTTCTTCCCAAGCCAGGTGTACCGATGCCTGACGAATAGCGCTAGGGCCCTGCCGAGATCCACTGCGTCCAGAGGTTGCCAAATCAAAAGGCAAGCCGGTAATGACCACATCGGCATCGCTCTTTTGTGGCTTAAAGTTAAGTTCCCGACGCATAAAGCCAAAGGCATTTGAATACAGGGAATAATCGGTAAAATTAGCAAGCGTTGCCATGAATAATCCTTATGAACAACAATCGGTTATGTTACAGCTCCCGGACTGCCAACGGGGTCTGATGACTATCCAGAAAATAATTAAAATCAACTTTGTAACCACATTCAAGTGGTAACTGGCATTCGCCCAGCAACAGGTAATCGCTCTTGTCTGGAACATGGGGCTTGGCGTTAAAGCCAATGCAATCCCATGCTCGAGGCTGCAGTTTATTTAAAAGATGTTCGACAATAAAATGGTACTCACCACTTAAATCAAGGCTCGTTTCAAAACTAACATAAGAGCTACATTGCTGCGGCGTAATATGAATGGTTGCGTAGTGATCGTCTTTGATCAGGTTAACGGAATACCCAAATGGTTCAAATAGATAATCATCGAACATAAACCCATCAAGCAGTTCATCGAGTGCTAAAAATTCACGGATGGATTCAATGGAGCTTGGGTTGAGCAACGTTTTAGCCGCTTGTTCACTAATGTGATACATCAACAGTTCACCGGTGATATCGTGGCTGGGCGGGCGATAATCCGGGTGAGCATAATGGAACAAAAAGTGATGATGGGTATCGAGATAACCCAACTGGTGCGCCTTGATGTCTAAGAGTGTCCGAAATTTCTTTAAATCATCGTTAACCGTGGTTCGCTGACGATGCGGTAGATATTCGTTTTTACGCTGGTAACTGACAAAATCCAGGCTCTGTTGGCCTCGGTCACGGATAAAATGCGCTGCAGCATCCACCAGCGTGGTGGTGCCACAGGTTAACATTAAAAAACGGTTGTCCCAGACAAACAAACTGGATTCACTGAGCAAATAGGCATCGCATTGATCATTGGACATCGAGCAGAGAATGTCTGCTCGAGCTTTGGTCACGACCTGTTGCCAGTATTGCTGCCCGAGAGAGCGCAGCGATTCGCTCTTCGGGCGCATGACAATTTCCAGTTTTTTTTCCGATCCTTCAAAAAATAACATAGCCACTCCGGTTAAAAGTCTTCTAAGTAGGTATAACCACGCACGCCTGCTTCAAGCTCTGCCAAAATGGCGCGTTGCTGGGATTTATCAATATGTTTGCGAACCAGTTCGCGATACGTGCGAACAAAACTATCGCTGCTTAAATTCACATAACTTAAGACATCTTCAACGGTGTCTCCGGGAGTTATCTGTTCGATAACCATGTCACCAGTTGGTGATAAAGTGACCACCGCTGAGTCGGTGTCGCCGAATAGATTATGTAAATCGCCCAAAATTTCCTGATAGGCGCCAACCAAGAAAAAGCCCATCATATAAGGTTGCTGAGGGTCCCAAGCTGGAACTGGCATGGTTGGTTCAACACCCATTTCATCGACATACTGCTCAACTGCGCCATCACTGTCACAGGTGATATCTAATAACACTGCTCGATTTTGTTCTAAGCGGTTCAGATGCGAGAGTGGCAGGATTGGAAATACCTGATCAATCCCCCAGGCATCTGGAATTGACTGGAACAATGAGAAGTTAATGAAATATTTATCCGCCAAGCGCTCACGCAGCTCATCTAAGATAACCTGATGACGACGGTTGTTTTCATTTAAGCGCGCTTGCAACTCATAACAGATCCGCAAGTTAAGCTGTTCGCCCCAAGCTCTCTGGCGCAAGCTCAATAGTCCAAGATTAAATTGAGTGTGTACTTCGAGCAGATCGTTTTGGGTATCGTGATAAATCTCAACCAACGCCTTTTGATCGTTACGCAGATTCAGCTCTTGCCAGGTTTCCCACATATTGGTTAGCAGCTGTGGCGCTTCCTCACCTGGGGATTGAATCTCTGCGGGTTGATAACGCTCTGTTCCTAAAACTTCGGTAATCAATACCGCGTGGTGGGCGCTTAATGAGCGACCCGATTCAGAAATCAAGCGCGGTACGGGTTGTTCGTATTGTGAGCAAATATCACCGACGCAATACACAATGTTATTGGCGTATTCCATCAGTCCATAGTTCATAGAACTGCTGGTTTGCGAGCGAGAGCCATCATAATCAACCGCCAGACCGCCACCGACATCCACGCAATCGACTGATGCACCCAATGAGCGCAGTTCACAATAAAAGCGAGCCGCTTCGCTAACGCCTTGGCGAACATCGCGAATATTGGCAATCTGTGAGCCCAGATGAAAATGCAGAAGTTGCAGGCTTTCGAGCATGTTTTTCTTAGCGAGCACGTCGATAACTTCTAAAACTTGTGATGCAGCCAACCCAAATTTCGATTTATCACCGCCGCTGGATTGCCATTTACCTTTACCTTGTGAGGCAAGACGAGCACGTAGCCCTAAACGCGGCGTTACTTTGAGCTTGCGAGCTTCGGTGAGCACCATATCCAGCTCAGAGAGTTTTTCCAGCACGATATACACTTGGTGACCGAGTTTTTCACCGATCAGAGCCAGGCGAATATATTCGCGGTCTTTATAGCCGTTACAAATAATGACAGAACTTGCCTGTTGCGCCATGGCAAGTACCGCCATTAATTCTGGCTTACTGCCTGCTTCAAGTCCTAACTGACGATTCTGCTTAGCCGCCTGACTGCGCAGAATTTCCTCAACAACGCTGCACTGCTGATTGACCTTAATCGGATAGACAGCCAAGTAGCTGTTATCGTACTGATAGTTGTCAATAGCCTGATTAAAGGCATGACACAGCGTATCCACGCGATCGTGGAGAATTTGTGGAAAACGTACTAAAGCTGGCAGTGATACGCCCTGACGGGTGAGTTCATCGGCGAGGGTTTCCAAGGCGATATTATTCTCACTCTGATGTCGGTTCGGGCAAACAACAACCTGTCCTTGTTCGTTGATATCAAAATACCCTTGGCTCCAATAAGCCGTGTTGTAGAGTTGGCGACTTTGCTGCGCACTCCAGTTAGGGTCTTTAACCACAGGTCTAATCCTTCTTAAAAATGAGTCTATTGAGTGGCCAGTTCATCAAGCAGGTAGCGAGGCAGCGCAAAGCTTGCTTGATGGATTTGTGGCGTGTAATAACGTGTTGTCAGTTGTGCTTGGTTAAATCGTTGGCGCAACGTATTAAGGTCGACTTCACGCAGTTGTGGGTCATCACTGGCCCAGGCAAACGTCATCATGCCGCCAACATAGGTCGGAATGGCAGCGTTATAAAAAGTACTGTCACAAAAGCTTAAATTCAGCCGTTTCGCAGTGGTTATGACTTCACTTGGCTGCATAAATGGCACGCCATTTTGCGCAACAAAAATCCCACCGGGATTCAGGGCGCTTTGGCAATTGCTGTAAAATTCACTAGCAAATAACACTTCACCAGGACCTACCGGGTCGGTGCAATCAGAGATAATCACGTCGAATTTTTCGCCGCAATTACCCACAAACTTAGCGCCATCATCAATCACTAAATTGACTCGAGGGTCGTCATAAGCACCATTGCTGTGATGAGGCAGATAAGTGCGGCACATATCAACTACTGATTGGTCAATTTCAACCATTGTGATGGCTTCAACTTCAGGATGTTTGACGACTTCTCTGAGCATGGCGCCATCGCCCCCGCCGATGATTAATACGCGGCGCGGATTTGAATGGGCAAACAGAGGAACGTGAGTGAGCATTTCATGGTAAATAAACTCATCTTTTTCAGTAGTCTGGATTATTCCATCAAGCGCCATCACCCGGCCAAAGGTTGGGTTTGAGAAAATGATCAAATGCCATTGATCGGTTTTTTGCTCAAACAAAATATCGTCAATATCAAAAAATTGTCCATAGCCATGATGGAGCGTCTCAAAATAACGAGATGTCATAGAAGGTTCCTAGTTTTTAGATAAACATCATCTCTGCCGGTAGGCAGTGACTTTATTAAGCATAGTCAGTATGCAAATTAACTAAATACAATACTGGCCAATGCACTAAGAGCGCTTAAGGCAAATAGAGGAAGAAAAAAAGAGGTAGGAGTTATATCCAGGCATGCCAAGTAATTTGGCAAAGGGTGAAGAAGTGGTTTTTGTACCATTGAATTAATCATCTGTTTGTAACCTTTCATTATCCCGTGTGGCCAGTAATGACACACACGGCTCATGCCTTGAGAACCATAAAAACCTTGTGTATTTATTCCATATAAAATGCTTGTTAAGCGTTGCGATTAAACACTACAAGCCAATGATGAGCAACCGATAATTTAGTGATTTTTAGTTAAATTTTGGTCAGTTATTCAGCCATCTATTCCTTTTTGATCTAAAAAATGAAGTCGCTATATCTTAGTGATTGCCAGTGGCTTTTCTTAGTGAAAAATCATCCATGTAATCAAGTTGTAATTAGCGGTTACGTAAGAGGTGCAAGGGCTGGTAAATCTCTGGGTCGTGGACTGTTTATATTGAGTTATTAGCGTTTAATCTTTGGGCAAGTTGGCTAAAAGTGGACTAATTTTATTGAGGCAATATGCACTTATTTGCGCTTTGCTCAGTAAACCTAATGGTTGGTAAGGGATTTTTTTACAACACGGAGTCGTTTTTTATGATCTCGGCCTTGTTTTATCGTTTGCGGTTAACGTCACTGATCGCCCTGTTTAATATTATTTTGGTGGTGCTGCTTATCGTCTGTGGCCTGTTTGCCATCAATCAATTGAGCAAGCGAGCTTATGATTTCGAAAAAGATTATCTGATCCGTCAGGTCTCGGTAGCTGGGAAAATGCTCGCTGCTGTTAGTGATGACCCTGTAACGTTAGAAAAAATGATGATGTCGGCTCGTTGGGGCAAAGATAACAGCGGTTATTTCTTTTTGCTTGCCTCGGATGGGCGCAAGTTGCTGGTCTATCCTGCCGATCCAAGTAAGCAAAATCAGCCAATCAGTGTGGTTAAGCTACTCGATACTAACGGGATGACCCTAAGTGACGCGGCTCGCAAAGCCAGTGAGAATGGTGAGCCGATGTTTGTCGAGTATGAGTATCAGCGCCCAGGAAGTAGCAAACTTGAGCGTAAAGCATCGTATCTTTATCCTCTTGGCGTTGGTAAAGCGGTGTTAGTGGGAGGATCTTATCTTGATCTGTCACGCCAGTTATCCAATGAACTGTCGATCGAAACATTCGCTGGGTTAATTTTGTGTGCGCTGTTTATCTTTATTGTGATTATGCTGCTTTCGCGGCATATCAGATTTCGACTCGGGCAGCTGCAAGGCTCTATTGAAAACCTGGCGAATGGTCAATTTACTCAACCGTGTCAATTAAACGGTAATGATGAGTTCGCACAGCTTTCAACTTATCTGCAAAACTGCCAGCAGAAACTAGGTCAAGCGATTAAAACTCAGATGCATATGAGTGAGCAGGTGAGTGTCGCCGCGGCGCAAATTGACCAGCGCTTAAATATCACCAATGAGAGTGTTACTCAGCTTCTTAATGAGGTCGAACAATTAGGCAGCGCGATGGAACAGATGGTAGCCAGTGTGCAGCAGGTACATGTTTCTACAGAAGAAACCTCTCAGCAATCAGATCAAACGCGGCGCGATAGCGAAACGGGCCAGACACTGATTCTGGATGGGGTGAAAAATATCTCGCAGTTGCAGGGACAACTCAGTCAAGGCAGTGATTCAGTGCAGTCAGTTAGCGATGGGGTCAGCTCAATTCAGGAGATGGTTGCAACCATTCATGGTATTTCTGAACAAACCAATTTGCTGGCGTTAAACGCTGCTATTGAAGCGGCTCGAGCAGGTGAAAGTGGCCGCGGTTTTGCGGTGGTTGCCGATGAAGTCAGAGCCTTGGCTGGGCGAACTCAGCAGGCGACCGATGATATTGAACAGCTGATCCACAAATTGCAGTCGCAAGCGCAAACAGCGGTTGATGGCAGTCAAAAAGGCATTGAAGTTGGCCAACAATGTAACGATGCGGTAAGCCAAGCTGGGGAGCAATTTCGCTCAATTTTACAAAGTATCAGCGATTTAAATGACAGAAACAACTCAATTGCGACGGCAACAGCAGAGCAGAGCACGGTGACCCAATCGATGAGTGAAAATGTTAACTCATCATTGCACCGGTTGCAGATTATCGATGAGCAACTTGGCAACATTGCCAGCAACAGTGAAGGGCTTAAATCACAGGCTCATGAGCTCGATCAGATGTTATCTCAATTTAAAGTCTGAGCGGTTTATCAAGCGCCCTATGGCTGCGTGAATACATTAAGTGAATTGAATACAAAATCCGATATCAAGGGCGATATCGGATTTGGTGGTTATTGATTGTCAGCGTTCTAAATAACTCTATCTGCGACAGTTGCTCATGGCTACTAGAGCGCTGCGCGAGGTGCAACGGTGGCGGTAACACCTTGCTGGCTGTAGAGAAGCGTAACTTTGTATGATTGGCCACTGGCATCGCTAGCTGTGGCGCTGGTAAATTTCCCTTCCAGGTGGTTGGCGCTAATAATCTGGTAACTGCGGACTTTGTGCAATATCGGAACCTGCAGTTGCAGTGCTCCTCCATCGATATAAACCATTTGCTGAGCATCCAAAGCGCCAGATGAGCGAAGATCTAAGATTAGAGAGCCGCTTTTTATCACATAGTTGGCAACACTGAGCGTTGTGCCTGCATGGGCCAGATTGTCTGCAATAGCAATACTAAGAGCGCCACCTTGCTGGTAAATGGTGTTGCTGCCAAGTGCCGTTGGTGTCGTTGCAACCAGTTGGCCTGCTTGCAGAACAGTTCCGCCTTGATAGCTGTTATTCCCATCTAAATAAAGCGTGCCACTACCTGATTTAACCAGCCGACCCGCACCAGAGATATCATTTCGCCAGTGATCAAGGGCGCTAAAGCCGCCATCAGCACCATTCATGTTCACATTTACATCGCCATTAAACGCGCCATAACCATCGGCTGCATCTACGAGATTCATTCGCCCCCAACCGCGAGAGCTATCAATGACTGGATAGTTTGAGGCAATTTCCGTGGTTGCCAGTACCGCTCGGCGTTGGGCGTCCGACAGATATGGCTGACGACTGGCCAGTAATACTTCGGCACCTTTAGGAACTTGCGGCGCAAGTTTCGCCTCATTTAAAGGCGAAAAGCCATAGGTCATATAGTGACGATACTGATTTTTAAATGCTTGATGGTCTGCATATGGGTCGGTAAACAATGTGCCAGAGTGAGCAAATGCATAGACGCTGGCAAATCCTGCAGCTTTGGCTTTGGTTAAAAAATAACGATGTGCATCATCCACAGCAGTTGAGATAACGCTGGCATTATCGGGATCATTGAGCATCGCTGCAGTTACCGCCAGCCCCATAATGCGGCCGCCAATTACATCCAATGGCGAGTGCATTCCCGCAACAATCCGGTTTTCGCCTAAATCCCCAGCTCTGGCAACCATCTCGGCGAATCGCTCTGGAATCGCATAAGCGTAAGTTAGACCGCGATCATAAGCTTCGGCGGTGTGGCCACTTGGAAAAGCACCATCTTTGGCGCGAGCCGAAACCCAATCACCGCTGCCACTATAGGCTGAATCAGCGTTGGTTGTGTCGTAGCCATCATTGGCATAGCTATCATCATCGGTTTGCACATAGACATTTTTCCCCGCGCAAAGTAGCCCTGTCAGAGGCGTCACAATCGGGTGATGAGGCTGCTCGAAATATTTTACGACGCTGTTTGCTTCAAGGTCATAACAGGTGCGTTTGGTAAGCGCAGATGCGCTGGTGGTGTCAAATGTCGGTACTTGATATGTCCGAGCGCTAAGCCGCCATGGGCGAGGCGATTGGAAATGGTATTTGGGAGCTTCCGATGAGGCGCCGTAATCGCGAACGGTATTTAACAAGGTCACGACACTTGCAAGTGTACTATCGGTGTCTCCATAGTTGCCGGAATCGGCCAGACTGCTATTGAGCAATTTTTGCTTTGTAAAAATATCGACAGTGGTGCCATCAACCATCACTTCATCGCTTTGGCTAAAGGCGTAATCACTGTTACCCGAGTCAGTTAATGAATAATCTGAGCTGGCATTGGTGCCTGTTTTATAATCTTGGGCGAGTGGGCCAAGACCAGAGATTAAGCTATAGCCCTTATCACGCTGATCGTCCAAATAGGCGTTCATCTGGGAGGTTCTAAGTGCTCGCACGACATCCGCATGCTTGGCCTGTGGGCGTTTTAGCGAGTGCACATAATCAAAGTTTTCCTGCCAGACTTTACGGTTCAATATCTTCGCGTTGGCATAATCAAATACAATCGCTTCGGATGTGCTGTGGGTCGCGCCGCCGGCAACGCCTTTATCACCATCATAAGCTGTTAAATTGTTAGAGCCATCGCTGGCCCACACCGCGTTACCGGCAGTCCAGATGCGGTCAAACCCTGCCAAAATTTGTAATATTGGGTTGATGTTGGGGTTATAGGCCACGGTATTGTTTTTGCTGTTGGTATTGGGAATATCGCCGTCAACTACGCTTACACCGCCGTGCAAAGCTGGCACATCCACAGTTTGCTCATAACCTACCCCAGTAGGAATTGAAGGTTCACGCCAATAGTTGGTCTGTTGTTGGTGTGGGAGGGTTTGATTTGATGCAACTTTAAACTGAAATGGTGTCAACGACTCTTTGGCCGAGGCCACATACGGTTGGGTGGCTAAAAGCGCCAATACAGCCAGTGCAACAGGGCTGGGCAAGTGATTATTTTGCTTCCAATTCATGAGCTTCCATCCTTTGATTAAAATAACAACTAATCTATCGCACCAAGATGACTGTTCTGTGATGCTCTGATGACGCAAAATTTTCAGCAAAGGATGGATGGTGTGATCGTTGCTTTTATTTTATTTCGTGATTAAATAATAAATGTATTTAACAGGTAAATATCGAACTTCGGGGCGGGGCGAAATTCCCCACCGGCGGTGATTCTGTTACCGAACAGACAGCCCGCGAGCGCCTTAAAGCACAGTCTTTAAGGGTCCAGCAGATCTGGTGTGATTCCAGAGCCGACGGTTAAAGTCCGGATGAAAGAAGATCGACCAAGCTGGCAGTTGTCCATTCGCACACCTTTATGGTGTGGCTTGGCTATTCAATCATCGACCCTGTACATCTAACACTTTGTATGGACTTACAATTAAGATGACAGGAATATTCTTTATTATGATAGCGTGCTTGACCTGGGCGTTAGACACGTTAATTCGTTATCCGTTACTTGGCCTTGGGTTTAGCACTTTGCAAATTGTGCTCATGGAGCACTTGACCTTAGTCATCGTGACGTTGCCGCTGTTATGGCGCTATCGCCAGCAATTTTTTAATCTTAACGTGCGCTCGTTTGGGGCTTTGTTCTTCATCGGCGGGATTGGCTCGGCGGTTGGCTCGTTGGCTTATACGCAGGCCTTTGCCTATCTCAATCCGACCGTTGTGATCTTATTGCAAAAACTGCAGCCAGTGGTGGCGATTGTTTTGGCTAGCTGGTTTTTAAATGAGCGTATTCGAGGTTATTTTATTCGCTGGGCAGGGCTGATTTTGCTCGGTTCAGTGGTGATGATCTGGCCCGATATTCATGCCATGTTCTCGCAATCGGTCGTGATAAGCCACGCATCTATGGCGTCTTGGTATGGTTACGGTTTAACGCTATTGGCGGTGATCGCGTGGGGCGCAGCGACGGTCTGTGGGAAGTATCTTTCTGAGCAGAAGATGAATGCCAATGCCATTATGTCTGGACGCTTTTTAATGGGGCTGGTGGTGTTAGTGCCGCTGGCTTTATTACATACGCCGCAAATCCATGCGATGTCAGCTCAGCCACTTTTGATGTTAATTGTGATGGCGCTGTTAAGCGGTCTGGCAGGAATGTGGTTTTACTACCAGGGGCTTAATCGGATCCCAGCGCAGGTCACCACCCTTGCTGAGCAAACCTTTCCAATTTTTGCAGCGCTAATTAACTGGCTATTTTTATCGATGAGTTTGTCGATGTATCAGCTTTTAGGGGCAGTATTACTAATTGTCGGAAATGTCGGATTGCGCTTTAAAGAGCTGCATTTAGCCGAGCAAAGCTCATCTCATCTTAAAAGGGCTTAAATTAAAAAAGCCAAGAGTTACTCTTGGCTTATACTCTAAAGCACGTCTGGGTGGTGTTCTGGCGCCATCAGTTGCTCATCTCGTTTCGCCGCTCGTACAGCTTGCTGGTGGCGTTTTTCAGCTCGTGACATCAGCCACCAAGCAATCAGTGTGGCAACTGAAACCACTGCAACAATGATTGTGGCAAGTGCGTTAATTTTCGGACTGATCCCCATGCGTACACTCGAAAATACTGCAATTGGCAGCGTCGTTGCCGATGGCCCTGAAACAAAGCTTGCAATGACCAAGTCATCAAGCGAGAGGGTAAACGCAAGTAGCCAGCCTGCCACAATCGCTGGAAAGATACTGGGCAATGTGATGAGCACAAAGACTTTCCAAGGCGGTGCGCCTAAATCCATCGCGGCTTCTTCAATGGAGCGATCCACCTCTTTAAGCCGCGAGCTAACCACCACATACACATAAGAAGTACAAAAGGTGACGTGTGCAATCCAGATAGTCAGCATGCCGCGCTCAGAGAACAGATCAAACACCTGACCCAGAGCGATAAACATCAGCAGCATCGACAACCCCATAATCACATCGGGCATTACCAATGGAGCGCTAATCATAAAGCTAAATGCGCGCTCGCCTGGAAAGCGATTTAAACGCCCTAGTACAAAGGCTGAAATCGTCCCCAAGACGACAGCAGCACTTGCTGATAATACGCCGATGGTTAGGCTCAGTTGCACCGCATGCATCAGCATCGCATCGTGAAATAGTGCGCCATACCATTTGGTTGAAAACCCTGCCCAAACGGTCACCAGACGGCTGGCGTTAAACGAGTAGATGATCAAAATCAGGATCGGTAGATACAAAAATGCCATGGTCAGCGAGAGGATGAGCCATTTCCATTTGCTTTTAGAGACGGGAATGTTGCTCATTACTGGGTCTCCAATTCGCGTTTTTGAAAGTGCTGGAAGATTAAAATTGGGATCATCAAAATTAGTAACATGACAATCGCAACCGCGGAGGCAACAGGCCAATCACGATTATTGAAAAATTCCTGCCAGAGTACTTTGCCAATTAAAATTGAATTTGGCCCGCCCAATAAGGTCGGAATCACAAACTCACCCACTGCTGGAATAAAGACCAACATGGAGCCTGCTATCATGCCGCCGCGCGTCAGTGGCAGTAAAATACGCCAGACAATGGTAGCCGGTTTTGCGCCTAGATCGCTGGCCGCTTCTAGTAACGAATAATCAACCCGCATCAAAGCGGTATAAAGCGGTAGCACCATAAAAGGTAGATAGGTGTAAACAATACCGATATAGACCGCCAAGTTGGTGTGCATAATGTGCAGCGGATGGTCAATCACCCCGGCCATCATCAGCGCGTTATTTAATAATCCATTATTTTTTAAAATGCCGATCCAGGCATACACTCGGATTAAAAAGCTGGTCCAAGATGGCAGAACAATCAGCATCAGCAGGATATTGCGCGTAGCTGGTTTTGAATGCACAATCGCCCAGGCAACCGGATAGCCAATCATCAGGCACAGAAATGTTGCGATCGCGGCAACTTCGAGCGAGCGCAAGTATGAATCGATATACAAGCTGTCGCTGACCATGAACAGGTAATTGCCAAAGTTGAGCATGATCTGCAGTTGCTGCTGTGCATAATGCATCAGCTCGGTATAGGGCGGAATCGCGAGCTGCGCCTGTGAAAAGCTAATTTTTAAAACAATCGCCAATGGCAATAGGAAAAACAACAACAGCCAGATATAAGGCGGCAGTATCAGCGCATATTGACCATGACGTTTGATAAACCGAGCCAACCTCATATCTTCAGTACCACGCAGCTTTGTGGATCCCAGCTCAGATAAACTTCTTCTTCCCACGTTGGCAGATTTTCACGATGGCGCGAAGTATTAGGGATTGTCGCGCGAACTAGCAAGTTACTTGGCAAGCGCACGTGGTAGATAGAGATGTCGCCCATGTAGGCGATATCTTCAACCACACCATGACAGACGTTATCGGTTTGTTCGCAGGTTCTTGAGAGCTCAATTTTTTCTGGGCGAATCGCAATCATCAGCGGTAAACCGGGCGCGTCAGATAAACCATGATTGAGGATGATTGGATGCTCAAGATCATGACAAACAATGGTTGCCTGATCGGGCAGACCTTCATGCAGTTCGCCGTCAAAAATATTAACGGTTCCGATAAATTCCGCGCTGTAGCGCGAGTTCGGGTATTCGTAGACCTCTTCTGGGGTGCCAATTTGAATAAACTGCCCGCGGTCCATCACGGCGAGCCGAGTCGCCATAGTCATCGCTTCTTCTTGGTCGTGGGTGACCATGACGCAAGTTGCCCCCACGCTTTCTAAGATATCGACGACTTCCAACTGCATCTGCTCACGTAGTTTTTTATCCAGCGCACCCATCGGCTCATCAAGTAACAATAACTTGGGTTTTTTTGCCAATGATCGAGCTAACGCGACGCGCTGGCGCTGGCCACCCGAGAGCTGATGGGGTTTGCGGTTGGCATAATCTTCCATGCGCACCAGCTTGAGCATTTTATTTACTGATGCTTCGATTTCGCTGCGACTTAAACCATCCTGCTTTAAACCAAAAGCGATATTGCCAGCCACGCTAAGATGTGGGAACAGTGCGTATGACTGAAACATCATGTTGACTGGACGACGGTGCGGCGGCACATCCGCTAAATCCTCACCATCGAGAATAATCTGTCCTTTACTGGGGCGTTCAAAACCAGCCAGCATTCTTAGCAAGGTTGATTTCCCACAGCCGGATGCACCGAGCAGGGCAAATAATTCTCCCCGTTCAATCGTTAGATCGACATCATCGACAGCTGGCTGGCCATCGAATAATTTGCTTAATCCACGAATTTCTAGAAGGGGAGTGTTTGTTGAGGGATTGGTTGTTGCAGCAGAAACCATCGGCACACTCCAGATGAGGCCAGCAGTTAAGCTGGCCTTAACGTATTCATTAGTTTTGTAAAAAGTCAGTCCAAGCGCGAGTTCGAACGCGGGCGACCCGCAGAGGGATCATTTTAGCGACGAACAATTTTTCGCGAACACTAGCACTTGGATAAATGCCTTTATCGTTGGCTATTTCCGGATCGATATATTTTTCTGATGCTGGAACCGGGTTGGCATACCAGACAAAGTTACTGTTGGCAGCTTCAACTTTAGGTTGCAAGATATAGTTGATAAATTTAAGCGCATTATCTGGGTTACTTGCATCTTTAGGAATGGCCATCAAATCAAACCAGATCATAGCACCTTCTTTGGGGATCGAGTATTTGATCTGCACGCCGTTTTTTGCCTGCTCAGCTCTATCTGCTGCCATCAAAATATCGCCCGACCAACCGACGGCCACACAGATATCACCATTAGCTAAGTCATTAATATATTGTGATGAATTAATATCACTAATATACGGACGGACTTTTTTAAGCATTGGCAGTGCGACTTTGGTGTAATCATCAGGGTTGGTTGAACTTGGGTTTTTGCCCAGATAATTAAGCGCCGCCGACATAATCTCGTTCGGAGAGTTCAAAAATGAAACGCCGCATTTTTGAAGTTTTTTCATATATTTAGGTTTAAACACCAGATCCCAGCTATTCACCGGTGCATCTGAGCCTAAAATCTCTTTGATTTTTTTGACGTTATAACCAATACCGGTGGTTCCCCACATGTACGGAATAGCATATTGGTTGCCTGGATCTGAGGCTTCTGAGAGCAATTTCATCAATTTAGGATCCAGATTTTTATAATTGCTCAGTTTGCTTTTATCTAATTTTAAAAATGCGCCAGCTTTGGCTTGCTGGGCCAAAAACTCATTACTTGGGACAACGACATCATAGCCACTGTGACCGGATAAAATTTTGGCTTCTAACACTTCATTGGAGTCAAAAACATCATAAACCGGTTTAATGCCTGTGGCCTTTTGAAAGTTAGGCAAGGTATCTTTGGCGATGTAATCAGACCAGTTATAAATATGCACAACTGGCTCGTCTTTAGCTTGCACAGCTAAAGTTGTCAGTGATGTCAGCATCGCAATCGATAGCGACCAGATAAAAGCAGAACGTTTCATAAAGAGTCTCCGTACAGTTGAGCGCAAAACCGATTTTTTCAACCGCTCAATGGGCGAGTGCTTTATACAGTCAAAGATGCGCTAATTCAATCGTTGTTGCCAACTTTTTTGCTGTTTTAGTAAGCAATCCTAGTCTATCTAATAAATCCTAACTCAATTGAGTTTTTATTCACTAAGTTGTTCGCTAGAAATGCCGCCGCACAAGTTGGTTTCTCTATACGTTGAGCAGTAAAAACTCCCTTTCCCAAGAGCTGATGACCTGAAAGAACGTCTGATACTCTTTGCGCTTTAGCGCGACATAAGCGCTGACAAATCGATCGCCTAATATGGCGCGCAGGTCATCGCTTTGTTCAAGCAGTTGCAGAGAATCTTCAACGGTGCGCGGCAAAGAATAGGGCGCTTGCGTGGCATCGCCGACGTACATCGCAGTGGGCGTGAGCTGTTGGGTCATACCCAAATAACCACATGCTAAAGATACCGCCATCGCCAGATAGGGATTGGCATCAGAGCCTGCATAGCGGTTTTCAACGCGCCGCGCCGCAGGTTCTGAATAAGGGACTCGAAGACCCACAGTGCGATTGTCTAAGCCCCATTCGACGTTGGTGGGGGCAGCATCACCGAGCATCAGTCGGCGATAGGAGTTCACGTTGGGCGCAAAAAACGCGAGCCCCGCGGGCGTGTATTTTTGCATGCCTGCGATGTAGTTCAAAAACAGTGGGCTATTGGAGCCATCATCAAGGCTAAATAGGTTACGCCCATGCTCATCGGTGAGACTTTGATGGATATGCATCGCACTGCCTGGCTCTTGTTCCATCGGCTTGGCCATAAAGGTGGCATAAACATCGTGGCGATGGGCCGTTTCGCGCATGGTTCGTTTAAATAAAAAGACCTGATCGGCTCTTGAGAGTGGCTCGCCGTGGAGAAAATTAATCTCCATCTGCGCCGCCCCTGACTCATGGATTAATGTATCGACATCCAACTGCTGGGCATCGCAATAGTCATACATATCTTCAAATATCGGGTCGAACTCGTTGACGGCATCGATACTAAATGACTGGCGAGCCGTCTCTGGGCGGCCATTGCGGCCAATCGGCGGTTCGAGTGGATAATCCCAGTCAAGGTTGCGTTTGACTAAAAAGAACTCGACCTCTGGCGCGACTTGCGCAAACCAGCCTTTTTCAGCATAGAGTTTAAGCACGTTTTTGAGCACTGAACGAGGTGCAATATCGACCAGCTGATTATGGTGGTTGTAGCAGTCGTGAATGACTTGCGCGGTCGGTTCTTTGGTCCAAGGAACTAAGCGGATGGTCGCAGGATCGGGTTCTAACTGCATATCCTGCTCAGTTGGGTCGACCATGCTGTCATCATCGGGCCACTCACCGGTGACGGTTTGAAAGAATATTGATTCGGGCAGACGCAAGCCCTGTTCGTGTAAATATTTACGGGCGGGAATGATTTTGCCGCGAGCATTCCCGGTCATATCCGGAATGAGACATTCCACTTCAGTAATTTTGTGGTCAGTGATCCACTTTCTAATGTGATCCATAGTGCCTCGAGCATGTGAACGTTGACGAATGATCCAATCTATCTGCCAAATTTGTTCTATATATCTACACTTCTGATTACAAACTGTCGGTGAGCTAAAGAAATTTTCACAATCTTTTGCCTACCATCAGTTTAGATAAGCTGCCGTTAGCTGGTGAATATTCTTAAGGCTTTTTAAAAAAAGCGTTTCAACGCTCAAGGAGAGCTTATGCAATCGCTTCATGATTTGCCGTCGTATTATCAGGCCAGCGCTCATAACGCTCCTGAGTGCCAGACCCTTAAAACTTCAATTAGTGTCGATGTGTGCGTGATAGGGGCCGGGATCACTGGGCTTGTTAGTGCTTTAACGCTCTGTGAAAAAGGCTATCGCGTGGCGGTGGTTGAAGCCTACGAGATTGGCCATGGCGCTTCAGGTCGAAGCGGTGGCCAAGCTATTTTTGGCTGGGCAGTTGAGCAAAACAAGTTAGAAAAAATGGTCGGCAGTGAAGATGCTCATCTGTTTTGGCAAATCGCCGCAGAAGGACTTAGCAAAACCAAACAACGTATCGCTGATTATGGCATTGATTGTGATTGGCAAGATGGCATGGTGCATTTAGCCACTAAAAGCGCTCAGGACCGAGTGTTGCAACATGAATATCATCAACTGGTTGACCGTTACGGTTACACGAGCTTGGAATTTTGGGACATCGACCAGGTTCGAGAACAAATCGCGAGTACTCGCTATACTTGTGGCCTTTATGATAGCAATAGTGGTCACTTACATCCGCTAAATTATACCTTGGGGCTTGCAGCGGCAGCCATCAACGCAGGGGCGACTATTTATACTCACTCACCGGTGATTCAGCTAAGATCGGGCCCGGTTAATCGAGTCAAAACTCTGCAAGGTGAAATCGATGCAGCGCATGTCATTATCGCGGGTAATGGCTATCTGCATGGCGTTTCAGAGCAGCTGAATAAGTACATCATGCCCGTTGGAACCTTTATTGGGGCAACAGAGCCATTAACCAAAGAGCGCAGTGAATCATTAATCAAACAGCAAATTGCCGCTTGTGATATTAATCTGGCGCTTGATTACTACCGCTTTAGCCGTGATCACCGTTTGTTGTTCGGCGGGCGAGTGAGTTATAGCCGACGGGTACCGGGTGACCTTAAAGAGTCAATGCGTCTTAAAATGCTTAAAGTATTTCCGCAGCTTCGTGATGTGGTGATGGAATATGCTTGGGGTGGCTGGTTGGGGATTACGATGAACCGCGCGCCACATTTTGGCCGGCTCTACCCATCGGTCTATTTTGCGCAAGGATTCAGCGGCCATGGCATTGTGGTTGGAGCAATGGCTGGAGAACTGATGGCCGAGGCGGTTGCTACAAGCGCAGAGCGATTTGATGTGTTTAGCAAAATTCATCATCGGCCATTTCCGGGCGGACGCATGTTTCGCACCCCTGCATTAGTGTTAGCAATGGCTTACTATCGCATTCGAGATGCGCTTTAAACCGTACAGAGCTGCTTTTAATGGTTAAGCTTGGCATTGTTTTATTTCTCTAATCAGGTTGGTTGCTAGGGCCAATAAAGATAGACTTCAGCGCAAAGGAGAAGCAATGAAGAAATATCTGTATTTGACCCTCATTGGTCTTTTGTGGGGCGCTCAATTTGTCTTTATGCGTCAGGCCGTCGCTCATATAAGTGATGTATGGGTTGCTGCGGGCCGAGCAATAACTGGGGCACTGACACTGTGGCTGTTATGTGCGTTATTTCGCCTTCAAAGCAAAGCTCGGTTTTGGCCTATTTATGCGCTGATCGCGCTGGTTGATGCCACATTGCCTTTTTTAATGTTGGCATGGGCACAAAAGCAGGTAGATAGCTCTATCTCTGCCGTGATTATGGGCATGATTCCGCTTCTAACCTTGTTATTTGCTCCGATGGTGATTGGGGAGCGGCTTCGTCCCATTGCGCTGGTGAGTGTTTTAGTAGGCTTTGGCGGAATTTGGGTGCTATTTGCCCCGCAGTTTATGGGCAGTACTCACTCTGAGGCGCGGTTTTGGCCACTTTTCGTCACCTTAATCAGCGCTGGCTGTTATGCCTTAGGCATGCTTTTGGTGAAACGATTTGCACGTGAATCTCCCCTGTTGATTGCCCGCAATATTTTAACTTGCGCTGCTGTTGAACTTACGATTGTGGCTCTGATTAAAGCGCCGGCATTAACGATGCCATCGATGGATGCATTAGTGCCGTTATTAATGTTAGGGATTTTATCAACGGGGCTTGGTTATTTTGTCTTTATGGCATTGATTGCGCGAAGTGGGCCAACGTTTGCGTCGATGAGTAATTATCTGGTTCCTGTGATTGGTTTTCTGCTGGGTGGGTGGTTGCTTAATGAGCGTCCACCGCATACGACAGCTTGGGCATTATTGTTGATTTTGCTGGCGATTGCGCTGAATCAGTGGGGACGCAAAGTGAAGCGCTCGGTGTCGATGTGAGTTCGATGTGGCTAAAACGCAGAACGTGAGCTAGGTGTATAAATTCGTGTAAATATTAGTCGCAATGAGTGATCATTTGCAGCTATCTCGTTAAGCTGGAAGAGAAAATCTACAACAGTAAGGAGATATCGATGCGCGACTTAGCACTATCAACGACGCTTGCTGATGTGAGTCCTATTGCTTTTGGCTGTATGGGGTTAGGTGGCGATAAAAATGCAACCACCTTCACAGCAAGCGATCGTTCTCTTGCCCAGCAATGCATTGAGATTGCTCTAGAGGAGGGGATTAACTTTTTCGATCATGCCGATATTTATTGCAATGGACGAGCCGAACAAATTTTTGGCCAAGTCTTAAAAGATAAACCGTCTTTGCGTGAGCAAATCTATATTCAGTCAAAATGTGGCATTTATCTGCATGATGAGATTGGCCCGCAGCGTTATGACTTGAGCTATGAGCATATTATCCAAAGTGTTGAAGGATCTCTTGCGCGTTTGCAGTGTGATTACTTAGATATTCTGCTGCTACATCGGCCTGATCCGTTGATGGAACCTGAAGAAATCGCCCGTGCCTTCACTTTATTAAAAGAACAGGGCAAAGTTCACCATTTCGGCGTGTCAAATATGCATGCCGGACAGATTAAATTATTACAAAACTTTATTGATGAACCGTTGGTCGTTAATCAGGTTGAGCTTAACCTAGCTCATCGAGACTTCATTGAAACGGCTGTGACCGTCAATGACGATCAAGGTTTGAATCACAACTTTAATGAAGGATTGCTTGAATATTGCCAGCTCAATGGCATTCAGGTGCAAGCGTGGAGTCCACTGGCAAAAGGGCTTTTTGCCAAAGAACCACAAGATGCGGCAATTGCCGCCGCTCAAGAGCGTCTGGATGAATATGCCAGAGAATATAATGGGACGCGTGAGAGTATTTTATTAGCTTGGTTGATGCGCCATCCTGGCACGATTCAACCTGTAATAGGAACCACCAATGCGCAACGAATTCGGGCCTGTGCTAAAGCTGCAGATATTGAATTAACTCGGCTACAGTGGTATCTATTACTCACCGATGTTCGGGGTCGGCCAATACCGTAAAACGGTAAAATAAAATTCTGGTGGAGGCATTTGAGAATAAAAAGTGAGTCAATGGTGTAAAAAACGCACAATTGATAAATTTTTTTGAAAAAGGTCTAGACATAGACCCTTCAAGTGCATAATATACGCCTCCGCCAGCGTTGAGCACCCGTAGCTCAGCTGGATAGAGCGTTGGCCTCCGGAGCCAAAGGTCAGAGGTTCGAATCCTCTCGGGTGCGCCAGGCAACGCTAAGCTACTTCGGGGTAGCAAAAAAAGACAATGGTGGGTGTAGCTCAGTTGGTAGAGTCCCGGATTGTGATTCCGGTTGTCGTGGGTTCGAACCCCATCACTCACCCCATTGCGAAGGTGGTGAAATTGGTAGACACGCTAGCTTCAGGTGCTAGTGGCCTTACGGCTGTGGGGGTTCAAGTCCCCCCCTTCGCACCATTTTATGATTGTCTCTAGTCATAAAATGAGTTTAAGAAGTCTATATGTCGGTGAATAGCGCAGTTTGGTAGCGCATCTGGTTTGGGACCAGAGGGTCGGGGGTTCGAATCCCTCTTCACCGACCACTTCTTCTGTTTTATATAAGAATTTTCAAGCTTAAATTTTATATTTAAGTTCTGCCGCGAGGGTGGTGAAATTGGTAGACACGCTAGCTTCAGGTGCTAGTGGCCTCACGGCTGTGGGGGTTCAAGTCCCCCCTCTCGCACCATGATTAAATCATGGTGAGCAGAAACTCTATATGTCGGTGAATAGCGCAGTTTGGTAGCGCATCTGGTTTGGGACCAGAGGGTCGGGGGTTCGAATCCCTCTTCACCGACCACTTCAAATTTTCTTCTGTTCTGTATTTTCTCTTGCTTTTATTATCCTAATCATCTGTTTCTCATTATTTTGTTTATTATGTTTGCCCCATTTTTATATCGATTGTTGGTGATATAAAAAAGTCAGATATTGATTAAATGCCTGACTTTATAGACAAAGATAGTTTGTCATGGTCATCCGTAACCGCCTTGTATACATAAAATCGTCGTGATTAACGTCCGCCAGCGGTATTCTGGATGCTGTACTGGTCAGCTTGACTAACGGGCACCTGATGTTGGTTTGGGTGAAATTGGCTTGCCATAGCGCCTGCGCTAAATAGAACGATTACAGAAGCCATAACAGAGGTGATTAGTTTGTTGCTTTTCATCATAATTATCCTGTTAGATTTTAAAGTTTGGGTTAAAGCCACCGCCATTTGCTTAAATTGGTGGCTTGAGATATAGCCCGCTTAGGCAATGGTCAGCGTGACATCAACGTTACCGCGAGTTGCGTTTGAGTAAGGGCAAACCTGATGCGCTTTTTCGACGATGCTTTGAGCAACGCTGCTATCGGCACCTGGAATATCAATAACCAGTTCAACCTGGATACCAAAACCATCACCCAGTGGGCCGATGCCGACTTTACCGGTCACTTTGGTATTGGTTGATAGCGCAACTTTTTCACGAAAAGCAATCAATTGCATCGCACTTAAAAAACACGCTGAATAGCCAGCAGCGAACAGCTGTTCAGGGTTAGTACCGTTACCGCCTTTACCGCCGAGCTCTTTTGGTGAGGACAGAGTGACGTCTAATACGCCGTCTTCTGATACAGAATGACCTTCGCGGCCGCCAGTTGAAGTTGCTTGAGTTTGATAAAGTACTTTTTCAATAGCCATGATTGACTCTCCTAATTTTGCTTGCGATTTTAAATGTTGGTTCAAAGTGTCGGTTCTGAAATGCGCAAATTGTTGCGTAAACTGATGAGCTTTTGGCGAAGCTCATCAAGCTCTGGCAAAGCACACTGACTAGCACAGGCTATCTGTGTTGGAATATCTTGCGCCTGATGGCGCAGCGCATCAGCGCTATTGCTCAGAGTGATAAACACTTCTCGCTCATCTGCATGTCCACGTTGGCGGTTTATTAAACCTTTTGCTTGCAGACGTTTAAGTAACGGTGTCAGAGTCGCTGAATCTAAAAATAACCGTTCACCCAATGCTGAAACGGTGACGTTATCCTGTTCCCACAAAACCAACATGACTAAATACTGCGAATACGTCAGATCCAGTGGCTTGAGGACTTTGCGGTACACTTTGTTAAGCGAAAGCATGGTTGAATGCAACGCAAAGCAAAGCTGCTGGTCTAGTTCAAGTTGTGGATAATGTTGTTTCATCGGATTCTTCGTGCCTCTGATGTCTCGTTGGAAATAAATATAGCGCGCAATTTAATTGTGTGCAATGTATTTATTTAAAAAAGATCAAATTATCTGTTTCCTAATTTATTAATCAGGATGGCTCATCGTAAAGCGCGCATGGTTTAGTGCCCCATCTATCAACTGTTGGTGGATGATGACAGGTTCAGCAAAATAGTTACTACAGGCTTTAAGAAAGCCATGGCAGACATGGGCAAAAGGCAGTGAAGATTGATAATCAAAGACTAATAACTCAGGAGGCTGCCATTGAATGACAGTAAAGCGAGGAGGCTCTCGGTCGGCATAAATATGGCTGATTTCGAGCTGCAACGGTGTATCTGGGTGGCAGAATAGCTCAAAGCTATCTTTTGCGTTATCGAGTAAATCAGGATGCTTCTCGAGTAGATATTGAAATAACACCCGGCCAAACTGGCGCTGCAGTGCATTGCTATCGAGCTTAAGTTGGTGGGCTATTTCATCAAGAACCTGCACTGGGTGCTGATAGTGGCTGGCTAACTGGTCACTGTCATAGTCCAGTAATTCTGATTGACCATGATATTGGCGCAAATCAATGTTTAGCATCTGTTCAAGCGGATCCATCATCACCATGAGCAAAACTCCATTAAGGTAAAAACCTTAACTTTAATAATGAATTAATCGCAGAGCTTTGTACAGATTTGCAACAGAACAATAGCCTGAGCTTGTGCTCAGGCTATCAAAGTGAGATTAAATAATCGATTCGCCCGCAGGTTTTGCAACTGTTGCCGTATCAGGCTTGCGGATAAAGGCGTAAATAACACCGGTAACCACGGCTCCAATTACGATTGCAGCTAAATATGGCAGTACGTTATTGACAGCTTTTGGAATTAATAAGACGAAGATCCCGCCATGTGGCGCACGCAGTTCGCAATGGAAATACATCGATAATGCACCAGTAATCGCCCCACCAATCATATTGGCTGGAATGACGCGCATCGGGTCGCGAGCCGCAAATGGAATCGCACCTTCAGAGATAAAGCAAGCTCCTAAAACGCAGGCAACTTTACCACTTTCTAGCTCAGGTTTACTGAATTTGCGCCGAGCGATAAATGTTGCCAGCCCCATACCTAATGGTGGAACCATCCCGGCGGCCATAATGGCGGCCATTGGCATCGTTGCCGAGGCATCTAACCCGGTTTGTTTTTCTAACAGGCCAACCCCGAACAGGTAGGCTGCTTTGTTAATCGGGCCACCCAAGTCAAAGCACATCATCAGACCAAGCAACAAGCCCATCAACAACGCTGAGTCTGAACCCATGTGTTTGAGGAAGTTTGTTAAGCTTTCCATGATATAAGCGGTTGGGCCACCAATCACATAAATGAGTGCCAAACCGGTG
This sequence comes from Celerinatantimonas sediminis, assembly GCF_046054195.1. NCBI lineage: Bacteria > Pseudomonadati > Pseudomonadota > Gammaproteobacteria > Celerinatantimonadaceae > Celerinatantimonas > Celerinatantimonas sediminis. The sequence goes on from NZ_JBEQCS010000001.1 coordinate 262,092, forward strand.
ATGGTACTAGTTAACAGTGGCAGAATTAGAATGGGTTTGAGGGCATTGATACTCTCTGGCAATTTAATCCATTTGTTCAGGTATAAGGTTAGATAACCAGCTAAGAAGCCTGCAATAATACCGCCAATAAACCCTGCGTTTAATATCGATGAGGCTGCTAACATCCCGCCAATCATCCCCGGTGTTAACCCTGGACGGTCAGCGATTGAGTAGGCGATATAACCTGCCAGTAACGGGATCATCAGTTTGAAAGCAGTTCCGCCGCCAATCTGTGCCAGTGCCCATGCGATAGTGCCGGCATTCTCTTTATCTCCTGCATGAATGCCGCCGAATAGGAACGACAATGCAATTAAGAGCCCGCCAGCGACAACCATTGGGAGCATGAACGAAACGCCGGTCAACAGATGTTTGTAGACACCGGTGCGCTCTTTGCCTTTGGCTTGAGCTTCGCTGCCATCCGATGATTTAGCCTGTAACGTTGCTTCTTGCGGCGCATCATCTAACACTTGCTGAGTTTTCTTAAGGGCTGCGCCTGTTGAGCAGTGATAGACTTTTTTCCCAGCAAATGGTGATCTGTCGACTTCAATATCGGTCGCCAGAATCACAAGATCTGCTTTGGCAATTTCATCTTCGCTGAGCTGATTTTTCGCGCCAACACTGCCGCGAGTTTCTACTTTGATAGTCCAGCCACGACGCTGCGCCGCTTGCTCAAGTGCTTCAGCGGCCATAAACGTGTGGGCAACACCAGTAGGGCAGGCGGTGACTGCAACCACATTGAGATGATCTGGGCTTTGTGCATGAACGGCATGTTGCGGCGCTTCAAATAAGCTTGCTGGTGCTTCAAGCACGGCTTGAGGGTCAGCTAAAATCGCATCAACACTGCTTTGAGCGACATTAAGTCCATTTAAGCGGGATAAATCCACATTGTGATTTTGTGGAACAGCGACAATCACTTTATCGCATGAAGCTAGCTGTTCGGTTGTTAATAACTGGACTGGTTCAACATTAGAGTGACACTCAACTAATGCTTCAATACCTTGTTTTTTCGCCTTTTCTTCTAAGCGTCTGGCTGCCATAAAGCTGGTAGCGACGCCCGCTGGGCAGGCTGTAATAATGGCTATTTTCATCCTTTGGCTCCTCACGTATTAGGCAATTCACTAACTTGTATTTGCTCAATTAACGACTCGAGTTTGCTTTGATCGCCGATGCCGACGCTAACCTGTGTCACTGCCAATGCTGAAACGGCGGTGGCATAAGTGACGCTCTTGGTTACATCCCAACCTTGTATTAAGGCATGGGTCATAGCTGCAACCATGGAGTCGCCTGCGCCAACGGTACTGACAACATTCATTTTGGGCGGTTTGGCTTTAACTACCTGCTTATCCGTCACCCAGATGACGCCATCACTGCCGCGCGAGACCAACACATGGGTAATTCCCTTGTTGATTAGTTGGCGAGCCGCTTTAATTATTGCGGTCTCATCGTTAAGTTCATGGCCAATCCATTGAGCCAGTTCGTGCTCATTTGGCTTAACCAAATAAGGTGCAGCTTCCAATCCATAGCTCAGAGCATCTGCGCTGCTATCAAAGATGACTCGAGCTCCGTGTTTATTTAATAATTCAATCCAGCGTTGATAGAGCGTTGGGCTGACGCCACGCGGTAAGCTTCCGGCCAGTACAAACCACTGATGGGTAGCGGCTAATTCGATGAGCTTTTTCTCCATCTGCTGGACAGCCTGATGGTCAATAGCCATGCCTGGAAAGTTAATATCAGTTACCCGGCCATTGGTTTCGGCTAGTTTTACATTAGTTCGTGTTGTTCCGCTCTGCCGTAAAAATTCATCTTTGGCATCAATTTGTTGAAAAAGATGAACAAATGGGTCTTGGTTTTCATCGCCAAGCCAACCACTGACACTCGCTTTGGTTCCTAAATCATGCAGCACTCGGGCGACATTAATCCCTTTACCACCTGGCGTGAGGCTGGCTTGATCAACGAGGTTGACGTTATCTACTACCAGCGTATTGAGCTGACCGGTTAGGTCCAACGCTGGGTTTAGGGTAATAGTTGCGACCTTCATAGTTTTTCTCCCAAACCCGAGTTGATCGCATCTTTGATATGATCCAGAGCCAGACGAGCATTTTCCCCTTCTGCACTAAAGCGCAGTTCATGGTTGTATTGAGCTCCCAGGCCGATGACTTTCATTAGACTGCGGCCATTAACCGGGCCGGTGCCTTCGGTGAGGTTCTCAACGGTGATTTTGACGTCATATTCTTTAATCGCTTTGACCAGAACCGCGCCAGGGCGGGCGTGCAAGCCATGTGGATTTTTAAGTTTAACCACTTCTTGAAGGACCCCATCGCCAAGCTCTTGGTTTTGCGCTTGGGCCTCACCTGATGCAGCTTTATCGCTTAATAGCGCGAGTATCGCATCACTATCAGGGGCCGTTGCCAGTGTTGCCAACTGATCGCTATCCATCAGTGCAACCAATTTTTCTAATACCGGTTTTGCTTTGTCATCTTTGGTTGCAATGCTAATCAGCGTCTGTACTGACTGGCCGTTATTATCAAATGGCTGGCGTGCCCGGATAATACTAACTCCACTGGTTTGTACATCCTGATTCGATGAGCTTAACCATACGCCATTGCCCAATGGTGTTGGCGGCGTACTCATTAACGCGCCAATACCTTGATCGCCAATGACGCCAGTTTGTTTAAGTTGGCCCGCACCTACTGCTTGTAACTGCGTTAAGTTGGAGACAGGAAAATCAAGCACAATGCTGTCACTATCAAATTTGAGCGGCGCATTGGCGCTGAGAAGTTCCACAATCGCTTGTGGATCAGTCACATTTTTGAGTTTCTCATCTAAGTTATCTTGGTCGAGAACATGGGTTAATTGGCGTAGAATCGTCAGATGTTCATCAGATTGTGCGGCAATCCCAATTGCTAAATAAACGATGTTGCCTTCGCCCCAGTCGACGCCTTGTGGAAACTGCACTAGCTGCAGGCCCGTTTGTTCAACTTGGTCGCGGGTATCGGTTGTGCCATGAGGAATCGCGATAGCATTACCCAGATAGGTGCTCGATTGTTGTTCTCGAGCCAACATGCCATCGACATAACCGCTTTTGACAAAACCTGCTTTGGTCAATTTGCTTGCAACTAGGGTAATCGCAGCTGTCTTGTCGGCTGCGCTAGCACCTAGTGTGATATTGTCAGTATGAATTTTCAGCATACTCGATTCCTTTGCTCGTTGTCGCTGTATGACTTTAGCTTAGCTAAAACGATTCAGCATTGAGGTAAAAAAAGAGAAAATGTGACTTAACTCTATATTTTTAAAAAAACCACACTCTAAAAAGCCTTTTTGACCCGATGCTATATTGGGCCAATTGGTTATGGGGTATGCTGAATCGTGTCAGCAAATGATGCAATAGCAATTTTTGTTTTTTTTTCTAGTTGTGAGCCGGATCAAATTGAGGTATTTCCATGAAACTTGCACAAATTGCCCAGTTAGCCGGAGTCTCGCGAACCACTGCTAGCGCGGTGATCAATGGCAAAGCGTCACAATATCGTATTAGTGATAAGACCGTTGCTCGGGTGATGGCGGTGGTTGAGCAGTATAAGTATCAACCCAACCAAAGTGCGGCTCAGCTGCGCTCTGGTAATAGTCGTTCTTTCGGATGTATTGTTCCCGATCTGGAAAACCCCAGTTATGCCAAATTAGCCAAACATCTTGAGCAAAGTGCCCGAGAGCGAGGCTATCAACTGATTATCTGCTGCAGTGATGATTTACCCGAGATTGAAATTCAGCTGACACAAAGTCTGATTGCTCGAGGCGTTGATGCACTGTTAGTGGCTAGCAGTTTGCCGCCAGATAATGATTTCTATCCGAAACTATTGCGCTCTGGTAAACCGATTGTGGCTTTGGACCGTTGGCTCGATCCGCAACTGTTTGCCAACATCACCAGTGAAAACCGCAAAGGCGCGGCGGCACTGATGAAATCAAGTCTTAGAGAGTCAATGCAGCGGGTGGCCATTATTGGCGCGCTGCCCCAATTACAGGTTTCCAGTGAGCGTGAAGCGGGTGCTTGTCAGGCGCTTAAGGAAAATCTTCCGCATGCCGATTATGAGTTTTTCTACGGGCATCATTACAGCCAAGAACAAGGCGCGGTGATGATGAATAAAGCGCTGGAGTTTAAGCCTGATTTGATTCTAACTACGGCTTATGTGTTGCTCGATGGTGGGCTATCACAATTGGTTCGCCGCCCCGAATGGCTGAAAAAAGTCACTCTGGCCACATTTGGTGATAATCGGCTATTGGACTTGCTAACTCACCCGGTCAATAGCTTAGCGCAGCAGATGCCGATCATTGCTGAAAAAGCGATTAATATTGTTTTAAAGGCACTCGAGGGTGATTATCAAAGTGGGTTAGAAGTCGTTCCAAGGCGCTTAATTATTCGCAATAAGCACAGCTAAAAGTATCTAAAAGTATGAATATTGCTCTCAAACAGCTTGAATGTGTCGCTAAAAGTGAAAAATTGCATCTGGCTTTTACAGACTTGATCTGCTTTTCTGATACGCTTTGGCTCGCTTATCGACAAGCTTCCAGCCATCACCGCCAAGATGGTGTGATTGTGGTGAAAAAACAAACACAATGTGGCTGGACTGAGCAGAGTGTGATTCGCGTATCTGGCGATTTAAGAGACCCGAAATTTTCTATCTCGCCCGATGGCAATTTATTGCTTAATTGCGCCCTGGTTGATAATAAACAGCTGCGCAGTATTGTTTATCAACTTGAACAAGACAACTGGCAACAAAAAGCGCAGCTCGCCGCCCCAAACCAGTGGTTGTGGCGGATGCAATGGCGTAAAGAGCACGCTTTTGGCTTTGCTTATCAGCATCCGAATACGTTTAAATTTTATCAGATTAATCAAGATTTCAGCTCGCAATTAATGCTCGATAATCCGTTAAATGAGCACAGAATTTTGGATGGTTACCCTAACGAAACGGGTTTGTGCCTAGATTCTAGAGGGAAGATGTTTTGCTTGTTGCGCCGCGATGGGAAGGACCCGCGAGCTCTGCTTGGGCAAAGTGAACCGCCATATCAGAGCTGGCAGTGGCAAACTTTGAATATTCGCATTGGTGGGCCGGTGCTCACTTTGACAAAGAGCCAGCAATTGTTAGCTGTCGTGCGATTATTTGCGCCGTTTCGAACCAGTGTTTGTCAGATTGACATTAATAACGGCGAGATTATCGAGCTTTTGGCGCTGCCTTCATCCGGTGATACCAGTTATGCGGGAATGGCATGGATGAGTGAGAGCCAACTGCAAGTTAGTTACTATTCGTCTCATGAAGGGCCAAGTGCCATTTACCTGGCCCAGTTAAAGCTTAGTTAAGCGTCTTTGAGTTCATCAAATAGGCTTGTGGCAAAGCTTTTTTCACAGTAATGGCATTTCAGCTTAATCTGCCCAGTTTTGCTGGTTTGCACATGGAAATTGCTAGGAACCTTTTCCGTGTGGGTTATGCAGTTACTGTTCGGACATTTAAAAACACCTTGCACCGCTTGTGGCTGAGTGACCTGAAATTTACGAACAACCGTATAGTTTTCAATAACATTAACGGTGGCTGTTGGCGCAAATAAGGCCAGCTGATTAGCCTGTTCTTCGGTTAAAATGGTGTCGGCCACTTTAATCAGATCTTTGGCTTGATCATTATGGGTTGGTAAATTTAGGCCAATGGTCAGTCGGCGATTCGCATCGGCCAGTTGCAAAAAACGTAAGATTTTGATCCCCTGACCTGCTGGAATATGGTCAATCACCGTCCCTTGCTCAATGGCTTCGACTTGTAATTTTTTTTCCATTGTTATGCTCCAAAGTGGTTAGTCAGAACCAAGGCTAATAATGCCTGACGGGCAAATACCCCATTGCGGGCCTGTTCAAAATAGTAGGCATGCGGGCTTTGATCGACATTGACGTTAATTTCATCAACTCGTGGCAGCGGGTGTAAGATTTTTAGATTTTCTTTTGCGCCTTTGAGCATGCTGGCTTCGAGCACGAATGCAGAGCGGATGTACTGATATTCAGTTTCATCAAAACGCTCTTTTTGCACGCGGGTCATATACAGAATATCTAAATCATCAATGACCTCTTCAATGCTCTGATGGAAGCGACAATCGATGCCTTTGTCGGTCAGTTCATCAATCAGATAATCAGGCATGGCAAGCGCAGGTGGTGCGATAAAATGTAGCTCGCAGCCAAACAATGATAGTGCTTGCGCCAGTGAGTGAACGGTTCGGCCATATTTCAAATCACCGACAAACGCCACTTTCAGCCCTTCTAATGTGCCTTGCGTTTCATAAATGGTGAACAAATCTAAAAGGGTTTGCGTTGGGTGTTGGTTCGAGCCATCACCGCCATTGATAACCGGTACACTGGAAAATTCACTGGCGAGCCTTGCTGCGCCTTCGCGAGGATGGCGCATAAAAAATGCATCGCTATATGATGAGATGATTCTCACTGAATCTGCCAGTGTTTCACCTTTTTTATCCATTGAGGTATTGCCACCATCAGGGAAGCCAATCACACTTCCTCCTAAACGATGTACTGCGGTCTCAAATGATAAACGGGTTCGGGTTGATGCTTCAAAAAAGCAGCTTGCTACAACTTTATCTTTTAACAATTCAGGTTGGGGAGAGGATTTGAGTCGACTCGCGGTGTCGATGATCAATTCCAGCTCAGCGCGGCTTAAATCGGTAATTGAAATAATGTGCCGATGAAAAAGCGGGTTGGTCATGGTGTGATCCTAAGGTCCGATGGGGAATCGGAAGCGTATTATAGCAGCGCTGAGGGGTAATAAATAGTATTCATGTTCGCAGTTATGCAATCTTATGGCTTAAAATTTAGCGAATGAGTGATTTGTAAGAGAAGTCTTACAAATGTGAAAATGGCGCTTTTGTCTGTAAAAAACGCTGAAATGCTCAAAAGTTTTAATTAGCCTCGAAATGTCGCGTAAAGCAATGAATCAGCAGTGATTTGACGTCATTGTTTATTATGTCAAATGGCTGTAATACGCAAAAAGCCTACGATTTTTGCGTATATCGTGTAAACTGCCCCGCCTAAGTTAGGCAAAAATCATATAAAACCTCAACGTGAGCTGATTTTTTAGAGCCTTTTTTGGGGCTCTATCGAAGCCGATTTTACCCCGTTTTTGGGGTGATAAGGTCAGCTTGCGCCATATAAAAAATATCATAAAAGCCTGATGATTCTTTGGAGTCATAAGCAGGTCATTTTTTTGGAGAGCAAAACTATGGATTTAAACCAGATCGAGAGCGCCATTCACTGGTTTATGGATCCGATAAGTCACTTTATCTGGAGCTATATTCTGGTGTACCTGTTGTTAGGGGCGGGGATCTTATTTACTTTATTTACCCGCTTTATGCAGTTCCGTCTGCTTGGCCATATGATGAAAATTACCTTTCAGCGCCGAGCCGCTGGGGAAAAAGGTATCAGCGCATTTCAGGCGTTTGCGACATCACTGGCTTCTAGAGTTGGTACCGGCAACTTAGCTGGCGTTGCGATTGCGCTTTGGGCTGGTGGTCCAGGCGCTATTTTTTGGATGTGGATGACCGCTTTAGTTGGACTTGCTACCGCCTTTATCGAGTCAACTTTGGCGCAGGTTTATAAAGAGCCTCACAGTGATGGTTCGTTCCGTGGTGGCCCTGCTTACTATATCGAACGGGGATTAGGTCATCGCTGGATGAGTATTGTGTTCGCTATCTTCTTGCTGATTGCTTATGGTATTGCCTTTAATGGAGCACAAGCCAATACCATCGCCCAAGGCATGACTGGCGCATTTGCAATTCCAAATTATGTGACGGGGATTGTATTAGCGGCGCTAACCGCGCTGATTATTATCGGTGGTGTGCGCTCAGTGGCGATTACCGCTGAAAAAATCGTACCGGTGATGGCCTCGCTGTATTTGTTGGTCGCGGTATATATTCTGCTGGTGAATATCAGCCATGTGCCTGCGATGTTGGAGCTTATCTTCAAAAGCGCATTTGGCTACGGCCCAATGGTCGGTGGTGCAGTTGGCTATTCGGTTAAAATCGCGATGGAAAATGGGATTCGACGCGGTCTGTTCTCTAACGAAGCGGGGATGGGCTCGGCTCCGAATATGGCAGCCACTGCAACAGTGAGTCACCCAGCATCACAAGGTCTGGTTCAAGCGTTTGGGGTGTTTATCGATACGTTGGTGATTTGTAGTTGTACCGCGGTGGTGATTTTACTCTCAGGCGTTTATGACAAACTGTTAAGTGGTGGGTTAGGTCAGAAAGTCGAAGGTATTCAACTCACTCAGCAGGCGATGACCGAACACCTCGGGGCATTTGGTACCTATTTTGTGGCGATTGCGATTTTCTTGTTTGCCTTCACCTCGATTATTGGCAACTACGCTTATGGTGAAATTAATATCGGTTATCTGTTTAAAGGTCATCCTAAAGTTGCCATTTGGACGTTGCGAATTGCAGTGATTGCGATGGTTTATATTGGCTCGGTTGCTGATCTTAAATTTGTCTGGGATCTCGCCGATTTTGCGATGGGGTTGATGGCAACCACTAACTTAATAGCGATTATTTTCTTAGCTCCGATCGCGTTTTATGTGCTTAAAGATTATGAGCGACAGCGAAAAGCTGGCGTGAAACGCCCTGAGTTTGACCCAAAAATGCTCGAAAGTGTGGCAGGTCATTACAAAAAAGATATCTGGTAAGTGATGCTTTGAAACAGAACCAACCGGGACTACTCCCGGTTGGTTTGCCCTTTGTTAAAGTTTTGGTCCGGCTTTTACTAGCGCTTTACCTGCTTGTTCATCGGTGTACTGATGGAAATTATCAATGAACAGTTTAGCCAGTTGGTTGGCTTTTTCCTGCCATTTGGCGGGGTCTTTATAGGTATTACGTGGGTCGAGAATGGTTGAGTCGACCCCATTTAGGTGAGTTGGAACCGCAAGATCAAAAATTGGTAAGGTTTGCGTTTCAGCATCATCGAGCTCGCCGGCTAAAATGGCATCGATAATCGCTCGGGTGTCTGCAATCGAAATTCGTTTGCCCGAGCCATTCCATCCCGTATTAACCAGATAAGCACTGGCACCGCTGGCTTTCATCCGTTTGACCAATACATCGGCATATTGTGTTGGATGCAATGTTAAAAATGCAGCACCAAAACAGGCTGAAAAGGTTGGAGTTGGTTCATCAATCCCACATTCAGTGCCCGCCAGTTTTGCCGTGAACCCAGATAAAAAGTGATATTGGGTTTGATCGGCCGTTAGTTTGGCAACCGGTGGCAGCACCCCGAAAGCATCAGCTGTTAGAAAAATAACTTTTTGCGCATGGCCTGCTTTTGAAACCGTTTTAACAATATTTTCAATATGATAGATAGGGTAAGAAACGCGGGTATTCTCTGTTTTTGAGCCATCATCAAAATCAATATTTCCAGCATCATCAACTACCACATTTTCCAACAGTGCATCGCGATGAATCGCATGGTAAATATCAGGCTCTGCTTGCTCGCTTAGATGAATGGTTTTGGCATAGCATCCGCCTTCAAAGTTAAACACGCCATCATCGTCCCAGCCGTGTTCATCATCACCAATCAATGCTCGTTTAGGATCGGTTGATAAGGTGGTTTTTCCCGTGCCTGATAGGCCGAAAAAGATAGCAACATCCCCAGCTTGACCTCGGTTGGCGCTGCAATGCATCGCAGCAATTCCACGTTGCGGGAGATAGTAGTTCATCATTGAAAAAATCCCTTTTTTCATCTCGCCGCCATACCAAGTACCACCGATGAGTTGCATCCGTTCGGTGAGGTTAAACACGGTATAGTTTTCTGAATGCAAATTTTGCCGTTGCCAGTTAGGGTTGGTTGTTTTTGAGGCATTGAGCACTACAAAATCAGGTTTATAATTGGCCAGCTCTGATTCATCCGGGCGGATGAACATGTTTTTGACAAAATGTGCCTGCCAGGCCACTTCGGTCACAAAACGCACGCACAGGCGTGAATCTTCGTTTGCTCCGCAATAGGTATCAACTACAAAAAGTCGTTTAGCGCTCAGCTCTTTGACCGTGAGTTCTTTTAGCTCGTCCCAAACTTGTGGACTAATGGGTTTATTATCGTTTTTAGAGTGTGGATTATTCCACCACAGGGTATCTTCGGTGACCTCATCTTGGACAATGTATTTGTCTTTTGGTGAGCGCCCGGTAAATACCCCGGTGTCAACGGCTATAGCCCCCATCTTTGTTTCTTTACCACGTTCATAGCCAACTAGATCCGACTTGGTTTCTTCAATGAACAACTGCTCGTAACTTGGGTTATAGACAATTTCGGTGGTGTTTTTGATCCCATAGTGCTGCAGATCGCTTTTAAGGCGATTTATGTGCTCGTTCATATGTAAAACTCCTTGTAGGGGGAGGTTCTATTGATCTTTCTTATATAGTTATAGTTGAAAGCAACATGCTTATTGGCGGGGGTAAGCAGTAATGAGGATTATTGCGAAATGTATCAAAGAAACGGTTAAGTTTTATACAATAAAAAAGGCAGCGAGTGCTGCCTTTAGAGTTTTAAACTAGTGAGTTTGCGGTTTATTGAGCGAGCCGTGAAAAAGCTCGGTAATATCGTTTCTATCAAAGCGATATTCACTGCCACAAAATTCACAGTGCATAGCAATGCCACCTTGTTCTTCACAGATATCTAAAAGTTCATCTTCGTGCATTGAAAACAGCGCTGCCTGACAACGCTCTTTTGAGCAGGTGCAGGCAAATTCAACCGGCTGCGGGTCAAATAATCGCACTTTTTCTTGATGATAGAGCCGATAGAGCATTTGCTCAGCTGGCAAGGTAAAGATTTCCTGTGCAGTGGCGGTGCGCGTGAGCTCATAAATATGCTGATAATCGTTGGATAATCCACCGCCATTGACAGGCAATTGCTGAATCAGCATTCCGGCGCAGCAAGGCGTTTGTTCGTCATCTTGGAAGAACAGCCATAAATTAGTGGGAAGCTGCTCAGATTGCGCAAAGTAGTTCTCAATAGAGGCGGCAACCCCTTCTGGCGCGAGTGCCACAATGCCTTGATAACGCTCTCCATTGGCGGGGGCAATGGTTATCACTAATCGCGCATTGTCCCCAACGAGCGTTTCCAGTGAGTCACTGTCTTGATAACGTTGTTCATCCCAGCGCGCAACTCCGCGCATTTTCTGCTGGTTGTTGCCGTTGATAGCCACATAGTGCAGAGCACCAGTGCCTTGCAGCTGAACGGTGATATCCCCTTCAAACTTAAGCGTTGCAGTCAACAAGCTTGTTGATGCCAACAATTGCGCCAGAATTTTGCGAATGGCTGGCGGATAATCTCGCTGAGATAAAATCGTCTGCAGTGTTTCATCTAGTTGTACCAGCTCAGCACGGACCTGGTAATCTTCAAAAATATAGCGGTATAAGGTATCGCTTTGAGCCATGATTTACTCACCTGTGTGTTGGTGTTTGAACTGAATAATCTGGCGGCGTTGTTTTTTATCCGGTCGCCGCTCTGGAGCTAATGGTTTGGGAGCCAATTTTCGCTGCTCTTGATGTATTTGCCGTTTAGCAATGCTTTGCTCAGTCTCTTCATAGAGTGTTTGAGCAACGGTTGCGTTAGCCCGTTTTTCACTGAGCTCTTTGACAATGACTTCTCGCTGCTCATTCGATTGCCACAGGCTAATCGTTGCGCCTATTTCAACAACGCGACTAGGTTTGCAGCGTTGGCCATTATAGTGCACTTTCCCACCTTGAATGACTTCCGTTGCCAGTGAACGGGTTCTATAAAACCGAGCCGCCCAGAGCCATTTGTCTAAGCGAATTTTATTTGATTGTGCCATAGATAAACTCGCATTGTTAAAATCGCTATTATAACAGGTTTGTGAGCGCTCTCGCAGAACGATTTAAGAGACTCTCGGCCACGTTTAACGCATTTAGCTATTAAATCAATTGGCTGTTTGCTGCATAATAATAAAACAATTAACGAGGCCTAAGTTTAAGCAGAATGATTGCCCAGATAAGTCTTGACGGAACATTCAACATTGGGCACCCTGCGCATAATAAGAGTATCTGCGTAATTAATTTACATTTCTGAGTGTAAGTTTCGCTGAACTTAAGCGCTTTAAGGCAGTCATAGCTTGCACGAGACAAAAGTATTAAGAAGATGAATCAGTTTAATCAAATAGCATTGTGGTTTAGCAAGGAGCAAGTGCGTGCGAAAATTTTCGCCGTATTCAGTTGCTGTTTGATCATCTTAGGTTGTTATCAACTGGCGTTGCTAAGTTGGAAATTGTGGCCACAAAGTGGTTCATCGTCACTTTCACTGAGCAGCGCTGTAAGCAATCAAACCACTGCTTCAGTGCCATTTAACGAGCTTTTGGCACTTAACTTGTTTGGTAAAGCGCCAACGGTTGATGGCCCTTCGGCACTGCCGAAAACGCAATTGCCCATCACGTTAGCGGGTGTGCTTTATAGTGATGACCCAACTCGGGCTTTGGCGGTGATTGCTCAGTCAGGTCAGCAGCGAGTTTACGGCCAAGGTGAGACCATTGAAGGCACGCAGGCCAAGCTCAAACAGGTGTATCCAAATCACGTTGTGATTACGCGAAGCGGTCAGGATGAGCAGCTTTATTTGCCGCAGAGCGATGAGCGCGAGCAAGCGCCGGTCGCTATGGCACAACCCAAAAAAGCTTTGCCTGTGAAAAAAGCCGCCGCGCCGATTCCATCATTGCCAGAAATTTTGCACGATCCGGCTAAGCTCAACCGCTATCTCAGTATTAAACCGACCTATCAAGGGCAAAAATTACTGGGTTATGAGTTAAGCCCGGGTCCTGATCCAAAATTGTTTACCCGCTTAGGGTTTGAACCTGGCGATTTGGCGGTATCAATGAATGGGCAGGCTTTAAACGACACCCGTGGGGTGATTAAAATGTTGCGCCAGATAGATAGCGCAACACAATGCCAAGTGGTCGTGATTCGCCACGGAATGCGCAGAACAATTACGATTCATTTTCCCACCTAAATAGATGCAGGAGATTCAGTTTTAGATGAAAAAGGGAACGAAGGCACTTTGTCAGGCTCTGTTAATGGGTGTTTGGCTTTTGGTGTCGATTCCGGTGATGGCCGCCGATTACTCCGCCAATTTTAAACAAACTGATATCACCGAATTCATTAACACGGTGGGACGAAATCTTCATAAAACGATCATTGTTGACCCGTCTATTCATGGCCAAGTGAATGTGCGCAGTTACAACATGCTTAACGAAAAACAGTATTACCAGTTTTTCTTAAATGTGTTGGAAGTCTACGGCTTAGCAACGGTCAATATGCCTGATGGTGTGGTGAAAGTTGTCCCTGCGCAAACGGCAAAAGCTTCAGCGATTCCGCTAGCTTCTGCCAAACATCCAGGTCAGGGCGATGAGATGGTTACACGCATTGTACCGGTGAGTAATGTCTCGGTTAAAGAGCTTACTCCTATCCTTCGCCAGCTAAGCGATGCCAGTGGCAGTAGCAATGTTATTCATTATGCACCCTCGAATGTGATGATGATTACGGGCCGCGCCGCGGTGGTTAATCGAATGGTGGATATTATTCATCAGGTCGATCAGGCCGATGATCAGCATGTGGATGTTGTGCGTTTAAAATATGCCGCCGCCAGTGAAATTGTGCGGGTTGTTGACTCAGTGCTAAGCAAAACCGATACCCGCGATCAACCACGTTCACTGGTGCCATCAGTTGTGGCCGATGAGCGCACCAACAGTGTATTAATTTCTGGTAATCCAAAAGCGCGCGCTCGCATTGCGCATCTGATTAATCAGCTCGATAGCGAGCTGCAGTCATACGGCAATACCCGCGTCTTTTATCTTAAATATGCCCATGCCAAAGATCTGGTCAAAGTGCTCCAAGGCGTAAGCCAAACAATTGGCAAGCAGCAGGCGAAAGCAAAAGGTGAGAAAACCGCCAGCACTAGCAGCTCCAGTGAGCGCAATTTCTCTATCGAAGCGTTTGATGACACCAATTCATTGGTGATAACTGCCAAACCGCAGACGATGCGCTCGCTCAGTAAAGTGATTAATCAGCTGGATATTCGCCGGGCGCAGGTGCATGTTGAAGCGATGATTGTCGAAGTCGCCGACACCTCGGGTGCTAACTTAGGCGTTCAGTGGGTGACCCCCGGTGGTGGTACGCAATTTAGTAATGGCTCCAGCGTGCCGGTAAGCTCCATTGCTGAAGGGATTTTCAATGCCCGCAGCACGACATCAACTACCTATGATTCAGATGGCACCACCACTTCAACATCATCCTCTGGGGATGTGAGTGATTTAGCTTCGGCTTTATCTGGTGTGCAAGGCGCGATTGTTGGCTTTTATAAAGGCGGTTGGGGCGCACTGATTCAGGCTTCTAAAACGGATTCGAAAACCAATGTGTTGGCAACGCCATCAATTACCACCCTTGATAACCAGCAAGCTTCGTTTTTGGTTGGTGAAGAGGTGCCAATTAAAACCGGTTCGACAACGGGTTCTGATAACAGCAACCCATTTACCACCGTTGAGCGCAAAGAGGTGGGCATTAAGTTAACGGTGACCCCACAAATCAACGATGGTAATGCCGTCCAGCTTAAAATTAAGCAGGAAGTTTCCAAAGTGAATGGCCAGACCTCGGTGGATGTTACTTTTTCCAAACGCGAGCTCAATACCAGCGTGCTGGTGGATAACAATCAAACCTTGGTGTTAAGTGGTTTGATTGATAATGAAGTGGAACAAAGCGTGAGCAAAGTGCCGCTTTTGGGCGACATTCCATATCTGGGAGCGTTATTTCGTTCTAAATCGAGCGAGCAGGTCAAACGTAATTTGATGATCTTTATTAAACCGACCATCGTGCGAGACTCTCAGACTGCTGGTGCTTTAAGTGCGCGCAAATATACTGCGATTCGGGCATTGGAATTGTATCGTAAAGATCAAGGTATTATGTTGCTGCCGGATAATAAGCAGCCTGTTTTACCGACCTTTGGTACCAATGAGCAACTGCCTCAATCTGTTCAAAAATATATGAATAAGATGAAAAAAACATCCAGCTCGAATAGCGATTCAATGGCGCAAGGATTGACCAATGAGTGATTCGCTGTCTTTATCGCCTGAGCTTGAATCTGTGCGTTTGCCGTATGGTTTTGCTAAGAAAAATCAGGTGTTGCTTGATTCATCGGCAAACGTTCTCTACTGCGCTGGCGAGCTTGCTGCCCCAGTTGTATTAGAGGTGCGGCGTATTGCCAACAGAGCTTTTGCGATTGAGAGAGTAAGCGCTGAGCAGTTTGAGAAATTGCTTAGCGATTATTATCAGCGCGATTCATCGCAGGCTCGTGAGCTGATGGAAAATCTGGGCAGCGAGATGGACTTTTATACCCTCGCCGGTGAGTTTGCTGATGATGAAGACCTGCTTGAGTCTGATGATGATGCGCCGATTATTCGCTTGATGAACGCTATGCTCTCAGAAGCAATCAAAGAGCAGGCCAGTGATATTCATATCGAAACGTTTGAAAAGACACTGTCGATTCGTTTTCGTATTGATGGTGTGTTGCGCGAAATTATTCGCCCTAAACGCCAGTTAGCAGCTTTGCTCATTGCTCGTGTAAAAGTAATGGCAAAACTCGATATTGCTGAAAAACGCCTCCCGCAAGATGGTCGCATATCCTTGCGTATTGGGGGGCGAGCGGTCGATTTGCGGGTTTCAACCATGCCTTCTAGCTTTGGTGAGCGAGTGGTCTTGCGTCTGCTCGATAAACAAAGCTCTGGCATGAGCTTGGCCAATCTTGGGATGAGCGATAAACAGCACGATAAACTTAGCGAATTGCTTGGCAAACCGCACGGTATTTTGCTGGTGACAGGGCCAACTGGCTCAGGTAAAAGCACCACTTTGTATGCTGGCATCAATGTCATTAACAGCCCCGAGCGCAATATTCTTACCGTTGAAGACCCGATTGAATACAACATTGAAGGGGTTGGCCAGACACAGGTCAACGGCAAAGTTGATATGACCTTTGCCCGTGGACTTAGAGCTATTTTGCGCCAAGACCCTGATGTGGTGATGATTGGGGAAATTCGTGATTTAGAAACCGCGGAAATTGCTATTCAGGCCAGTTTAACCGGCCACTTAGTGTTATCAACGCTGCATACCAACACCGCAATTGGCGCAGTAACGCGGCTGCGGGATATGGGCATTGAGCCATTTTTATTATCCTCATCACTGCTTGGCGTATTGGCGCAGCGTTTGGTGCGGGTGCTCTGCCCACACTGTCGTAAAGCCCATAAACTCTCTAAAAAAGAGTGCCGATTGTTAGATTTAGATGTGGATAAATATCACCATCACGAAGTGTATGAACCGGTTGGGTGCGCGCACTGCAACCAAACCGGGTATCGCGGCCGAACCGGGATTTATGAGCTGATTGTTACCAATGATAAATTGCGGGCGATGATCCACGAAGGCGCGAGTGAACAGCAGATGCTTGAAGAAGCGCGTAAACATGCGCAAGGTATTTTGGCTGATGGTGCGAGCAAAGTTTTATCTGGGCAAACCAGTATTGCCGAAGTGTTACGTGTGACTTTTGAGGAGCATTGATGGCTGCTTATCAGTATCAAGCTCTGGATGAAAAAGGGCGCACAAAAAAAGGCGTCATTGATGGTGATTCGGCTCGTTTGGTTCGCCAGCAACTGCGCTCGCAAGGGTTAACGCCGTTAGCGATAGAGGCAACGTCTGGTCCCACTCCCAGTGATGTGTCGGCGGTGCGGCGCAAAGTTCGCAAAATTAAATATTCGGACTTGGCGCTGTTAACCCGCCAGCTGGCAACCTTAATTGCCGCGTCCTTGCCAGTTGAAGAATCGTTGCGGGCAGTGGCCCGTCAAAGTAATAAAAATCAGATTAAAGCGCTGATTTTTGAACTGCGCAGTCAGGTCGCTCAAGGGTTTTCTCTTAGCGAAGCGATGGCTGGATTTCCGCGTATTTTTGATGATCTTTATCGAGCGATGGTCGCTGCCGGAGAGCGCACCGGCCACCTCGATCTGGTGTTGAATCGCTTGGCTGATTATATCGAGCAGCGCCAGCAAATTCGCATGAAAACGCTACAAGCACTGATCTATCCCGCTATTTTGGTCGTTGTCTCCATCTGCGTTATTTTAATTTTGCTCACCGCTGTCGTGCCTAAAATCGTCGCGCAGTTTGTTTATATGGGCCAGCAGTTGCCATTTTCAACGCGTGTTTTAATCGGTTTAAGCCATGCTCTTGAGCAAAACTGGTGGTGGCTTGCACTGGTTATTGTGGCGGCGGTTATCGGCGTCAAAGTCGCTTTAAGAAAACCTGAGATAAAAAAGCGCTTTCATCAATACAGTCTGAATTTACCGGTGCTTGGCAAAGTCGCTCTAGAGCAGCAAACCGCGCGCTTTGCCCGAACGCTAAGTATTTTAACGGCCAGCGCAGTGCCGCTGGTTGAAGCGATGCAAATTGCCTCGCAGGTGTTATCGAATCTGTATGCCAGAGAAAAACTCGCAGCAGCCAGTGAATCAGTGCGCAATGGTAATCCACTTTTGGATACGTTAAGCCAAACACAACTTTTTTCACCGATGTTGCTTCAGATGATAGCAAGCGGTGAACAAACCGGTGAGCTGGAACAGATGCTGCTGCGCGCGGCTGATTTTCAAGACCGTGAATTTAGTTATCGGGTATCGATTGCATTAACGATTTTTGAGCCTGTGCTCATTATTACCATGGCGGCAATCGTGTTATTTATCGTAATGGCCATTATTCAGCCTATTTTGGCGCTGAATAATATGGTCGGTTAATCATATCCAGGAGAGAATGATGGTTCAGCCACATCCCAAACGGCGTCACGCTCGCGGGTTTACTTTGCTCGAAGTGATGGTTGTGATGGTGATCATCGCCCTGATGGCGACGTTGGTCGTGCCTAATCTGATGGGCAACAAAGAGAAGGCAGATCAGAAAAAAGCGTTGGCCGATGTGGTGGCGCTAGAAAATGCACTGCAGATGTATAAGTTAGATAACGGAGTGTACCCAACCACCGAACAGGGTTTAAAAGCGTTGGTGCAAAAACCGCAGAGCGATCCGATTCCGCGCAGTTATCGCCATGGCGGTTATATTCGCCGATTACCGGATGACCCATGGGGCAACCCGTATCAATTGCGCTCACCTGGTGAACATGGCGATATTGATGTGTTCTCTGATGGCCCGGATGGACAGAGCGATACCAAAGACGATATCGGTAACTGGAACATTAAGTAATGCGCTCACACGGCTTTTCCCTGCTGGAAATGTTGCTCGTTATTATGCTGATCGGTTTAGGATCGGCCGTGGTCGTGTTATCGATGGGCGAAGGTCCATCTGCAAGTGAACTTAAAAAACAGGTGACGCTGATACGAGCGCAGCTTGAATATGCTCGCGATAAAGCGGTGCTCGACCAGCGCCCAATTGGCGTAAAGTTAACGCCGCATTCGTATCAGTTTTACCTGTATCAAAAATCAGGGGATTGGTCGCTGCTTGCGGGGCGCTTTAAACCATTAAAAACACCATTAAATTATCAGCTAAATATCGATAATAAAGCAGTGGATTTAACCGACAGCAATAACAAGAAACAGTCCAAGAGCCAAGCGGATACTTGGCATGATTCGTTTTCTCTAAAAGAGGGTGAGAAAAAATCTCAAGCGCTTGAACCTCATTTTGCGCTGATTTTTACCGGCGATGGTGTTTGGCCTGATTTTTCGCTGAGCGTCAGCCATTTACATAGCAGTTGGCAGCTTAAACCGGATTTAGCAGGGGATGATTCTGCGCTGGTTATTGGTAAAGGCTCGTGATGAGGGCTCGCGGATTTACGCTGCTGGAGGTGATTGTCGCGTTGGCCGTGTTAGCCATCGCTGGGATTGCCTTGCTTCGAGCAGGGAATGACCGGATGCGTAATTTAGATCATCTGCAGGTCAATATGGTGGCTAACTGGGTGGCTGATAATAAGCTTGCTCAGCTGCGTTTAAGTCAAACTACCCCGCAGGCTAGTCAAGGCCAGGTAAAAATGGCCGGGCAGGTTTGGTACTGGCAAGTGGTAGTCGGCCAAGCTAATCGCTGGTTGTTGCCCTATCAGGTGCAAATTCGCCTAAAACCCAGTGGCGATCCGGTGCTGACGCGGACCTCTTATGTCGCGAGCGCATTAACTGGGGGCAGTAACTGATGCGCCGGCAAGTGGGGTTCACCCTGTTAGAGATGCTGGTGGCGTTGGCCGTTTTTGCCATGCTCAGCCTCGGTGGTTATCAGATGTTACGTGGCTTGTCGCTTACTTCGTCACTAAGCTCTGAGCATAGCCAGCAGATGGCCGCGCTTGAGCGTACTTTTGCGCTGATGGGGGCTGATTTTCGCCAAGCCGTTTTTACCCAATTACGTGGCGTTAGTGGCAAAGGCGTTGCTGGTGGCGCGCATTGGCTTGGCAGTGAACAAGGCGGCGTGTCATTGGCGCGTATTGGTTGGCGTAATATTGATGCCAAAGAGCAGCGCTCAGAGGTCTTGCGCGTTGGGTATCTGGTTGATGACGATGGTCATCTGATTCGTCAGTTTTATCGGCATTTAAACCCTGGTGCGAAACAAAAACCGATTCGCCAGAAGTTGCTGGCACATGTCGAACATTTAAGTTTTCGTTTTTATTTAAAAGACAGTGGCTGGCAGACCAGTTGGCATCGTAATGATCAGCTACCGATGGCCATTGAAGTTGAGTTTCAATTGCCCTCATTAGGTTGGTTGCGGCGGGTGTTTTTGCTCTCGCCGGGACCACAAAAAGAGCAGTTGGTGCAGCGAGCACAGGAAGATCTCAATGATTAAACACCACCAACAACGGGGCGTTGCATTGCTGATTGTGCTATTGATTATCACCATTATGGTGGTGCTGGCGAGCAAAATGGCACTGACTGGACGCATGGATATTGCACGCATCAGCGATGTTAAAGTGCAGTCGGATAACTGGCAGCGTTTATTAAGTGCCGAACAGTTGGCTTTAAGTGCGCTGCGCTATTCGATGCAAGACTCGACTCGATTGAGCCTTAATCAAAAATGGGCGCAAAAGGTCACGCTACCGATTGATGGCGGCTCTATTAGTGGCCAGATAGCGGATGCATCGCGCTGTTTTAATTTAAATGCACTGGGCCAACCGGATGATTCATCGAATCAGTCCATGGTGCAAACATTGTTTTACCGCTTGTTGATGGTGGAAAAAGTCCCTGCGCAAAAAGCGAAGATGATAGCTGCTGCAACCCGCGATTGGATTGACAGCGATTCTAGTGCGTTAGCGGGTGGTGGCGAAGATGACGTTTATCAAGATGACGGCTATAAAACCGCCAATACGATGCTGGTGGATGTGTCGCAGTGGCGAGAAGTGCGCGGTGTGGATGAGCAAATTTATCAACGTATCAGTCCGCTTTTGTGTGCGTTGCCAACGCAGCGTTTACGTATTGATATCAATACTTTAGAAAGTGCTCAAGCGCCGCTATTAGAGATGCTCTTTTATGGGTATTTAACCAAAGATAAAGCATTAAAAGTGATTGCGCGCCGGCCCCAAAGTGGGTTTCAGACCGTGGATCAGATCTTTACCTTTCCCGAATTGGCGAAGGTTAAAATTATTAACGGTGTGCACAGCGTGCTAGCCGTGACAAGTTACTACTTTGTTGCCAAAATGCAGGCCCGCTCTGATGATGGCACGCAAAGGGTGTTGTATTCGTTCATTGAGCGTCAGGGAAGTGATAAATTTAAAGTGAGGCGCCGGATGTTAGGAGATTGGCATTGAGAGAGAGATTACTCATTCATCTAGGAAGCGATGAAAATCAGCCGATAGACTGGTTATGCTATTCGGACGATGAGCACCAGGTGGTTGCCAGTGGCGAGCTCAAAAATGTTGCTGAACTTGCGCAGTTGCAACCTCTGGCACAAACGCGTCAGGTCGCGGTGTTACTTCCGGGCAATGAAATTTCGCTTCAGCAGCTTAACCTGAATCGGGCGCAATATCGTAAGGTGCAAAATAGTTTGGGCTTTTTGCTCGAAGAGCAATTGGCCGCTGATCCTGAATCGTTGCATATCTGCAGCGTCGATTACAGCGACTCGGTGTTAACTGCAGCCGTGGTGGATAAAGCTTTAATGCAGCGTTGGCAGCGCTGGTTAAATGATGCGGGGATCGCAACAGAGCAATGGATCCCTGATTTTCTGTTGTTACCGACACCACAACCTGAGCAGTTGGTGCTGTTACATTATCGCAATGGCTATCTGCTTAAAAAAGGCCAAATGGGCGGTGGCTGGCTTGATGAAAGCTGGCTGAGCGATGGTTTAGAGCTGTTTGATAGTGAGCACCAATGTCGCATTTTAGGCGATGTTAAAAGTGCACAGGTGGGAGGGCGCGCCATCGAAGAGCTTGATGTCGAGTTGCCTTTGGCGCTTTTGGCTGAGCAACTTAAAGGTTGTTCGATTAACCTTTTACAAGGGGATTATCGAGTTCGCCAGCGTGGCCATTTTAAACAGGCGCGTTATCTGATTGCGGCTGCGATATTTTTGCTTGTGGTGAGCGCGGCAAACTATTTATCTCAATATTGGCAAGTCCATCACCAGCTTATTCAGACGCGTCAGCAGTTAGCTAAGCTCTATGAGCAAACGTTTCATCAACAAGTCCCTAACGATCCGTATTTGGTGCGCCGAGCATTTTACCAGCTCGGAGCCGAGGCTAATGAGCAAACTCGCGGTAGTTTGCTGCAGATGCTTCGCTCATTAACGCCAATATTTAAGAAATTCCCAGCGGTGCAATATCAAAACCTAAGTTATGAGCAAAGCTCGAGCAAGTTGGTGTTGCAGGTTAGTGCGCCGGACTTTGCAACGTTTGAGGCTTTTCGCAAAGCAGCTCAATCATTTGATATTCAAACTGGCGCACTGTCACGCAAAGATAATCGGGTTGTTGGAACACTAACCATTAAGGAACACTCATGAAGCAATGGTGGTATAACCTGCAAAGCCGAGAACGAGTCATGGTTTGCGTGGGCGGCGTAATGGTAGTGTTAATTTTATTGTATCAATTTGGTTGGGTGAGTTATCAAAATGCTCTGCAGCGCTCGCAAGCGCAATTGGCCCAAGAGCAGCAAACCCTAAATTGGGTGTTGAGCCATCGCGATGCACTAAAAAATCCAGATGCACACCGTCCACAGATGAAAAATGTGCCATTTTCACAGGCAGCTAATCAGCTTGCTAAAGCGCTAAATATCTCGATTACTCGATTGCAACAAAGCTCTGATGAGTATGCATTAAATCTTGCACCACTGGCGTTTAATACGCTGCTTGAATATATTAATCGGATGCACGGTGAATATGGTTATCAGGTCGTTGCCCTTAATTTACAAGCAAGCGGTGAAGGGCAAGTCAATGTTTCACAGCTGCGGTTTAAACAGCGTTGAACATCGTAAAAAAGAAGTCTCTGTGGTTAGTGATAGTGGTGGCGCTGTTTGTTTATGCTGCGGCACTATTTTTAAATATGCCCGGAGCTGTGATTGCGCGAAAGCTTAATTTACCCGGCCTTGAGCTGGTGGGCGTGCAAGGCTCGCTTTATCAAGGGCAGGTCACGCATCTCGTTTGGCATGGCCAATCGCTTGGGCGATTACGTTGGCAACTAAAGCCGTGGTCACTCTTGGGTTTGACCATCAAAGAGCAGATAACGCTTGATGGTCCACTCTCTGGAACCTTTAATGTTTTTCAGTCACCTCTGAGCAAAGGCGTTGAAAATTTACACCTAAGCTTTTCCGCTCAAGCGCTAAATCGCGCTGTCTCACTGCCTTTTCAAACGCAGGGCACTTTTCAAGTAAAGCTTAATAAATTAGCGCTCTCAAACCATCGCTGCCAAAGCGCCAGTGGGCAAGTTAATTGGCAAAAACCTCAGTTGAGCACGCTGTTTGGCAAGTTGAGTTTGTCTCCTGTCTCTGTACAGATCAGTTGCTCGAGGGGACAATATGTTGCTAAAGTCAATCATCAGGGCCAGATGTTAGTATTGCAAGGTAGTGCTCAGCTTAGCGATTTAAGATGGCAAGTTGATTTAAAGGCGCGGCCAAGCGCACATTTTCCTAAGCGCCTTCGAGCATTGCTAGAGCCACTTGGCGCGCCATCGGCTGATGGATTTTATTCATTTAAGAACCAAGGCGTTTTCTAAGCGGCCATACATGATGATGTTGCCCAAAAAGCTAAGGTAGCATCAAGGCTAGCTGGCGTGACAGAGCTATAAGAGAGAAATAATGCCAAAGAAGAAACCGAAAATTCTTGAGCAACATATCGCCGCTCAAAGCCATTTTTTTCAGGTCGAATCTCTGCATCTGGAGTTTAGTAATGGCGAGCGAAGAGTCTATGAGAGATTAGTCGGTGGCCAGCGAGGGGCAGTAATGATTGTCCCGGTCAACGCAGATAATCAGCTATTGCTTATTAAAGAGTATGCCGCTGCAACTGAGCGCTATGAGCTTAGTTTTCCCAAAGGCGCGATAGACCCGGGTGAAGAACCTCAGCAGGCTGCTAATCGTGAATTACAAGAAGAAGTGGGCTTTGCTGCACAAAATTGGCATATGCTTAAAGAAGTTACCGTTGCCCCGAGTTATTTTGGTGGAGCAATGCAAATTTTTGTCGCAGATGAGCTGTATCCATCGCGTTTATTAGGTGATGAACCTGAGCCTCTGGCGATTGAAACCGTGCCTGTCGATGAGTGTATGTCACTGCTTGAGCGTGAAGAATTTAGCGAAGCCCGAACCATTGCTGCGCTTTATTTGTTTAACCAATGGTGGCAGAAAAATCGTAGGTAATTTCGCTAATTAGCTAATTTTCGTTTTAGCGATTATTATAGAATAACTTTCAAACTGTAAATAAATCAGTTGATCTGCTCATAGCAACCGCACCGCTCGGCAATTTCCATTGAGCAACAGCTTGCTAAGCCACCGTGCTAATTCTGAAATCGAGTACCTTACCAGAGCTGGTTTTATTTGCGAAAAGGGGGTCAGACATGCCACAACCATTAATTGATTTGCTCCCTGCAGTTGAGCGGATCGCCCGCCAAGCGGGAGATGAGATTCTAAAACTGTATCAAAACGGCCATTATAAAACGGAGCATAAATCCGATCATACTCCGGTCACGAGTGCTGATTTTGCCGCTCATAATATTTTGTGCGAAGAGTTTCGTAAGTTAACCCCGGATTGGCCTGTGCTTTCCGAAGAGCATGCAAATATTGCACTTGCTGAGCGCAGCCAGTGGAATTACTACTGGTTAGTTGATCCGATGGATGGCACCCAGGAGTTCGTCTCCCAGACTGGTGATTTCACCACGATGATCGCCTTGATTTGCGAAGGCGAACCGATTCTCGGGTTGGTTTATGCACCAGTGAGCGATACCTGCTATTACGCCATTAAAGGCTCTGGGGCTTATAAAATTCAAGGTAGCCAAGGGCCGCAAAGTATTCATTGTCGCCATTATCAGTTTCCGCCAGAGACGATTCGTGTCGCGGTTAGCCGTGTGCAAAATACCAATAAACTGAAAAAAGTGCTCAGTGATGATTTTAAATATGAGTTGTTGCCGTTAGGCAGTGCTAGCTTAAAAAGTTGTCTGGTCGCTGAAGGAGCGGCTGATTGCTATATTCGGCTTGGTCCAACAGGCGAATGGGATGTTGGGGCGCCGCTGGTGATTTTGCGTGAAGCAGGCGGGACATTGCTCGATCTAAATTTACAACCGATGAGTTTTAATCGCCGCGAAAGCCTGATTAATCCTGATTTTATTGGCATCGGCGATAATGATTTGCCTTGGGAGCAGGTGATTGCTCATGTGCCAAGCAATGATCGCTCAAGAAATGGTCAACAGGGTGAATAATACACTAAAAAATTGGGTTTAAATCACGGAAATAGCTAGAAAGTTATCGTATTATAGGGACAGTCAAACATCGAATGATGAATGGCTGTCATAACAGGTAGAGATTGGTTTCTGACTATCCTGTATTGATTTGGCTCTGTAAGCACTAATTGCTTAAACGCCGTGTTCAGTTGAACGCGGCGTTTTTTTATGGCGCAAACTTAATTACTTTGCTGTTATCCAAGACATCAGCGCAAATGCAATGGCTGCCATTGCCATTGAACCGGCTAGGTTAAGCGCCATGTTGCTAATCGCGGTGGTGTATTTACCTAACTGGAATAAAGTGAGGGTTTCAGCTGTAAAGGTTGAAAATGTAGTTAAACCACCACAAAACCCGGTTGTGATCATCAGTTTCCAAGCAGGATCTATACTTGGCATTTTGGCAAAAATAGTCATGCCAACAGCGATAATAAATGCACCCAGCATGTTGACCGCTAATGTTCCCAGTGGAAGTGTCGCCCCAGTACTGTTGAGTTTTAAACTAATAAACCAGCGCAGCATACTGCCGCAACCGCCCCCGATAAAGACGGCTATCAGTGTTGCTAACATAAATCCTCTTTCGTTCGAATGATTTCAAGCGTGTTAATTTATTTATGAAGATCGTGAGACGATCCGGTTGTTATCAGGCATCATCAGCCGGTGGGGCGGTTAGAGGAGGAATGCCATCTCCTTAGCTTGGATTTTACACACTTTTAGCTCAAAGCGCAGCTTTGCTGCACTGAGCTATTTTTTATCGGCCAGCATCTGACGAAGGGCGGCAACCCCGGCTAACCCTTTTTGTTGGCGCTGCTCAGGAGATTGTTCAACTCGGCGGTTGCTCCATTGCAGGTCATCTTGCGGCAGTTCCATTAAGAAGCGACTCGGTTCAGGGCGAATCAGTTCACCAAATTGACGTCGTTCACGAGTCAGCGTAAAGGTAAGCTCTCGCTGAGCACGAGTGATCCCAACATAAGCAAGGCGGCGCTCTTCATCAATCATGTCCTCATCAATAGAGCTTTGGTGAGGCAATAAGCCCTCTTCCATCCCGATAAGATATACATAAGGAAATTCAAGACCCTTAGAGGCATGTAGTGTCATCAGCTGTACTTGGTCGGCATCTTCGTTATCTTCTGCGCGCTCCATCATATCGCGCAAAATAAGGCGGTTTACGACCTCAGTTAAGCTCATCGCCGGATTGTCTTCATCGCCTTCGAGCATGTCGCTTACCCAGCGGAATAATGTCGAAACATTTTGCATCCGCATTTCGGCAGCGCGAGCACTGGGACTGGTTTCGTACAGCCAGTCTTCATAGTGAATATCGCGCACCAGATCGCGTACCGCTTCAACGGTATTTCCTCTTGTGGCGCGATCGGAAAGCTCGACTACCCAACGAAAGAAAAACTCAACGGCCGAGCGCGAGCGAGCGGGCAGCGAATTTTGCAGTGATGTGTCACAAGCTGCTGCAAATAGGCTGATATGCTGCTCATTGGCAAAGCGGCCGATTTTTTCAAGCGTGGTTGGGCCAATCTCCCGGCGCGGAACATTGATAATTCGAAGCAGCGCACTGTCATCATCCGGATTGACCATTAACCGCAGATAAGCCATTAAGTCTTTGATTTCACTGCGCGAGAAGAACGATTGCCCGCCGCTAATTTTATATGGAATGCGGTTGGTCATCAGCGCTTTTTCCAGTAGTCGGCTCTGATGATTGCCGCGATATAAAATCGCATAGTCGCTGTATTGGGTGCGATTAATAAAGCGATGGCCCATCAGCTCGGCGATGACTCGTTCGGCCTCTTGTTCCTCATTTTTGGCCATAATGACTTTGATAGGCTCGCCATAATTGAGCTCGGAAAACAGCCGTTTATCAAAGAGATGGTCGTTATTTTCAATGAGAATGTTGGCACATTTTAAAATGCGCTGTGTTGAGCGATAGTTTTGCTCAAGCTTGACCACTTTAAGATTGGGAAAATCAGCTTTGAGCTGTGAGAGGTTTTCCGGGTTTGCGCCGCGCCACGAGTAAATAGACTGATCGTCATCGCCAACCACGGTGAAAAAGGCCCGCTCTCCAACGAGCAGCTTAATCAGCTGATATTGGCTGGTGTTGGTGTCTTGATATTCATCCACCAACAGATAGCGCATTTTCTTTTGCCAACGGGCGCGAACCTGTTCATTGGTTTTTAAAAGTAGCGTAGGCATTAGGATCAGATCGTCAAAATCCAGTGCATTATAGGCATGCATTTGGTTTTGGTAGCGCTGATAAAGCTGGGCAAATAGCTGAATTTTGGCATCATTTTCTACCTGAAAATGGCCAGGTAACATAAGATCATTTTTCCAGCGGCCAATCTGATGCTGCAACTGGCGAAGCAGGTCTTTATCACCGTTAAGCTCAACCTCGCTGAGATCTTTTAAGAGTGCCATCTGATCTTGGTCATCAAACAGCGAAAAGTTCGCTTTGAGCGATAATGCTTTATGCTCCCGGCGAATGATCTCAAGGCCTAAGGTATGAAAGGTTGAAATGGTCAAGCCACGAGTTTTTTCGCGGCCAATGGTATGACGAACCCGCTCTGCCATTTCTCGGGCGGCTTTGTTGGTAAAGGTTACCGCCGCAATATGACGACCATGATACCCACAACGTTCAATTAAATAGGCAATTTTGTTGGTTATGACACGCGTCTTACCACTGCCAGCACCTGCTAGCACAAGGCATGGGCCACTAGTGTATTCGACGGCTTGTTGCTGGGCGCTGTTGAGTTTCAAAAAAAGCCTCCTACCATTTGCAGAGGCATTCTACCAAGAGCTTAGAACAATACCAATGACGATTATGCTAAGCCAAGTTTATGCACGGTTATCTTTCGCTATGCTCAAATCTGTTTAAAGCGCGTGACAGCCTCAAACTAAAGAATAAATTGCGCGACTTCGCCGTTAAGACGCTCAGTAATTCGATGTAACTCTTTGGCTTGATGTTCATTATTATCAGCATCTTTTTGCAGTTTTTCGCAGGTTTGTTCAATCACTTGGCTGTTGTCTCGTACACTTTGGGTCGCTTGATGTTGCTGTTCGGCGGCGCTGCTAATTTGATTGGCCATATCGAAGATGGTTTCAATCGTTTGGTTGATTTCATCAAGAGCGGCCGTTGCCGCGTTTGCCTGCTCAACGTTGCGCCGCGCCTGTTCACGGCTTTGCTGCATGGCATTGACTGCTTGATTGGTATGTTGTTGCAACTCATTTAACACGCCTTGGATCTGCTCGGTTGATTCATGGGTTCGTCTGGATAGATTGCGAACTTCATCGGCAACCACCGCAAAACCGCGGCCATGCTCGCCCGCGCGAGCTGCTTCAATTGCCGCATTAAGGGCCAGCAGGTTCGTTTGCTCGGCAATGCCTTGAATAATGCTCAGAATGACGGTGATCTTTTGACTGCTCTGCTTTAATGCACCCATACTGCTGGCGTTGGCTTCCAGTTGTTCGACAAGCTGCAGAATTTGTTGCTGATTTTGTTCAATCACCTGTTTACCTGATTCACAACTTGCTTGTGAGCTTTGTACGCTGACATTGGTCTGTTCGGCATTGTCTGCAACATGGCGGGCACTTTCGGTAATTTCATTAAATGAGTCAGCCATGGCGCTAATTTGTTGGCGTTGATGAACGACTGATTGAGTCGATTGGCTGGCATAATGAGTCACCTCTTGAACATGTTGCGCCAGCGCATTGGAGTCGCGTTTTACTCCAAGTAATAGCTGATGAAGCCGCTCTAAAAAGATATCAACACTTGTTCCAAGCCGGCCTATTTCATCGCGACGTTTTAGGTTTAAGCGCGCGGTTAAATCTGCTTCGCCTTGGCCCAGTTCATTAATCGCTGCTTCAAGTTGTTTGAGCGGCCTGAACGAGATAGAAATTAGGCTGTAGAGCACTAAGGCGACGACAACAAACATGATGGTGGTATTTTGAATGCTACTGATAAGTTGCTGATGGACTTGAGCAAATGCTTTGTTTTTATCAAAGCTTAAGGCAATCGACCAATGGGTGTTGGGAATATGAGTAAAATTAACCAGCACTGGCCGCTTATCGATGGTGGCTTTAATCAGCTCATTTTGTTTTTTTAACTGTTTGTCGGTGAGTGTCTTATCCAGCTCGCTGATATTGTGTTCTAACCACTTATTATCGGGATAGACCAACAAGGTGCCATCATCAGCGATGATAAATGCCTGCACTTCTGAGTTACTGAGTGCTTTCATTTGAGTGCTCATCACCGTTAGTGGCAGGTCGGCGGCATAAACTCCTGTGGGCGATTTTATCGATATGGACATCACCATCGTACCGTCGGTCCCAGTATAGGGCTGCGAGAAATAGGGGCTTTGCTGCTGAGCGCCCATGTACCAGATCCGCACGCGCGGGTCGTAGCCATAAGGAATTTCATAATTTGGATCGCCGGCGACCATCTGGCCTTGCTCATTGCCATAATAGACGCTAGAAAAACCCGCTGCTTTTTGCGCTTGATAGAGCTCTAACTGAAACTCTTTATTGGCTGGGGTTTTATCGGTGACGGATTTAAGCGTACTGAGTTTATCATCGAGCCAGATGGAGAGCTGCGTTGCGGCGGTAGTGGAAAGCTGTTTGGCTTGATGTTGAATATTTTCTGTAACATTACGCTGCATATTCTGCAGTTGTTGCCATGCTTGGGCGATGGAGAGCAGAGCTAAAATCAATGTGACCGCGATAACGAGCTTGTGCTTGATAGACATAACGACTTCCATGCAAAAAGAGCTTGCGTTGCAATGATTACTTTTTTGTCATTGCAAATATGACTTGCTCAGCGTATCGAGTGGCTATGACAAATTTATGACAAATGTCGAATGTGAATTGATCGAAGATAACTTTTATTGAAGTTCTGATTTTAATGATTTTTCAGTCAATTATTGAGGCGTGACAGGCTCAAGTAAGGTGGGGATCTCGCAAGAGCCTGGCTGGCTCTTGCGATTATCACGCTTTAGCGGCGGCGTTTTTTCGCTTTTGCGCGGCGCTGTTGATTGTATTGTTTTTTCTGTTCTTCTTTTTCTTGGCGCAACTTTGCAAAGTGAGCTTCTTCGGCTTCAATCTGTTCGGGATGCTCTAAGGTGATGGGGCCTAATGTTCCTTCTCGAAGCTCGCTGAGTAAGATGGTGGCCACTTTGGTGAAATCCACATGTCCGCCACGAACCAAGCAACCGCGTTGGCGGCCAAGTGTTTCGAGCAGGTCAATTTCATCATTGGGCAGCGTCTGCCAGCCATAACGCTCTTGTAGGCGCTGCGGATAATATTCCAGCAAATATTCACCAGCAAAGGCGGCAACATCATCATGGCTAATGGCGGTATCTTTGATGGCGCCACTTGCTGCCAAACGATAGCCGCTATTTTCGTTATCAAACTTCGGCCATAAAATTCCGGGAGTATCGAGCAGCGTAATATAGCCGTCGAGCCGAATTTTCTGTTGGGCTTTGGTCACGGCCGGTTCATTACCTGTTTTGGCAATAATCCGCCCGGCGAGGGTATTAATCAGCGTCGATTTACCCACATTGGGGATACCGCAAATAAGTGCTGTAATGGGTTTATCTGCGCTACCTTTGCCAGGAACCATTTGCCGAATCAAGGCCAGAATCGATTGCACCTGGGCTTGCTTTTGCTGATCTAGCGCAACCGCTCTGACATTGTGGGTCTGCTGAAGATAATCAATCCATTTTTGTGTCTGTTCTGGGTCGGCTAAATCGCTCTTGTTGAGAATTTTTAAACAAGGCGTTCCGTCGCGCAGATCAAATACCAACGGATTATTACTGCTATAAGGCAAACGAGCATCAAGGACTTCAATGACTAAGTCAACATTGGGCATGACTTCGCGGATCTGTTTTTGTGCTTTGTGCATATGCCCTGGGTACCACTGAATGGCCATTGATGCTCTCCTGGTGATTTATTTGGTCTGGGTGATGGCGTCGGCTAAGTCTTGCGGATGCTCGACTAAACTTTCAGCATCAAGGCTTGGACCGACCGCGACAAAGTAGCCATCTTCGCTCATGCCACTGACCCAACGCTCTAAGAACGCATCAAGTTCAATCGCCAGCGGCTCGCAATGGGCATGTTCTTCAGTTGCCCAAGCGGTGGCGGTGGCTTCATCTGGCCAGATGGGTAAACACTGTTCTTCATCGCTAGAAACCATGATGCAGCCTTGGTCATCTTTAAGAGTCCAAAGCGTTTGATTGCGACGGATTGCAGCTAAAGTCAGTTGGTAGCGAACTTCGCTGGATTGATCATAGAAACTTTGCACGGTGTCATTCATAGCGTTTATCCTGGCAGTGCGATTAAAGGAGGCAAATTGTAGCAGATAGCCATTGAAGGCGCTGCTTGAATTACCTATTTTAGTCGTTCACTGC
The DNA here is from genome assembly GCF_046054195.1 of Celerinatantimonas sediminis. NCBI lineage: Bacteria > Pseudomonadati > Pseudomonadota > Gammaproteobacteria > Celerinatantimonadaceae > Celerinatantimonas > Celerinatantimonas sediminis. Next base: position 293,469 of record NZ_JBEQCS010000001.1, read on the forward strand.
CAATGACGCTGTGTATTGCGCAGCGATACGTTATTAATGGGCTAAAAATCCGGGCATTCCGGCAAGCGGCGGCATTTGATACAGCGTCACCCCTAAAATAATCAGCACTAATGCACCAAGTGCGGCGGGTAGTGCTAGCAAGTAGGGGGAAACCTCTTTTTGGCCATAGACCCGAATCATCAACCCGCGAGCGGTAACCGTGATAACCGCAAGAGCCGAGGTGGTCGAGCCTGTTCCTAACGCCATCACGATGGCACTGATCACCCCAATCCAGTAAACCCCCATCAAGGCGCTGACGGTTAAGACCAGCAATGCCCCGCTGCATGGGCGCGCCCCTATGCTGACAACTAGCGCCACATAATCACGCCAATTGTGAGCATCAGCTAACTGAGCGGGAGTGACACTATGGTGGTGACCACAGCTGCACATGGGTGGATGGTTTTGTGCTGGACGTAAAACCGCAGATGGACGATTTGCTGATAACTGGGAAAACTGCTGGTAGTGGATTTTATGCTGTTTGGCAAAACATTTTCTTAAAGCGCAAACGGCCAACCAAATACCCAGTGCAATCACCAACAGACTATTCATATGAATGATGTTCATCGCGTTGTTATTGACCTGATGGGCGGTTTGCGTGAGTACAAAGCGCAATACAGTGACTAAGGTGATAGCAACCAATGCTTGCATCATTGCTGCTGTCATCGTCAGAACAATGCTGGTGGTGAGTTTTTGTCGATGGGTTGATAGATAGCTTGCCATAACAACTTTGCCATGGCCGGGGCCGACGGCGTGAAACACGCCATAAATCAGGCTTAGGGCCAAAAGCATCCAAGCGTTATGCCAGTGATGTTCGCTCAGCGCTATCAATAGGTTATCAAAATGGTTGTAGATGAGTTGCTGCATTTGCATGCTTTGCAAAAGGATAATTGGCCAGAAATGCCAACAGGCACTGATTAATAAAACAACTAAAAGTAAGGCTATCAGGCGCTGAGTAATGTGTTTCATTGGGAACACCTAAATTTTAATTTTTGGGTGAAAACTTGCCCTAGCTTATAGTCTGGATCGGCATCAGGCGGAAGTGACATGGCATAACTGACGTCCTTGGCGGTTGGATGCGGCTGTTCAATATGAAATTTGCAGTGTCCTTGCAAATTAGGTGAAAATTTAATCGAATGAATATTATCCCAATACATATCCACATAGTAGGATGGGTCAAAAATCAATAGCTTAAGTTCATGATTATCCAATGCTAATGGCTTAGCTAATGGAATGGTGAAATAGAGGATCATTTTATGTTTGGGCATGGTGACATGGTATTGATGGACCATCTCGAAACGCACGGGCTTTGAATCGCGATAAAAATAGGTGAAAAAATGATCCGGCATCATATGCGCAATAATACTAGCTCCCACCTTTTGCAGCGTGACATGCCGATGGGCTTTAGACATATCTTCCCCATCAAGCGTGTAGGCTGTCGTAATGGCATCGAAACTCCAAACCATTTTCAGCCCCGTAATGTGGTTATCTTTACCTTCAATGGTGGTGTACTGTTCAATCCAAGAGTGGGGATGAGCAAAACTTATACTCGGAACGATAAGTAGAGCTAAAAGAACGATAATGCGCATAATGAAATAAAACAGGATAAAATATCGTTATAATGTAACACCATGCTTTCGTCAATTGAATGTTCATTGTGCAAATAGCTGCAGATACAAGTTGTGAGTGAGTTGACTGGCGAGAATAGTCACCACCACGGCGATGGTGAAATCCAAGGTGCGCTGGGCTTTGGGGCGCATCAACCATTTGGCTAAATAACTGCCCATCGCTGCGAGTAAAAAAAACCAACATAGTGAAGCTGTTACGCCGCCTGCGACCAGCCACGGTTTATTAGCGACACCGACCGATACCGAATAACTTCCCCAGATTAATACCGTATCCAGATACACATGCGGATTAAGCAAAGTAATCGCCAGCGTTGTTAATAGCACTTGGTGAAATTGGCGTGATTTAGGGCTTTCGCTTTGGGTCTGATAGTTATTTTGCCAGACCCGCTTTAAACAGCTATACGCGTAGTAATATAAAAATGCGCTGCCAAGCGCTAGCAATATGCGCTCTAAAACGATGGCTTGGTTTAGCAGTTGCCCCAATCCACAAACGGATAAACTCACCAGAACGAGGTCTGCCAGAGTGCAGATGGTCGCAACCCAATACTGGTAACGGCGCATAATCCCCTGATTGAGCACAAACGCATTTTGCATCCCAATCGGCATAATCAGCCCTAACATCAACAGGTAACCTTGGATAAATGTTGCCACTGGTTTTCTCATTCATTCTCTAATTGGTATTAGCTTATAAAAAGATCTAAATTAAATATAATTAATAATATTTAATTATCATTAGTAATTCTTATGATGCGAGTTGATTACAATTTATTAAAAGCACTGCATGCAGTGGTGAGTTTGCAAAGCTTTGAGCGCGCCGCCAAGCGTTTAGCGGTGAGTCAATCGGCGGTATCACAACGGATTCGCCATCTAGAAGAGTTGATGGGAGAACCGGTATTAGTGCGCTCACAGCCACCGATGTGCACCGCGATCGGCCAGCAGTTGCTTAGCCACTATCAGCAGGTGCAACAGCTTGAACAGCAACTGGCGCAGCGCCTTGATATTCAGCAAAGTTGCCCGAGCCTCGCGTTGGCTGTGAACGCTGACAGCTTAGCAACGTGGTTTTTACCAGCACTCGACCCATGGCTGCATAACGCGCAAATTCAATTGCAGCTGTATGTTGAAAATGAGTCACAGACTTGGCGACGGCTAATTTCAGGTGAGGCGCTGGGAGCTGTGACTAATCAAAGTAAGGCAGTTAATGGGGCACAAAGTGAACCGCTGGGTGCTTTAACCTACTTATGCGTGTCATCACCTGAGTTTCAAGCGCGTTATTTCGCTGCTGGCAAACCGAATAAAGAGCAGCTCAAACAAGCGCCTGCTATCGCTTTTGATCCCCATGATGATATGCATTTTAACTATATTGAGAGTCTCTTTGGCTTATCAGCTGGGGATTATCCGTGTCATATCGTGCGCTCATCAGAGGCCTTTGTGGCAATGGCTTGCTCTGGCTATGCCTATTGTTTGATAGCGCGACAACAGGTGCAATCGCAACTGGATAACGGGACATTGGTCAATTTATTGCCAGAATTTGCGCTCAAAGTGCCTCTTTACTGGCATTACTGGCAATTTAGCACACACTTAATGCAGTCGGTGAGTGAGTCGCTTATTGCCAATGCTAGAGGTTGTCTAGACATGGAATAATCTGTTAGCTTTTTGTAACAGAATTAGCCAAACTTACTAAAGCTCAACAGCCGTTAGGCTATCTTATTCATTTTTCGGAGAGCTCTATCATGAAAATTGTCGTTGCGCCTGATTCTTTTAAAGAAAGCCTATCGGCTCCTCATGCAGCTGAAGCGATTATCAACGGATTTAGCCAAATATTCCCGAACGCCGATTATCATCCCATTCCTTTAGCTGACGGTGGCGAAGGGACCGTGGCGGCTCTGGTTGCAGCAAGTGGTGGGCGAGTGGTGCGCACCAAAGTTCATGGCGCTCGCATGACGGATGTGGATAGCTTTTTTGGCATGCTGAGCGATGGTCAAACCGCCGTGATCGAAGTGGCTGCAGCCTGTGGCTTAGAGCAATTAGCGCCATCGCTGCGCAATCCGAAACTGACTACCAGTTACGGTGTCGGCGAGCTCATTATCGCCGCCCTTGATGAAGGGGCTAGCCATATTTTGGTCGGGCTTGGCGGTACTGCCAGTAACGATGCCGGCAGCGGCATGTTACAAGCACTCGGTGCCAAACTGCTTGACGCTGAAGGCCATGATCTTGTCCCTGGAGGGGCGGCTCTTGGCAAACTGACGACCATTGATTTGAGCTCCCTTGACCCACGTCTTAAAGATACATCGATTGAAGTGGCTTTCGATGTAAATAATTTGTTGTGCGGCCCAAATGGCGCAAGCTTTGTTTTTGGCGCCCAAAAAGGGGCCGATCACAGTGCCATCGTTGAATTAGATAACGCACTTAACCATTTTGCTAAACGCTGCCATGAGCAACATGGCCTTGATCTGTTGAACATTGAAGGTGGCGGCGCTGCAGGTGGTTTAGGCGCGGCATTTGCCGGAATTTTGAAGGCTGTTTTGTCCCCCGGAGTAGAGCTGTTAATGAATGCGTTGCAAATTGATGACGCTCTGCAAGATGCTGATTTGGTGATTACCGGTGAAGGGCGTATTGATGGCCAATCTTTAGCTGGAAAAACACCATTTGGTGTGGCCCAGCGGGCTAAAAAATATGATGTGCCGGTTATCGCGATTGGCGGCTCACTGGGAGAGAATTACGAAAAACTTTATGAGCATGGCATCGTTGCTATTTTTAGCTGTGTGAATCGGGTCGATCAACTCAGCGCCATCTTGGCGAGCGCCGATGCGGATTTAACCAGTAGTGCTCGAAATATTGCTGCGCTTTGGCAACTCGCGGCCAAATAGTGAAGACAGTTTATTTTTTAGTTTAATCGGTTCAGTTCAACGCGTTTTGCCACGCCAGCCTTTGAGCTAAAGCTCTTAGGCTTAAAAAAAGTGGCTGTCGTGCAGCGGATTGATCAGTGATGCTAGGTGATGATCCTGCCAGCGCCCATCGAGTCGGAGATACGAGCGAGCAAACCCCTCTTGCTCAAAGCCCAGGTGTTTTAACAAATTGTGCGCGCGTTTATTGCGCGGAGGGTAGCAGCAGCTCACCCGGTGCAGATCTAACTCACAAAACACAAAATTTAGACTGTGGCTGAGAATTTCCAGCATCAATCCTTGTCCTTGATTGGCTTCATCCAGTGCGAAATGTAATTGGCAGCCTTTAAAAGCACCTTCTTGAATCGCCGTAAAATTGGCGACTGCTAACACTTGTTGTTCATCAAGACTCAATGCACAAAAATAGATGGCTTCATCGCTTAAAAATGCTTTATAGATTTGATCGAGGCGCCCGCGCCAGTAATCATCGCTAAAGTAATAACTAGGGCGAGTGGGGAACCAAGGTTTAAAGAAGGTCTGATTTCGGGCATAAAAATTAGCTAATAAGGGCGACTGCTCGCTCCTTAAGATAGTGGTAATGGCTCGCTCACTGACTAATTTTGGTATGTGTAGCATAACCCGTCATCTCGCTCGTTGAATTTAGCCGCTCAAGCAAGCATAGACTCTGACGTGCGATTTTTCCCTTTGTTCGATTTAAAATAACGCGATTACAGCATTATTTTTCGTATGACTATCAGACAGATGACAAGTCATAGCCATTAAAGCGTTGGTACCAATGTTTGGGCATGTGGTTGCGTGCATCAATCAGTGCGTCGTAGTCAATCAGACACATGGGTAAGAGCTGCATCGCCAGCTGATAGTGACCATGTAAAACAGCAAGTCCCGCCAACCATTGCCGTGGGTGAGCGAGCTTAGAACCCGATGATTGCGGATGAGCTAATAATCGGGCAATTTTATCGCAAGTCCTTCGGCTTAAGGTGGGGGTAAAACGACTAATCAGTAATAGCTGTGAGCTTCTGGCCATATGCAAGCCTGCCTGCCAGCAACCATTGCGATTGCTACGATGGCTGAGCCTCACGATACGAAGGTCTGGGTACATCTGCAGCTGCTCATCATCACTTTGTCCAAGCCAGATAAGTTCCGACTCAATTCCGTTTTGCTTAATGGCCTGCCAAGCATTGAACAATAGCCTAATCTGCTGAGATTTACAGGTGCTAATGATGCTCAATTGAATGGGGTGGTCGCTTCGCTTATCCATATGCTTTGCCATTTAGTCTGAATAAAAGAATTATCGATTTGATTAAAGTTTAGTCGCAAGATATGAATGATGGGTGACAGAGCAAGCCCCAATCGGCCAATATCTTGGTTTTCCGATATAAAAATCAATTAAGTCGATATTGTTGAGTAATTACAAGATTGCTTAAATGGATGCCATCACACCAAACAATGACGGTGTGTAACCATAATGACAAATGACGTTCGGAGATAACTATGAACATCAAAAAACTGGCCTTACCTTTAGTGATTCTTGTTGGTGCGCTGTCTTTAGCAGCTTGTAATGATGATAGTGCAGATCAATCTCAAAGCTCGACTCAGTCAAGCTCGCAGATGCAATCATCTGATAGCAGTGCATCAGATGCGGCCAGCACCGATAACAGTGCAACTGACTCTGATAGCGCAACTTCTGAAGGTTCTGCTAGCACTGAAAATACCCAAGGCGACGATGCCAGCACAGCAGCCCCTAAAACAAATAACAACGGTGATACTGTCGTAAACAGCAGTAACTAATTGTTATCTTAAACTCGCTGATTTATACCAAAGGCAGGCACTCAATGAGTGCCTGTTTTGTTTTATATCAGTAAATTATTCGTATTGGTGAGCGTGGCTGTGGCGCTGATGATATTGGCGATATCCTTGCGCGATAAAGGTTAAACAAGAGCCAACCACGATGAAGACGATGCCCACGATGGTATTTTCATGCAACGCATCACCTAAAATAAAGGTTGCCATCAGAGGGGCTAGGGCAGGTTTGATAAAAAAGGCAATAGAAGCAGTCGATGCTGATGTTTCATCCATGGCGATAAAGTACAAACTGTAACCTAAACCTGTTACGAAAACGCCTAAATAAATTAGCGATGGAATGCTTTGTAACGTGATGCCTTGGACAAATGGAATATTGGCAAAATCAGTGAATCCCATCTGTGTTAGAGAGCCTGCAATGGCTGGAATATGCGTGAGCAGCATCAACACAAACATCTCAATGCAGCCAGCAACGAAGCTAAAGAACGTTAGGCTCAGCCCATTAAAGCCATAACGGCGCCGACCGATTTGGCCAAGAATGCCATAAAGTGCGAAAGTTATGGCCGCTAGCAAAGAGAAACTAACCCCTAAGACGTTCGGAATATGTTCCGGATTGACGATGAAGTACATTCCTACCAAGCTTAGAAATAGCGAGCTAACACTGACTAGTGTCATTTTCTCTTTTAAAAATAGATGTGCCAGCGGAATGACAAAAGCAGCATTACAGCTAAATAAAATAGCAACGAGTGATGCGTGTGCATAAACAATTGCCATTTGGAAAAACGTCATGCTGACGACAACACATAAGAATCCGGTTACCGCAAAAAATGGCAGATGAAAATAACGAAGCTTTAAATGAGCTGCCTTGAGGCTTTTTACCGCCATTGGCCAGAGTACAATTGAGCCAATAACAAAACGTATAAAATTGATCTGGATAGGATTAAATTGATTCGCAACCAGCTTAAGTGCAATCTCCATAGAACTGAAGAAGAAGGTCGCCAAAAGAATATATAAATAACCTTTGTTCATGAATACTACTCTCTAGAAAGAAAGCCCTCTTAAATTGAGACAAAAGAACAGTATTCCTGTGTTTTGAACAGGATATGACCGAGTCAAGTTAGAATAACGCCAGTACTATTTATTCTCTAGTTGTGAAATCAATTTTTGATTAAAAATTCATCGATTAGCCATAAAAAAGCGTCAAAAACTAAACAGTCTGTTCTCGATAGATAATTTTTCGTGAATTTGAGTAGAAATTTATTTTGTTATTGATCAAAAAGATAATGCTGGTAAGCGGCGATTTTACAAATACCTTATAGAAAAGTGGCAAAATAATTGCTTCTATTCACTTAATATACAGGGTAAGGTTAGCGCCCCAACGAGGGGATTGGTTAATTTAGTAAAAAGAGAAAAGCATGTTTTCCATGAATCATAAAATGTATTTGTTTCCGCTGCGGATTTTAAAACAGTTATTTAATGACGATGGATATGACAATGCTGGCGATCAAATTTTGCAGTGCTTAACGAGCGCTTGCCAGCATAACGCCAAGGTAAGTACCCGATTCCATTTCGATACATCGCATGCCAATCAGTGGTTTCATTATCTGGGATTATCGGTTAGTGGCTTAAATAGCTCTCAGCAACAACGCTTTGAAAGAGCGCTTAACAAAGCCGGATTTATCTATTCCAATTAAGGCACCCTGCTATCGCGGCGGTGGATGAGTGCATAAATAAGCACAATCAGCAGCAATAGAGGGACCCAGGCCGGTAGGATAAACGCGCTTAAACAGACTAGGCCAATGCCGCCAAGCAGTAGCACCAAGCCAAGGCCAATAAACAACAAAACTGCAAATAAAACCGCGACAACAATGGTGCTGAGAATGGGTAAAATCGGCCATCCCACGGGTGAACCTTGATTGTAATAGCCCCAATCTGGATGCAACTGAGCTAAATTCCACCCTAAAAAGACTGAGCCGACAATGGCCACTATGATGAGCAATGATTTCATAGGTTATTACCCGTAATAATTCACTCGCTCTAGCCTAACCTAAGCGCCGAGCGAGTGAAAGAGGGCAATCAATTACAAGAAAAACTGACAGGCAGGGTTATCGGTTTCGCAGCGATAGCTAAAACCAATCTGATCAAAATAGCCGGTGAGCGTCGATATCGGTTCGCCGTTATCTTCAAAGCCAATTAATACCTGACCGTAAGCAGCCCCGTGGTTGCGATAATGAAATAGCGTGATATTCCATTTTTGCCCGAGGGTTTGTAAAAAGCGCAGCAGTGCTCTGGGTTGCTCGGTAAATTCAAAGCTAAAGATATGCTCTTTAAGTGGTTTACCCGCTTTGCCGCCAACCATATGGCGAACATGCAATTTGGCAATTTCATCATCACTTAAATCAACGACTTGATAGTCAGCTTGACGCAACGTATTGATGATTTGCGGCAGTTCGAGCTCGCGGTCAGCAACTTTAATCCCAACGTAGATATTAGCCCGCTCGCTATTGCCATAGCGGTAGTTAAACTCAGTAATCGCACGGCCACCAAGATACTCAACAAATTCTAAGTAAGCTCCCACGCGTTCAGGAATAGTAACCGCTAAAATCGCTTCTTTTTTCTCACCAAGTTCACTGCGTTCGCTAACATAACGAAGATTATGAAAGTTGATATTGGCACCAGAGAGAATAAACGCTAAGCGTTTATCGCGGATTTGATATTCGCCCACATAGCGTTTTAAACCAGCCAGCGCTAAGGCGCCTGAGGGTTCAGAAACTGCTCGGGTATCATCAAAGATATCTTGCATCGCAGCGCAGATTTCATCGCTAGAAACCGTCACAACTTCATCGATGTACTGCTGACAAAGACGAAATGTCTCGCTACCAATGCGGCGTACGGCAACGCCATCGGCGAACAAACCGACTTTATCCAGTGTGGTTGGCTCTTGCGCTTCAAGGGCCGCTTTTAAGCAGGCACTTTCGTGTGGCTCAACGCCTATTACCTTAATATTGGGTAACAGCTGCTTGATATACACAGCAATCCCTGCTGCTAATCCACCGCCGCCAACCGGAATGAAAATCGCGTCTAAGTGGCTATCTTGGTCGATCAACTCTTTGCCGATGGTTCCTTGGCCTGCGATGACATCTGGGTCATCAAACGGCGGGATCATCGTATAGCCATATTGATTTGTCAGTTGCTGACAGTGCCGACTGGCTTCATCAAAATTGTCACCATGCAACACAACTTGAGCTCCGTTAGCTCGAACTGCGCTCACTTTAATATCCGGAGTCGTTACGGGCATTACAATAATGGCCTTTATGCCAAGGCGTTTGGCTGATAGCGCCACGCCCTGCGCATGGTTGCCAGCGGATGCGGCTATCACCCCTTTGCTTTTTTGCTCATTGCTGAGCTGGGCAATTTTATTGTAGGCTCCGCGCAACTTAAATGAATGCACAGGTTGAGTATCTTCGCGTTTGGTGAAAATGGCATTACCAAGACGCGCACTCAGACGGTTCATCGCTTGCAGAGGAGTAAATTGAGCCACTTCGTAAACAGGCGACAATAAGATTCGGCGCAAATAATCGTTGGCCGACACGACAGATTCTTGCATAACAGTACTCAATAGCTGGGACTCTGGCAGCGCACTGCCAGAGTGGCGATTAGTCTAATTTGCTTTTGTCACGTACTGCGCCTTTATCGGCACTGGTGGCAAAGTGAGCATACATTTTTAACGCAGTTGATACTTGGCGATCCCGGTTAACCGGTTTCCAGCCACTGGCATCTTTTACGCTGCGACGAGCGGCTAAAGTTGCATCATCAACTTGTAACTCAATGCTACGGTTCGGAATATCAATGGCGATGCTATCGCCTGTTTCAACCAGACCAATTACGCCGCCACTGGCAGCTTCTGGTGAAACGTGGCCAATCGACAATCCGGATGTTCCCCCTGAGAAACGGCCATCGGTAATCAGCGCGCAGGCTTTACCCAAGCCAACTGATTTCAGATAACTGGTTGGATAGAGCATCTCTTGCATGCCCGGGCCACCTTTAGGGCCTTCATATCGAATGACAACCACATCGCCAGCTTTAACCTGGTTATTTAAGATGCCTTCAACTGCGTCATCTTGGCTTTCAAAAACAACCGCAGGTCCTTGGAATTTGAAGATAGATTCGTCAACACCCGCTGTTTTAACCACACAACCATCGGCTGCCAAATTCCCACTTAAGACCGCCAAGCCGCCTTCACGGTTGTAAGCATGTTCGATGTTGCGGATACAGCCTTTTTCACGGTCGGTATCGAGTTCATCCCAGCGACACTCTTGGCTAAATGCTTTGGTGGTGCGAATGCCAGCAGGTCCTGCGCGATAGAAGGTTTTAACTTGTTCATCATCGGTGGTGATGACATCCCATTTGGCAAGGGTATCGCCAAGTGTTTCACCCATCACATTAGAAACAGACGTATCGAGCAGGCCGCCGCGATTGAGCTCAGCTAACAAGCCGATAATACCGCCAGCGCGATGCACATCTTCCATATGATAGGTCTGCAACGATGGTGCCACTTTACATAAATGAGGGACTTTTCGAGACAGGGCATCCATGTCTTTCATGGTAAAATTAACGCCCGCTTCTTGAGCCACAGCCAACAAGTGAAGCACGGTATTGGTTGAACCGCCCATCGCGATATCAAGTGACATTGCATTGGCAAAGGCTGCGCGAGAAGCAATATTACGTGGCAATACTGATGCATCGTCATTTTTATAATAACGATTGGCTAAGTCAACAATGCGTTTCCCGGCATTGATAAATAGTTCACGTCGGTCTGTGTGGGTTGCAAGGAGTGAACCATTACCCGGTTGAGATAGCCCCAGTGCTTCGGTTAGACAGTTCATCGAGTTAGCAGTGAACATCCCTGAGCAGCTACCACAGGTTGGGCAAGCGCTGCGTTCGACCTGTTCGCTTTGCTCATCGGTAATGTTTTTATCGGCAGCCATGACCATTGCGTCAACCAAATCCAATTTGATGATCTGGTCTGACAGTTTGGTTTTGCCCGCTTCCATTGGTCCGCCAGAGACGAAAATAACAGGGATGTTGATGCGCATTGCTGCCATTAACATTCCGGGGGTGATTTTATCGCAGTTAGAGATACAGACCATGGCATCGGCACAGTGCGCATTGACCATATATTCGACTGAATCAGCGATAAGGTCTCGAGATGGCAGTGAGTAGAGCATCCCGCCATGACCCATCGCAATACCATCATCGACGGCAATGGTATTAAATTCTTTGGCGATCCCACCAGCTTGGTAGATAGCATCGCTTACCAGTGTTCCTAAATCTTTAAGATGGACATGACCCGGGACAAACTCAGTATAGGAGTTCACAACAGCGATAATCGGTTTGCCAAAGTCTTCATCTTTGGTTCCGGTGGCGCGCCATAAAGCTCTTGCTCCGGCCATATTGCGTCCTTCGGTGGTTGTGGCACTACGCAATTTTGGCATAATCTGATCCTTTTGCTTTTTTGTTTTTTATCGAAAAAAAAGCCGGAAAAGAATTTTTCCGGCGATAAGTCTTAGTTGATGTAATCCAACCAACCTTCAGTATCTTCAGTTTCACCGTTGAACAAACCAAAGAATGCCTGTTGCAGCTGTTTGGTCACAGGGCCGCATTTACCGATACCAACTTGTTGACCGTCAACGCTGCGAACGGGTGTGATTTCAGCCGCTGTTCCGCACATAAATACTTCATCAGCCAGATACAGTGCTTCACGCGCGATATTCTGTTCAACCACTTCGATACCCAGACGATTTGCCAGGTGAGCGATGGTGTCACGAGTGATCCCAGGCAGAATACAAGCGCTCAGAGGTGGTGTGTACAATTTGCCTTTTTTAACCAAGAAGACGTTTTCACCAGAGCCTTCACTTAACAGGCCATTGACATCCAGTGCCAGACCTTCGGCATAACCATGGCGATGTGATTCTTCATTGATGAGCTGTGAAGACAGATAGTTACCACCTGCTTTCGCACCGGTTGGCAAGGTGTTTGGTGCAACCCGGCTCCAAGAACTTACACAGACATCGATCCCTTGTTCCAGAGCCTCTTCTCCTAAATAAGCTCCCCACTGCATTGATGCAACGATCACTTCACAGTTTTTACCCTGTGCTGAACCTACGCCCAGACCGACATTGCCGGCAAAAATCAGAGGACGAATATAAGCACTGTCAAACCCGTTCACTCGCACGTTATCGCGAATCGCTTCTTCTACTTGTTCTTTTGTGTATGGCTGTTGCAGGCGGTAGATTTTAGCTGAATCAAATAACCGCTGAACATGGTCCTGCAGACGGAATACTGCAGTGCCTTTATCTGTTTTGTATGCACGGATACCTTCAAAAACAGAGGTACCATAGTGCAGACCATGGCTTAAGACGCTAACGGTGGCTTTTTCTTGTGGAACGTTTTCGCCGTTAAACCAGATAAGAGAAGATTTTGAGTCTGACATATGTATTTCCTTTACGCCCACTTTTGTTGTTGATCGTTGCAAAGCTCATTGATCTGGGCGACATCAATAAGTTTGTTTAATTGGTTAAAGAGCAATGATATTGACCGTTCACTACAAACGGTAAAACGGATTCGAATAGCCTGTTCGCTACCCAGCTCGTCCATCTGCATCGATTTTACAGTAAAACCGCGATGACGAGTAACGCGTAGTATTCTTTCTAATACTTCCGGTGCTGACCGGGTTTGCATTTCAAATGTGTGCTGATTCATGCCTGATCCTCCAGCATTTGATGGTTAGCTGCACCGGGTGGAACCAGTGGCCAGACGTTTTCTTTTTCGTCGATAGCCACATGCAACAGGTAGGGACCTTCACTGTTGAGCATGCGATCAAGTGCGTTGGCAATTTGATCCTTTTCGGTGATGGTTTCGCCTGGAATATCAAAGGCGCTAGCTAATGTTATAAAATCGGGATTATCATCCAGAACGGTTTCGCTTTGACGGCCATTAAAGAACAAATCCTGCCATTGGCGAACCATTCCCAATCGATGGTTGTCGATTAAGACTATTTTGACCGCAAGCTTGGCGCGTTTAATCGTGCCAAGCTCTTGAACATTCATCATAAATGAGCCATCGCCACTGACCGCAATGACGGTTTGCTCGGGGCGCGCAAATTTTGCGCCGATAGCCGCGGGCAGGCCATAACCCATCGTGCCAAATCCAGAGCTAGAAATGTGATCACTTGGATGGGAAAATTGCATGTGCTGGGCAACCCACATCTGATGCTGGCCAACATCGCAGGCAATAACGTGACGGCTTGGCAGTTTATCGCTGAGCTGTTTAAGTAGTGCCGGGGCATAAATGCCATTGCCCGGATGGTTATACCGCCAGCGGTGTTTCTCAATAAGTTCACCGGTTGTCTGTTGCCAGTCGGTGATAGTTAATGGCATCGCTAAAGCGTGCAAAACTTCGCCTAAATCATCGCTAATGGCTACATCTGCGCTGCGCAGTTTGCCGATTTCAGCGGCATCGATATCGATATGAATAATTTTGGCATTAGGCGCAAAGGTATCGAGTTTGCCTGTGACTCGGTCATCAAAGCGGGCTCCTGCGACAATCAGCAAATCACTTTGTTGAACGGCTAAATTCGCCGCCGGATTGCCGTGCATTCCCAGCATGCCCATAAAGTAAGGTGTATCAGGTAGTGCTGTGCCAATGCCTTTGAGTGTGGTGACCGATGGTATCTGCGTTACATGAATAAACTCGCGAGCAGCATCAACAGCGTTTGCCATCCCGATACCGCCACCCATGTAGAAAACGGGATGCTGCGCGCTCTTTAGCAAACTTCGCGCTTGTTCTATAAGCTCTAAATCGAGGCTTGGTTGCGGGTCATTAATCGGGCTAAGTTTGGGATTGCTGGTGGTGATGGTTGCGAGCTGAACGTCTTTAGGAATGTCGATGATAACAGGGCCAGGGCGACCGGATTGAGCGATTTGAAATGCTTCATCCAAGGTCGCCGCTAACTGCTGTGGCTCATTAACCAAAAAACTATGCTTACAGCAGGCAAGCGATAACCCCAAAACATCAACTTCTTGAAACGCATCGGTACCTATAACCGGATTGCCAACTTGGCCAGTGATGGCAACAACTGGGATTGAATCCATCATGGCATCTGCTAAGCCCGTGATGAGGTTTGTTGCGCCAGGGCCTGATGTGGCGATGCATACCCCAACTTTGCCGCTGGCTCGCGCATAGCCGATAGCTGCAATGGCGGCACCCTGTTCGTGGCGAGTTAGCTGATGAGCAAGCCCTCCATCATACAGAGCGTCATACAACGGCATAATCGCTCCGCCTGGATAGCCAAAAACTTGGCTAACCTGATTTGCTTTGAGCGTGTTTACGATAAGCTGCGCACCATTCATGGTTGATCCCTTTACTCTTATGTAAAAAAAAACCCCCGGACCTTTCGGTGCGGGGGTTTAGTAATCGCCTGTCTTATGCTTGTTGCAACGACAAACGCCCCGCAGGCGAGTGAATAATCACCACCTGGACGACGACGTTTAGGACTAGAGCAACAAGTTTCATTATATTTAAATCTTCTTTAGCGATGAGTGTTTGCATTTGATGTATTTAGAAGTATCACACCCCGCAGTTAGGCGCAAGACTAATTTTGTATAAAATTTGTATGGCTATTGCAGCATCAAAAAGAAAATTAGTAAGAATCACTAATTTTTAAAATGATTGGGAAATGTTTAACTTTAATTAAAGCATCTGGATAAGTAATATTCTTAGATATTGCCCATTTGACGAACAGTGATTTTTTCTGAATTTTTGCTTATTTAAGATGCTAGCGCCAGAGAAATATGGCTCAAATGAAAGGCGGTGAGCTTTGATGTTTTTAACCAAAGCAGATTTTTAAGATAGTCGAACAATTAAGTTAAAGCACCAATAAGCCTTTTATCAGCTAGTACTGCTGCTTTAACTTAAGCTCAAGCAAGGCAAAAAATTACAGCTGAGCGGGGACTACAACGTACCCTTGGCCATTTGCCATCGCCACGTACCAAATATCTCCCGCAACATAATAGACTTTATTATTCACGGTGACTTTTTTCACCTGATTCGGCAGTTTATCAACGATAGTGCCGGGAAGAATCGTGGTACTGGCCTTATCGGCGCTGCTATTGCTGTGTTCAATAATTACTTTTTGCACAGGCTGTTGGGTCGGCGGTGTGACATACACATAGCGAGGCCCTTCGCGGCGATAGTAATTACCATCGATAATCGCGTAGGTGACCCCTGCGACAATTGACCATGCAACATCGTCAGGTAAAAATGGGCCATGGTGGTGATGAGGGCCTGCCCAGAACCACCCAGGACCGCCAGGTCCTGGTGGACCACCAGGCTGGGCTTGCGCTGGGATCGCAATCATTGTTGTGCCTGCAATAATAGCAGTCAGCAACGCGCTGATGCGAATAAATGAGTGATTTGCCTTTTTCATAACGATCTATGCTCCCTTGAACTTTCAGGCTGCGGTGAGTCGACCATCACGCATATTAATAAAAATATTAAATCTATTATATAACCTTGGTTGCAAGGTCTAGTTAGGATAGAGTAAAAGAACGTAAATTATAAATGCTTAGGAAAAACGTTTCTTAAAGCAGGCATTTGGAGGTGGAATCTGCTGTTTTCAAATGTCACAAAAATAGATAACTGCATCGTTTATGAACGAATTTTCTGATTTTACCATTGCTGATCGTCCGGCAGTGAGTTTACAAATATACCAATACCTTAAACAGGCAATCATTAGCTGTAAATTGGAACCAGGGCGAGCTATTTCTGAAAAAGAGATTGCATCCTCTATGAATGTTTCTCGCCAGCCAGTGCGAGAAGCGTTTATTCAGCTTGCTAAATGCTCTCTGGTTCGAGTGTATCCTCAGCGTGGCACGTATGTGACGCAGATTTCGATAAAGAGTGTGATGGATGGACAATTGATCCGATCTAGCCTCGAAAGTGCATTGATTGGACGGCTAACTGCGTCGATTAGTGCCGAACAGATAGAGTTTTTAAGTTATCTGTTAACGCAACAACAACATGCAATTGACACTCAAAATTATCAGCTATTTCTGCATCACGATGATGCCTTTCACCATCAATTGGCGCTCGCAGCAGATTGCCCTTTAGCATGGGATACAATTGAAACAGTCAAAGCGGTGATGGACCGAGTCCGCTACCTTGACTTGACCCGTGAATCGACCATGGAACAGGTTTTAGTTGAACATCAGGCAATTATTGATGCGCTAGCTAGCAAAGATGCCGAAAAGGCTCAAACTTTGATTCAGCAACATTTAAATGATTTCCCACAGGTGATGGAATCGATTCGCGAACGTTATCCTGACTGGTTTGCTGAGCAGTAATTAAACGGTTTGAGTCAGGCGGTTTAGCAATCGGTCCATGGCTCGATAACCGAGTGCTTCAACCAGTTGGGCGTGACCTAATGGTTGTTGGCTTAGGTCGCTGATGGTCAACGCAACCTTCCAGATGCGATGATAAGCTCGAATGGAGAGCCCGAGCTTTTCTATCGCCTGTTCTAGAAAAGTCGCTTCAGTGTTATTTAAAGGTGCTATTTCACGGAGCATGGCGCCGCTTAGCTCGCTATTTAAACATCCTTGTCGAGTTAATTGCCGCTGCCGGGCTTTGTAAACTAACTCGCGAAGCTCTAACGTGCTTTTGCCTGTCGGTCCTTGATTTAAACTGCCCGGGGGCAAGCTTGTGACCTCGACACTTAAATCGAAGCGGTCCAAAAATGGGCCAGATAAGCGGCTAAGATAACGCAGAATTTGATCGACATTTGATCTGGCTTGATGGCCTTGATAATAGCCACTGGGGCTTGGATTTAATGCGCCAATCAGCTGAAAATCAGCAGGAAATGTCACCTGTTGCATTGCCCGGGAAATATGGACCACGCCAGATTCGAGTGGTTGGCGCAGAGCATCAAGAACTACACGAGGAAACTCGGCCATTTCATCTAAAAACAAAACGCCATGGTGAGCCAGTGAAATTTCACCAGGGCGGGGCTTACTGCCTCCACCAACTAACGCAACTGCTGATGCGCTGTGATGCGGGCTGCGAAAGGGAGGCGTGTACCAGTGGCTTAAATCTCGCTCATTTGCGCCAAGTGATTCAATGGCTGCAACATCGATTGCCTGAGCGCTGCTAAGCTGCGGCAAAATTCCAGGTAGACGGCTTGCCAGCATCGTTTTGCCCGTTCCTGGTGGCCCGAGCATTAATAGATTATGGCGAGCGGCCGCCGCGATAAGTAATGCCCGTTTAGCACTGTTCTGACCAATAACATCGCGCAGATCGCCACAGTTTGGTATGCCACCTTGTAGCGGCAATTCTTCAGGCTCGGTGAGGTTAAGTGATTGTTGCCCGCTTAGCCAAGCGACGAGCTCACCAAGACTTGTAGGCGCATAGATTTGTGCTTTTTCAACTCGCGCCGCTGAGCCTGCATCGGTTGGTGGCAAAATCAATTTGTGGCGGGCGTCCACTGCCGCCATTGCAGCACTAATGGCGCCTGGAATATGGCGAATTTCACCGGATAAAGCCAGCTCGCCCAGTAGCTCTAACTGCTTGACGGGTGCCTCGGGAAGCTGAGCTGATGCAATGAGGATGCTAATCGCAATCGCTAAATCGAAACGGCCTCCTTCTTTGGGCAGATCGGCAGGTGCTAGATTCACAGTGATACGCGCCGCTGGAAATTCAAAGCCGCTAGTTAAAATAGCGCTGCGAACTCGCTCACGCGCTTCGCGAACCGAAGCCTCAGGCAGACCCACTAGCGTGAATGCTGGGATCCCGTTGGCCAAGTGTGTCTCAATTGTCACCAGTGGTGAACTTAATCCAATTGATGCGCGTGAATAAACAACAGCTAGTTTTTCCATTGCGATTAACTTCTATTGATTTTTATATCAATTATGCCAGAGCGGTGAGAAAAAGTCTTATGGCATTCACCAGTGCGCTTTAAATCTACTTGTCGGATACTGTTCATCGCGCTTTAATGAAATACGCACGGTTTTAAACAAGGAGCAGTTGTGATGGATTATTTTGCGTTGTTGGTAAGTGTCGGTGCACTTTGGGCGCTGGCCGTAGTAACTCCCGGGCCGAATATGTGGCTGACGGTTACTGTTGCTTTGCGAGCCTCGCGAACGGCTGCTTTGATGAGTGTTTTTGGCATCTGCTCAGGCACTTTTGTGTGGGCGTTGGCCGCTGCCTTTGGTATTACCGCTTTATTTGTGATTGCGCCGTGGGCCTTTTGGTCGATTAAACTCGTCGGAGGCTGCTATTTAATCTATCTGGGAAGCAAGATGCTCTATGGTGCGCTTAAGCCATCGAATCGAAAACAGCTAGATAGGGCTCATGTTCAGCACTCGTATAAATATTATTATTGTCAGGGGTTTATCACTAACTTAACCAATCCGAAAACAGCGATTTTTATTGCCAGTATGTTGGCGGCGGCAATGCCGGCACATGTCAGTGTGAGCCTTGGTATTGCTGAGGTGGCGGTGATGGTTTTGTTATCGCTTTGCTGGTACAGCGCTGTCGCTTGTCTATTTTCACTAAGCGCATTTAAACGCGGTTATTTAAAAGTAAGTTGTTTATTCGAGTCTTTGGCAGGGGCTGCGTTAATGGGTTTTGGCGTGCATTTAATTGCTTCAAAAAGATAATTATCTCTTAGATAAACGAGTATTTTCCCTCTCTAACGCGTTTTTTATTTGAGCAATTTGTTCTTCTGTAAGGTTCACTATTTGTTCAGTGTAATTCGTTAGTTTGGGCTATCAGATGTCTTTGTGCTGAAATAGTAAAATAAGCAGGATGGTGAAATAATTCATCGTAATTAGAAAGTTCATTGTAGCCGTCGATTACCTTTTAGTAATCTCTTAGTACACCAAACGTAAGATTAATTTAAAGAAACATCAATATACTTTATTAACCTTGCAGTTGTTGGTTTGCACTATTTATAGTTTCACAATATTTAGGGTGGTTACGTGCCTCAATATATGAATGTGTTTCATAGCACTCACAATATTTAGCCAATTTAATGATTTCCTTTTTTACTTGCTCTTTAATCTTACTATTTACATAAATAGAATGGGACTTTTCATAGTCAAAGGGGTCGCTAATAACTAGCATTTCATTCTCATCTTGAATGTAAAAAAGAAGATATTTGTCACCATCTTTGAAATTTTCATAGATTATTTTGGATGATGGGATCATGTTTTTTTTCCCCGCAGCTAAGCCTATCAGTAAGAATATCCCGCCTCCAATAAATGCCTTTGGACCAACAACGATAAATCCTACAATGGCGACAATCCCACCTGTTGCCATGACAAAATGGGCAATGTAGTACATAATTTTTGGTACTTTTTGGTAATACTCATAAACATATCCATACTTCGTAAATTTATATGAATATAGATAGTTGGCCATCAACACATAATAGGTTACCCAACTCATTAAGAGAGTCATACCTACTAGGGCACAAACGCCTAGTAAATAATAATAATAATAATTTAGAGCTATTGATGATAAAGTAAATAATGAGAAAATAAACAGAGTCATAAGTCGTCTAACCTTCTCTGTATGATATGGAACGATAATCTTCCACTCCAGCAAAGCCGCTGCTGAATCTATCTTTGACTTTCTATCATCTAAATTCATATTTGTCTTTTATCGAGGTGAAGATGGAATGATTGAACCATTGCTTCCCACTCATAGAGTGCATCCGATTGTTTGCTTTTATATTTACTCAACTTTATTTTTTATGAGTTCTTCAAATTTAGGATGTTCAAGGTAGCTATCTTCATCTTTCACACGATAAATTTCGGGGTTTGATAAGATTTTAGAAAAAACAGAAATTATTTTTTCTTTTTCGGTTTCTGGATAATTTAAATGAAGGTTATTTCTTGTTCTTAAAGGGTCAGTTTTTATAGATATTTTTCTTTTTTCGGTGATGATAAACATGACATACTTGAGTTTAGGGTCGATTTTTCTATAATTTCTTGTCATATCGGGCCCTAGCGGCAACCCTTTTCCAAGGATACCCGTTAATAGAAACATTCCACCTCCCACAAAAGCCATAGGACCAATGACCATGGTGCCGACAATGGCAACTATCACCCCTAACACCATAAATATCGCTGTCAGTTTATAGCCAAATTCAGGGACTTTTTGATAACGAGTATAATAGTAACCATAGCGCGTTAAATAGTAATGGTAGTGGTTGTCAGCCATCACAAAAAATTGAATGCTAACGGGTATAGAAATAGCGCAAGTGAAGAATGGAAAATATGCGGTTGTATATATCCCTAATCCGATAAAAACAGCGAAAAATACTAGTGATAGTATCAGTCTTATTATGGGAACTGTTGGGCCAAAAGGGACAATTATTTCCCATTCAAATAAAATAGGGGCATTTTCTATTTGGGCAATTTGTTCTTGTGTGAGGTTCACTATTCGCTCAGCCTAATTCGTTAGCGTGGGCTATCAGATGTCTTTGTGCTGAAGCCGTAAGATAAGCAGGATGGTGAAATAATTCATCGTAATTAGAAAGTTCATTGTAGCCGGTGATCATCTTTTAATAAAATTATCAGTACACCAAACTCAAGATTATTTAAAGAAACATAAATATACTTTATTAACCTTGCAGTTGTTGGTTTGCACTATTTATAGCTTCACAATATTTAGGGTGGTTATGTGCCTCAATATATGAATGTGTTTCATAGCACTCACAATATTTAGCCAATTTAATGATTTCCTTTTTTACTTGCTCTTTAATCTTACTATTTACATAAATAGAATGGGACTTTTCATAGTCAAAGGGGTCGCTAATAACTAGCATTTCATTCTCATCTTGAATGTAAAAAAGAAGATATTTGTCACCATCTTTGAAATTTTCATAGATTATTTTGGATGATGGGATCATGTTTTTTTTCCCCGCAGCTAAGCCTATCAGTAAGAATATCCCGCCTCCAATAAATGCCTTTGGACCAACAATGATAAATCCTACAATGGCGACAATCCCACCTGTCGCCATGACAAAATGAGCGATGTAGTACATAATTTTTGGTACTTTTTGGTAATACTCATAAACATATCCATACTTCGTAAATTTATATGAATATAGATAGTTGGCCATCAACACATAATAGGTTACCCAACTCATTAAGAGAGTCATACCTACTAGGGCACAAACTCCTAGTAAATTATAATAATAATAATTTAGAGCTATTGATGAGAAAGTAAATAATGAGAAAATAAACAGAGTCATAAGTCGTCTAGCTTTTTCTGTATGATATGGAACGATAATTTTCCACTCCAGCAAAGCCGCCGATGAATCTATCCTTGACTTTCTATCATCTGAATTCATATTTGT
The DNA here is from genome assembly GCF_046054195.1 of Celerinatantimonas sediminis. NCBI lineage: Bacteria > Pseudomonadati > Pseudomonadota > Gammaproteobacteria > Celerinatantimonadaceae > Celerinatantimonas > Celerinatantimonas sediminis. The sequence continues at coordinate 315,254 of NZ_JBEQCS010000001.1, forward strand.
CTTTTACCGAGGTGAAGATGGAATGATCGAACCATTGACTCCCACTCATAGAGTACATCTGACTGTTTGCTTTTTTCATATCGTGGAAGCCTTTCTTTGCTGACAACAGTTTTGAATTCCAATGGCATTGATAGTTTTCTGTCTTTTAAATTTTAAAAACGAATGGGATATTTGCTGTGATTGTCAGTCGCTTTTATATTTACTCAACTTTATTTTTCATGAGTTCTTTAAATTTAGGATGTTCATAATAATCATCCTCATCTTTAACTCGATAAGTTTCGGGATTTGATAAGATTTTAGAAAAAACAGAAATTATTTTTTCCTTTTGAGCTTCTGGATAATTTAAATAAATGTTTTCTCTGGTCCTTAAAGGATCAGTTTTTATAGATAACTGCCTTTGTTTGATAATGACAAACATAACGTATTTGAACTCTGGATTGATTTTTCCATAATTTCTTGTCAAATCAGGCCCTAGCGGCAACCCTTTCCCAAGGATACCGGTTAATAGAAACATTCCGCCCCCCACAAAGGCCATAGGGCCAATGACCATGGTGCCGACAATGGCAACTATTACCCCTAACACCATAAATATTGCCGTCAGTTTATAGCCAAATTCAGGGACTTTTTGGTAACTTGTATAATAGTAACCATAGCGTGTGAGGTAGTAATGATACTGATAGTCTGCACCCACAAAAAATTGAAAGATAGGTGGTATGAAAATAGCAAGAATTGTAAAGAAAATAAGTTCATCGGCATATATGCCACAGCCAATCAAAAAGAAGAAGGCTGTTAATGAGAAAATCAATCGGAATTTATGCATATTAGGGCCTAAGGGAACCAATATTCCCCATTCAAATAAAATAGGGGCATTTTCTATTTTGGCCTTTTCTTCTGCAGTTATCATAATGCCGATTGTTTACACGGAAGCCGTATGAATATTCCCGTTATTCAAGGCTTCCAAATACCTTACTTAAGTCGCTTTTTGTTCTATAAATTTGGTTTGCATTCTAATTGTCGCTATGGGTTCGCCCTGTTTAGCTATGACATTCATACTAATGCGTCCCTTCAATGACATTCCATTTTTTATGTTGGATATCATATTCACGATGTAACACTTTATTGACCTTATTCCAAGGGGTATGATAACGGGGATCAGGGTAACCTAAATCTGTTGCTCGTTGACTAAAATGTTTTTGCTCATCAATGTCCTCCTGACTAAAATATGCTAATTTTTCTTCCGAGATTGCTTTATAAGGAGTAATCGTTCCAACATATTTAAATGGGCCACAGCCGCCTAACCACAATTTCACTCGGCCATCCGGTAGGAAGCCAAAATTAAAGACAAAGTAATGGCATTCTTCTTGTTCGCTGGGTCTATCAACTGGGGCCGACATAGTACCATGGTTAATGATATCCTGAATTTTTTTTGTGATGTTAACGCGAGTCTGATATAGCTTTAAGTTGACCAACGAGGTCCAGTTGATCTCAAAATAATCGGGGAGTTCTGTAGTCCCCATGCCCATTTGCCCGGTTTCTTGAGTCGTAAATACACTTAAAGGAATGGCATAGCCATCATAATGGGGAAATGTTTGGCGGACCGATTGAATACTTTGGCCTACAGCTTTAATTTGCGTTGCGATAGCTGCCATTGGTTCGCCATTTTTATCCATAGCATTCATATTATTGATTTCCACCGGGTAAATACTGGGGGCCACATATCCGATTAGCCAACGATCCCTATCACTGGTGTGTTCTGGCTGGGCTTGGCAGGCGACTAGTGGCACCAATGCAACTAAGAGGGTGATTTTAATTGCGAGCGATTTAATCATTTTGGTATTCATAAGCAAATTCATACTAATGTATCCGATTGTTTGCTTTTTTCATATCGCGGAAACCTTTCTTCGCTAACAACAGTTTTGAATTCCAATGGCATTGATAGTTTTCTGTCATTTAAATTTTAAAAACGAATGGGAGATTTGCTGTGATTGTCAGTCGCTTTTATATTTACTCAACTTTATTTTTCATGAGTTCTTTAAATTTAGGATGTTCATAATAATCATCCTCATCTTTAACTCCATAAGTTTTGGGGTTTGATAAGAGTTTAGAAAAAACAGAAATTATTTTTTCCTTTTGAGCTTCTGGGTAATTTAAATAAATGTTTTCTCGGGTCCTTAAAGGGTCAGTTTTTATAGATAACTGCCTTTGTTTGATAATGACAAACATAACGTATTTGAACTCTGGATTGATTTTTCCATAATTTCTTGTCATATCGGGCCCTAACGGCAACCCTTTTCCAAGGATCCCCGTTAATAGAAACATGCCGCCTCCCACAAAAGCCATAGGGCCAATGACTATGGTGCCGACAATGGCAACAATCACCCCTAATACCATAAATATCGCTGTCAGTTTATAGCCAAATTCAGGGACTTTTTGATAATGGGTATAATAGTAACCATAGCGCGTGAGATAGTAATGAGACTGATAGTCTGCTCCCACAAAAAATTGAAAGATAGGTGGTATGAAAATAGCAAGAATTGTAAAGAAAATAAGTTCATCGGCATATATGCCACAGCCAATCAAAAAGAAGAAGGCTGTTAATGAGAAAATCAATCGGAATTTATGCATATTAGGGCCTAAGGGAAGTAAAATTTCCCATTCATATAAAAGAGGGGGCATTTCTATTTTGGCCTTTTCTTCTTCTGTGATCATAATGCCGGTTTGCCTATGGAACGCATAGGGATATTTTGGTCTAGTCTGACATATTTCTTTTTCTAATTTGTGTGTTGCAATTTATGCATTCACCAAAGATGACCATCTATGCGACCATTCGTGTGCCCTTATTTTGCATTCATATGTGCGTTATGTCATTGCAATCGCTAACCAGTATCATGGGCATCGTGCAGGGAAACCTATCACTCTCTTCGAGGGTGTGCAGCCTCTGGAAAAGCGGGGTGGCTAAATAACTCATCGTAACTGGCCACTTCATAGTAACCATGGACATGAAATAAGGACGTCAATTTCGTTTTAATCGCCTCTTTTTGAGTGCCAACATATCCTTCAAATTCGATGCGATCATCATGCGGTATTGCGGTGAGTGATAGTCTATTTAGTTTCGTATGAAAAAAAAGAACATATTCAGCATTGTAATCGACGGAATGGAAATATATCTTCCCATGGGGTCTTGGCGGCTTGAATGCCATTAAGGCAAACCCACCCGCTCCGACAAAGGCTAAAGGACCCATCACCAAAAAAGCGATGATGCACACGGGTATCCCAATCACACAAAAAAAGGTATTGATACTATAAGCGGCTTTGACGGCTTTTTGATAAAAGCTGCACTCAATGCCATAAGGGGTGATCCGATACTGATAGTGCAAATCGGCCCCAGCAACCCCGTAAATAATAAATATCAAGACTGCCGTCGAAAGGAATGTTGTAGCAATTCCCAATAGATTCAATCCGCCTATAATTAAAAAAACAAATATAATGAAGCATTCCAAAGCAATCGTGAGAAATAACCTCGCCCGACGAGAAATAAATGGAACTATTGCCTCCCACTCATAGAGTGCATCCGACTGTTTGCTTTTTTCATATCGTGGAAGCCTTTCTTTGCTGACAACAGTTTTGAATTCCAATGGCATTGATAGTTTTCTGTCTTTTAAATTTTAAAAACGAATGAGATATTTACTGTGATTGTCAGTCGCTTTTATATTTACTCAACTTTATTTTTCATGAGTTCTTTAAATTTAGGATGTTCATAATAATCATCCTCATCTTTCAGACGATAAGTTTCGGGATTTGATAAGATTTTAGAAAAAACAGAAATTATTTTTTCCTTTTGAGCTTCTGGATAATTTAAATAAATGTTTTCTCGGGTCCTTAAAGGGTCAGTTTTTATAGATAACCGCCTTTGTTTGATAATGACAAACATAACGTATTTGAACTCTGGATTGATTTTTCCATAATTTCTTGTCAAATCAGGCCCTAGCGGCAACCCTTTCCCAAGGATACCGGTTAATAGAAACATTCCGCCCCCCACAAAGGCCATAGGGCCAATGACCATGGTGCCGACAATGGCAACTATTACCCCTAACACCATAAATATTGCCGTCAGTTTATAGCCAAATTCAGGGACTTTTTGGTAACTTGTATAATAGTAACCATAGCGTGTGAGATAGTAATGATACTGATAGTCTGCCCACATAAAAAATTGGATGGCTGAGGGGATAATTATCGCGCTAATAATAAGGTAGATATTTCCGTTAAAGTATATAGCGGATCCTAGGAAGAGAATAAAAACAGTTAGTGCATAAATTAATCGGACTTTATGCATATTAGGGCCTAAGGGAAGTAAAATTTCCCATTCATATAAAAGAGGAGCGGACTCTATTTTGGCCTTTTCTTCTGCGGTTATCATAGTGTTGGTTTGCCTATCGAACGCATACTCTATCTTCGAGGGTGCGCAGCCTCTGGAAAAGCGGGGTGGCTGTATAACTCTTCGGAATTAGTCACTTCATAGTAACCATGGACATGAAATAAGGACATTAATTGGGCCTTAATCGCCTCTTTTTGAGTGCCGACAAATCCTTTAAACTCGATGCGATAATCATGCGGTATGGCGATGAGTAATAATCTATTGGTTTTTTCTTGAAAAAAAAGAACATATTCAGCATCGTAATCAACGGAATGGAAAAAAATCTTCCCATGGGGTCTTGGCGGCTTGAATGCCATTAAGGCAAACCCATCCGCCCCGACAAAGGCTAAAGGCCCCATGACCAAAAAAGCGATGATGCACACGGGTATCCCAATCACACAAAAAAAGGTATTGATACTATAAACGGCTTTGACAGCTTTTTGATAGTAGCTGCATTCAATGCCATAAGGGGTGATCCGATACTGATAGTGCAAATCGGCCCCGATAACGCCATAGGTAAGAAATAGTAAAAGCGCAAGTGATAGAGTCAAGTAACCAATAGCCAATATATCAAATGTTCCTGCGACTAAAACAGGAATTAAAGCAACACATTCCAAACCCAACGGTACCGCCCACTTCAACCATGGGGGCGCGACTGGAACCATTGCCTCCCACTCATAGAGTGCATCCGATTGTTTGCTTTTTTCATATAGAGGAAGGTCTTCGTCATCAATGAAAACTTTAAATTCCAATGGCATTAGATATATTTCTATTTTTAAATAGTTAAAACAAATGGATTAATTGCTGTGATTGTCCGTTGCTTTTTAAATCTAATCAATTTTGTTTTCTTTTAACTCTTTAAATCTTGGGTGTTCTGCCCAATCATCAGTAGTTTTAACCCGATAAATTTCAGAGCTCGATAAAATTTTAGTTAAAACAGATATTATCTCTTTCTGATATTTAGAAGAGTAATATAAGCAAATAGTATAGTCTGTTTTCATCGGCTCTGTTGTTAACCAAATTTTTTTAGTCTCAATGACTAAGAATAAAATATATTTAAATTCAAAGTGGAACGCATTATAGTGCTTGGTCATATCAGGCCCTAGCGGCAACCCTTTCCCAAGGATACCCGTTAATAGAAACATTCCGCCTCCCACAAAGGCCATAGGGCCAATGACCATGGTGCCGACAATGGCAACTATTACCCCTAACACCATAAATATTGCCGTCAGTTTATAGCCAAATTCAGGGACTTTTTGGTAACTCGTATAATAGTAACCATAGCGCGTGAGATAGTAATGATACTGATAGTCTGCACCCACAAAAAATTGAAAGGTAGGTGGTATGAAAATAGCAAGAATTGTAAAGAAAATAAGTTCATCGGCATATATGCCACAGCCAATCAAAAAGAAGAATGCTGTTAATGAGAAAATTAATCGGAATTTATGCATATTAGGGCCTAAAGGCACCAGTGTTTCCCATTCAAATAAAATAGGGGCATTTTCTATTTGAGAAATTTTTTCTTCTGTAAGATTCACTATTCGTTCAGCCTAATTCGTTAGCATGGACTATCAGATGTCTTTGTGCTGAAGTAGTAAAATAAGTAGGATAGTGAAATAATTCATCGTAATTAGAAAGTTCATTGTAGCCGGTGACTAACTTTTAATAATAATATTATCAGTACAGAAAGATAAAGATTAATTTAAAGAAATATCAATATACTTTATTAATTTTGCGACTGTTGGTTCGCACTATTTATAGCTTCACAATATTTAGGGTGATTACATGCTTCAATAAAAGAATTGGATTTATAATACTCACAGTTCTTGGCTAGTTTTTTAATTTCCTTATTAACTTTATCTTTTACATTGTTATCAACGTTAATAGAATGATAATTTCTAAAATTAAAAGGGTTGCTAATTATTATTATTTTGTTTTCATCTTGAATATCAAAAATGTAATATTCTTCACCATCCTTGAAATCTTTATAAGTTATTTTGGGTGAGGGGATCATGTTTTTTTTGCCTGCAGCTAAGCCTATCAGTAAGAATATCCCACCTCCAATAAATGCCTTTGGACCAACAACGATAAATCCTACAATGGCGACAATCCCCCCTGTTGCCATGACAAAATGGGCAATGTAGTACATAATTCGTGGTACTTGTTGGTAATGCTCATAAACATACCCATACTTAGTGAATTTGTATGAATATAGATAATTGGCCATTATCACAAAATACATTATCCAACTCATTAAAATTGTCGTTACTGCGAGGAAAATAATGCCTACTAAATCTTTGTAAATATAGCCAGTAACTATTAATATAGTAAAAAAAACTAAAAAAATAAACAGAGTCATAAGTCGTCTAACCTTCTCTGTATGATATGGAACGATAATCTTCCACTCCAGCAAAGCCGCTGCTGAATCTATCTTTGACTTTCTATCATCTAAATTCATATTTGCCTTTTATCGAGGTGAAGATGGAATGATTGAACCATTGCTTCCCACTCATAGAGCACATCCGACTGTTTGCTTTTTTTATACAGAGGAAGGTCTTCGTCATCAATGAAAATTTTAAATTCCATTTGATGTTCTTAATCAACCTGACTTTCTACTAATTCCTTTATTCTAGGGTGGTTGACATATTCATCATCATTTTTAACATAATATATTTCAGGTTTTAAAAGAATTTTACAAAGAATAGATATTAATTTATCTTGCTCCTCTGGTGGATAATTTATCATATCAGTCAATCTTATTCTCATAGGGTTAGTATTTATGCTTATTTGATTTTTTTCTGTTATGATAAATAATATATATTTGAAGTCAGAATGGAATTCATTATACTCTCTCGTCAAATCTGGTCCTAGCGGCAACCCTTTTCCAAGGATACCCGTTAATAGAAACATGCCACCACCCACAAAAGCCATAGGACCAATGACCATGGTGCCGACGATGGCAACAACCACCCCTAACACCATAAATATTGCCGTCAGTTTATAGCCAAATTCAGGGACTTTTTGGTAACTCGTATAATAGTAACCATTGCGCGTGAGATAGTAGTGATACTGATAGTCCGCGAGCATAAAAAATTGAGTACCAAAAGACATTACAATCGCAACAATGATAAAAGTAATATATAGCTCGGTATATATGGCACATCCTAGGAAAAAGAAGAACATAGCGATAGATAAAATTAGACGAACTCTATGCATATGTTTTCCAGGATATCCCAAAGTTTCCCATTCATATAAAATAGGGGCATTTTCTATTTGGGCAATTTGTTCTTGTGTGAGGTTCACTATTCGTTCAGCCTAATTCGTTAGCGTGGGCTATCAGATGTCTTTGTGCTGAAATAGTAAAATAAGCAGGATGGTGAAATAATTCATCGTAATTAGAAAGTTCATTGTAGCCGGTGACTAACTTTTAATAATATTATCAGTAAAGAAAGATCAAGATTAATTTAAAGAAATATCAATATACTTTATTAATTTTGCAGTTGTTGGTTTGCACTATTTATAGCTTCACAATATTTAGGATGATTACATGCTTCAATAAAAGAATTGGATTTATAATACTCACAGTTCGTGGCTAATTTTTTAATTTCCTTATTAACTTTATCCTTTACATTGTTATCAGCATTAATAGAATGATAATTTCTAAAATTAAAAGGGTTGCTAATTATTATTATTTTATTTTCATCTTGAATATCAAAAATGAAATATTCTTCACCATCCTTGAAATCTTTATAAGTTATTTTGGGTGATGGGATCATGTTTTTTTTGCCTGTAGCTAAGCCTATCAGTAAGAATATTCCACCTCCAATAAATGCCTTTGGACCAACAACGATAAATCCTACAATGGCGACAATCCCCCCTGTTGCCATGACAAAATGGGCAATGTAGTACATAATTCGTGGTACTTGTTGGTAATGCTCATAAACATACCCATACTTAGTGAATTTGTATGAATATAGATAATTGGCCATTATCACAAAATACATTATCCAACTCATTAAGATTGTCGTTACTGCGAGGAAAGTAATGCTAACTAAATCTTTGTAAATATAGCCAGTAACTATTAATATAGTAAAAAAAACTAAAAAAATAAACAGAGTCATAAGTCGTCTAACCTTCTCTGTATGATATGGAACGATAATCTTCCACTCCAGCAAAGCCGCTGCTGAGTCTATCTTTGACTTTCTATCATCTAAATTCATATTTGCCTTTTATCGAGGTGAAGATGGAATGATTGAACCATTGCTTCCCACTCATAGAGCACATCCGACTGTTTGCTTTTTTCATACAGAGGAAGGTCTTCGTCATCAATGAAAACTTTAAATTCCAATGGCATTAGATATATTTCTATTTTTTAAATAGTTAAAACAAAGGGATTAGTTGCTGTGATTGTCAGTTGTTTTTTAAATCTAATCAATTCTATTTTTAATGAGTTCCTGTGCTCTGGGATGTTTAGAAAATTCTTCATCGCTTTTAATATGATATGTTTCAGGGTTGGACAAGATTTTTGTGAAGATATTGATGAGTTTTTGTTCATCTGTTTTAGAATAATCAATAATATAGTTATATTTTCTCTGCATGGGGTCAGTTTTTATCCATAATTGACTTCGTTCTTCCATTACAAATAGAACATGCTTAAATTTTGGATTTATAATCTTATAATTCCGCGTCAAATCTGGTCCTAACGGCAACCCTTTTCCAAGGATACCCGTTAATAGAAACATGCCACCACCCACAAAAGCCACGGGGCCAACGACCATGGTACCGACAATAGCAACAATCACCCCTAATACCATAAATATAGCCGTCAGTTTATAGCCAAATTCAGGGACTTTTTGGTAACTTGTATAATAGTAACCATAGCGTGTGAGATAGTAATGATACTGATAGTCTGCCCACATAAAAAATTGAATGGCTGGGGGGATAATTATCGCGCTAATAATAAGGTAGATATTTCCGTTAAAGTATATAGCGGATCCTAGGAAGAGAATAAAAACAGTTAGTGCATAAATTAATCGGACTTTATGCATATTAGGGCCTAAGGGAAGTAAAATTTCCCATTCATATAAAAGAGGGGCATTTTCTATTTTGGCCTTTTCTTCTGCTGTGATCATAATGTAGGTTTGCCTATCGAACGCATACTCTATCTTCGAGGGTGCGCAGCCTCTGGAAAAGCAGAGTGGCTGTATAACTCTTCGAAATTGGTCACTTCATAGTAACCATGGACATGAAATAAAGACATCAATTGGGTTTTAATCGCCTCTTTTTGAGTGCCAACATACCCTTCAAATTCGATATGATAGTCATGCGGTATGGCGGTGAGTGATAGTGTATTTAGTTTCGTATGAAAAAAAAGAACATATTCAGCGTCGTAATCGACAGTATCGAAAAAAATCTTCCCATGGGGTCTTGGCGGCTTGAATGCCATTAAGGCAAACCCACCGGCCCCGACAAAGGCTAAAGGCCCCATCACCAAAAAAGCGATGATGCACACGGGTATCCCAATTACACAAAAAAACGTATTGATACTATAAACGGCTTTGACGGCTTTGACGGCTTTTTGATAGTAGCTGCTCTCAATGCCATAAGGGGTGATCCGATACTGATAGTGCAAATCGGCCCCGATAACGCCGTAGCCAAGAAAAAGTAGAAGAGGCGTCGTTAGTAGGATAAAACTAATCCCAATTAAATCAATTCCCCCAATCGATAAAAAAACAATGAATGCGAAGCATTCCGCAATGGCAGGAACAAGCCACCGAGAATAAGGTGGAATAGGTGGAACCATTTCTTCCCACTCATAGAGTGCATCCGACTGTTTGCTTTTTTCATACAGAGGAAGGTCTTCGTCATCAATGAAAACTTTAAATTCTAATGGCATTAGATATATTTCTATTTTTTTAAATAGTTAAAAAATGGATTAGTTGCTGTGGTTGTCCGTTGCTTTTTAAATCTAATCAATTCTATTTTTAATAAGTTCCTGTGCTCTGGGATGTTTAGAAAATTCTTCATCGCTTTTAATATGGTATGTCTCTGGGTTGGATAAGATTTTTGTGAAGATATTGATGATTTTTTTTTCATCACTCTTAGAATAATTAATAGTATAGTTATATTTTATCTGCATGGGGTCAGTTTTTATCCATAATTGACTTCGTGCTTCCATTACAAATAGAACATGCTTAAATTTTGGATTTATAATCTTATAATTCCGCGTCATATCCGGTCCTAACGGCAACCCTTTTCCAAGGATCCCCGTTAATAGAAACATGCCACCCCCCACAAAAGCCATGGGGCCAACAACAAATGTGCCGACAATAGCAACAATCACCCCTAACACCATAAATATCGCTGTCAGTTTATAACCAAATTCAGGGACTTTTTGATAATGGGTATAATAGTAACCATAGCGCGTGAGATAGTAATGATACTGATAGTCTGCACCCACAAAAAATTGAAAGATAGGTGGTATGAAAATAGCAAGAATTGTAAAGAAAATAAGTTCATCGGCATATATGCCACAGCCAATCAAAAAGAAGAAGGCTGTTAATGAGAAAATCAATCGGAATTTATGCATATTAGGGCCTAAGGGAACCAATATTTCCCATTCATATAAAAGAGGAGCGGACTCTATTTTGGCCTTTTCTTCTGCTGTTATCATAATGTCGGTTTGCCTATGGAACGCATGGGAATATTTTTGTCTAGTCTGACATATTTCTTTTTCTAATTTGTGTGTTGCAATTTATGTATTCACCAAAGGTGACCATCTATGCGACTATTCATGTGCCCTTATTTTGTGTTCATATGCGCGCTATGCCACTGCAATCGCCAACCAGTATCATGGATCATGGGCGTCGTGCAGGGGAACCTATCACTCTCTTCGAGGATGTGCAGGCTCTGGAAAAGCGGGGTGGCTGTATAACTCTTCGGAATTGGTCACTTCATAGTAACCATGGACATGAAATAAGGACATTAATTGGGCCTTAACCACCTCTTTTTGAGTGCCGACAAACCCCTTAAACTCGATGCGATAGTCATGCGGTATGGCGATGAGTAATAATCTATTGGTTTTTTCTTGAAAGAAAAGAACATATTCAGCGTCGTAATCAACGGCATGGAAAAAAATCTTCCCATGGGGTCTTGGCGGTTTGAATGCCATTAAGGCGAACCCGCCAGCCCCGACAAAGGCTAAAGGCCCCATCACCAAAAAAGCGATGATGCACACGGGTATGCCAATCACACAAAAAAAAGTATTGATACTATAAGCGGCTTTGACGGCTTTTTGATAGTAGCTGCTCTCAATGCCATAAGGGGTGATCCGATACTGATAGTGCAAATCGGCCCCAGCAACCCCGTAAATAATAAATATCAAGACTGCTGTCGAAAGGAATGTTGTAGAAATTCCCAATAGATTCAATCCGCCTATAATTAAAAAAACAAATATAATGAAGCATTCCAAAGCAATCGTGAGAAACAACCTCGCCCGACGAGAAATAAATGGAACCATTGCCTCCCACTCATAGAGTGCATCCGACTGTTTGCTTTTTTCATATCGCGGAAACCTTTCTTTGCTAACAACAGTTTTGAATTCCAATGGCATTGATAGTTTTCTGTCTTTTAAATTTTAAAAACGAATGAGATATTTACTGTGATTGTCAGTCGCTTTTATATTTACTCAACTTTATTTTTCATGAGTTCTTTAAATTTAGGATGTTCATAATAATCATCCTCATCTTTCAGACGATAAGTTTCGGGATTTGATAAGATTTTAGAAAAAACAGAAATTATTTTTTCCTTTTGAGCTTCTGGATAATTTAAATAAATGTTTTCTCGGGTCCTTAAAGGGTCAGTTTTTATAGATAACCGCCTTTGTTTGATAATGACAAACATAACATATTTGAACTCTGGATTGATTTTCCCATAATTTCTTGTCATATCGGGCCCTAGCGGCAACCCTTTTCCAAGGATACCCGTTAATAGAAACATTCCGCCCCCCACAAAAGCCATGGGACCTACAACCATGGTGCCGACAATGGCAACAATCACCCCTAATACCATAAATATCGCTGTCAGTTTATAGCCAAATTCAGGGACTTTTTGGTAACTCGTATAATAGTAACCATAGCGTGTGAGATAGTAATGATACTGATAGTCCGCGAGCATAAAAAATTGAGTACCAAAAGACATTACAATTGCAAGAATGATAAAAGTAATATATAGCTCAGTGTATATGGCACATCCTAGGAAAAAGAAGAATATAGTAATGGATAAAATTAGACGAACTATACGTATACGTCGTTCAATATATCCCAATGTTTCCCATTCATATAAAATAGGGGCGGACTCTATTTTGGCCTTTTCTTCTTGTGTGAGGTTCACTATTCGCTCAGCCTAACTCGTTATCGTGGGCTATTAGATACCTTTGTGCTGAAGTATTAAGATAAGCAGGATGGTGAAATAATTCATCGTAATTAGAAGTTCATCGTAGCTGTTGATTACCTTTTGGTAATCTCTTGATACACCAAACTCAAGGTTAATTTAAAGAAACATCAATATACGTTGTTAACCTTGCAGTTGTTGGTTTGCACTATTTATAGCTTCACAATATTTAGGATGATTACATGCTTCAATAAAAGAATTGGATTTATAATACTCACAGTTCTTGGCTAATTTTTTAATTTCCTTATTAACTTTATCCTTTATATTGTTATCAGCATTAATAGAATGATAATTTCTAAAATTAAAAGGGTTGCTAATTATTATTATTTTATTTTCATCTTGAATATCAAAAATGAAATATTCTTCACCATCCTTGAAATATTTATAAGTTATTTTGGGTGATGGGATCATGTTTTTTTTGCCTGTAGCTAAGCCTATCAGTAAGAATATTCCACCTCCAATAAATGCCTTTGGACCAACAACGATAAATCCTACAATGGCGACAATTCCACCTGTCGCCATGACAAAATGAGCAATGTAGTACATAATTTTTGGTACTTTTTGGTAATACTCATAAACATATCCATACTTCGTAAATTTATATGAATATAGATAATTGGCCATTATCACAAAATACATTATCCAACTCATTAAAATTGTCGTTACTGCGAGGAAAATAATGCCTACTAAATCTTTGTATATATAGCCAGTAACTATTAATATAGTAAAAAAAACTAAAAAAATAAACAGAGTCATAAGTCGTCTAACCTTCTCTGTATGATATGGAACGATAATCTTCCACTTCAGCAAAGCCGCTGCTGAGTCTATCTTTGACTTTCTATCATCTAAATTCATATTTGCCTTTTATCGAGGTGAAGATGGAATGATTGAACCATTACCTCCCACTCATAGAGTGCATCCGATTGTTTGCTTTTTTCAGACAGAGGGAGGTCTTCTCAATGAAAAATTTAAATTCCAATGGCATTAGATATATTTCTATTTTTTAAATAGTTAAAATAAATGGATTAGTTGTAGTGGCTGTCCGTTGCTTTTTAAATCTAATCAATTCTATTTTTTATGAGTTCCTGTGCTTTGGGATTTTTAGAATATTCTTCATCGCTTTTAATATGATATGTTTCAGGGTTGGACAAGATTTTTGTGAAGATATTGATGAGTTTTTGTTCATCTTTTTTAGAATAATTAATGATATAGTTATATTTTATTTGCATGGGATCAGTTTTTATCCATAATTGACTTGGTTCTTCCATTACAAATAGAACATACTTAAATTTTGGATTTATTATTCTATAATTCCTTGTCATATCGGGCCCTAATGGTAATCCTTTCCCAAGGATACCCGTTAATAGAAACATGCCGCCACCCACAAAAGCCATAGGACCAATGACCATGGTGCCAACAATGGCAACAATCACCCCTAATACCATAAATATCGCTGTCAGTTTATAGCCAAATTCAGGGACTTTTTGATAACGAGTATAATAGTAACCATAGCGTGTGAGATAGTAATGATACTGATAGTCTGCCCACATAAAAAATTGGATGGCTGAGGGGATAATTATCGCGCTAATAATAAGGAGGATATTTCCGTTAAGGTATATAGCAAATCCTAGACAGAGAATAAACACAGTTAGTGCATAAATTAATCGGACCTTATGCATATTAGGGCCTAAGGGAACCAATATTTCCCATTCAAATAAAATAGGGGCATTTTCTATTTTGGCCTTTTCTTCTGCTGTTATCATAATGTCGGTTTGCCTATGGAACGCATGGGAATATTTTTGTCTACGTCTGCCATCTTGATTTGGGTGAACTGCATATTTAGTGGTTTAAATGCATAGAGTTCTTCATCGAGATGCGCTTGATGAACTGATGCTTCAAGGTTTTTAGTCTGTTTCATATGGACTGTACTGGTCGCTTCAGCAACACCTGCTTCGAGTTTACCAAAGTAATATACACCTTCTTTATCATATCCGAGATTATATATGATGCCAAAGCATATGCCGATGTTACATCCCATACGGGAATGTCCCATAAACTCGACTATGTATTGACGGATATTACTCGATTTTTCATCGTTCTTGAGCGCTTGCCATTGGCCTTTTGACTCATCGATAACCTTTGATTGACCGCTGGCTGATTGATAAATGATTTTTAGTCCGATTGTCGCCCCTTCAACAAGTTGAGTGTTCAGTGATATGGTTATTCTCCATTTATGAAATAATATTATTTCATCTGGTGATTTCCCAGATTGACTCAATTTTATTGCTTCTTCTTTAGAAAGGGGAAGTTTTTCCGTTTGGACAATTGGCTCATAGATAAGGCTGATAAATTTTTTTAGGGCATCGCTCAGTGACCAATTTTTATTGGGATGAATGCCCCAGGTGGTTTGTTCCAGCCATTTCTGAATACTAGAGTAAGAGAATAGGCAGACCATTATCAGGCCTAGAACTAATAGGACACTTGCAATAGCGCCTACAACCGTCATCCATGCTGCGGCCATAGCAGCTATAGGAGAATTTATCATTATGGTCGCCATAAATTGTCCGACGGAAACAGCTCCAATGCCTAATGTTGATATGAATTGGAAGCTGTATCCTAATCTCGCCAGCGGGCTTTCAAGTTTATTCATCGTTTTTTTCAGTAAGGTTAAGCTATCTAACAGACAAGCCAGCCCTGTGGCTATTGCGACGACTCTAGTTAGGGCTAATATTTCAGTCACTGTTAAAAATTCGAGGGATTCTTTCCCTATAGTTACCTCCAATTTTGTTATGCTTAACTCGATTAGGTCTGAATCAATAGATTTCAATTCAGTCCATGCTTGATTTTTATATAATTGAAAAATCGCACTGACTGACCACGCAAAGTCACTTGATATTTTTTTGATGACTTCGACATGATATGGGCTCTTATCTTTTCCCAGCTCGCCTTGGATATTGGCTATTTCAGCCATTAGATTCCACATCGTTAGTACCGCCGATATACCATCATACTTGCCAGCTTTATCCCATATATTTTTGGTTCGTTCTCCCCATGAATCAATCTTCTGATTGAAGTAATCCTGTGTTTTTACTTTGACTTCATTCATGATTTTTTCATTCGTAGTTTTTATAAGCGATGATTCTAATAGTTCTTTTTGATATTTCAGGGTGTCTATTTTGGCTTGTTGTCGTTTAACCTTGTCAGGATTAATAACTTTCCCTTTTTTTACCATCGTGTTGTGAACATATTCTTTTAAATTTAATTTTAATGATTCGATGGATGAGCTGACAGAGTTATATTTCTTGACAGCTTCGGGGTCAACGACGATTGGCGCATCGTATAAGATACTTTTGACAAAAACGAACCTTAGATTACCAAGCAGTGCTTCGGGTGTGTTCTTGTTTATCCACTGATAGGGCAGTACCATATCTGTGACTTTATTCATCATTTTTTTGATGTTTGATGTGCTTCCCAACTTGCAAAAGGCGTCCACGGTTTCTTGAATAGGTTGTAAAAATTCTTTATAGAATTTGGATTCGATGATTTTTTTGGTCGTCGTTAGGGCATGCCAGGTACTCATTCGTCCGATGATGACATCTATATTGGACGGGCTGACATTGAAATAATTATTTTGTACAGTGGCCTTATTGAGTTGGTCCCAAAGCGAATATGAAAAACTAAACCCAGATAATGCCAGTAAATTTTTAGGGTGTTTGATGGAAAGGATTTCTTTAAGTCTTTTTTCTAAATCAGATGTTACGGTGGCTTGTGTCACACAGGCTAATATCTGAAAAAACAGGTTATATAAGTAATGTTGACCATCTTCTGTTTGTGTATCTATGCCAAAGCGTTCGGTTTCAACGCCTAGTTGCTCAACAATACTGGTAAATTCTTCAAAAAATAGCTCTATTTTTTGGTTGATTTGTTGGATCTCGTTTCCGATTTGAATTAGGAATTTATCCAACTTTTCCCACTGAACGATCGTTTCACAGTCATAGATATGGCCATATTTTTTTAAAAAGTCATCACAGCTTTTCGTGCTGGTTAAGCTCAGTGGATCTGGAACCTCATAGTTCCATCTCTTTTTTAATTGGCTTCTGATATTTTGGATTTGTGATTGAGAGGCCTGACTTGCTGTCATTATTGCAAGTCCTTGACTTCCTTTCAGGTTGGCTTGGCGTGTGTGCAGAGCCGATAGATACGCAGTCAGTGTATTTTCAAAATCTAGCTGAGATTCAATGTCATTTTTTACTTGGGGCGGGAGTTCCTTCACAGGCACTCTGGCGCGGCCAAGGCTGCGGATAATTTCCGCTGTTTGCAGTTTTTTCTGGTTCTCATCATCGCCAATCACGGCTCGCCGATTGATCCAATGATGGTTGAGTTGTAAAAAACTATCCGAGGTATCAGCCAATACATCATCCAACGCAACAAATAGGGCGCTTTGTTTATCTAAGCCGGCAGTGTAGGTGGCTTCACTGTTAGGAGCTTTAACCGCAACTAAGTTGGATTTATCCGAGTCGGCTTGATTGGTTGAACTATC
The DNA here is from genome assembly GCF_046054195.1 of Celerinatantimonas sediminis. Taxonomy (NCBI): domain Bacteria; kingdom Pseudomonadati; phylum Pseudomonadota; class Gammaproteobacteria; family Celerinatantimonadaceae; genus Celerinatantimonas; species Celerinatantimonas sediminis. The sequence goes on from NZ_JBEQCS010000001.1 coordinate 332,659, forward strand.
ATCTGGCATGTAAAGCGGGCTGAGCGGCGTACAAGTGCCGCTAAATGCATCCAATGGCACCGATTGAGAGGATGAGCTAATATCCGCCACTCGCTCGCCTAATAGACTGATATCGGCTGTGTGCTGGTGTTCCATGGTGGCATGGTAATGGCCGAGGCTTAATCGGCGCATCCACTGATTGCGAGCCGTGACATCCGAGCGCATGTGTTCGCAAATTCGCCATGTCCAACGCTGATGGGCAAAGGCTAGATACAGCGTCTCTTTAACGGAGTGTTCGATATAGGTGGCGCTTACTCCTGGGGTGCCACGTTCATCGGGGGTTTGGTCGGGCGCGTTTGTTCCCCAGTCATATTTGATTAAGTCAGCGCCGCTGACCTGATATTCATGCAGCGTTTTATTCTGCTCACTATAAACATAGAGCCAACCATCCCGAAGCTGGCGCAAGGTATAAAACGAGTGATGGACTTTAAACGGCGGGTGCCATGGCTCGTTGCTGGGCAGCGGATTGTTTTGCTTGCCTGTGCTTTCATCCACATCATCCAAGGCGTAGCGGACGGGCACAATGGCAATGGTTCCCGATTTTAATTTGCATTGCTTGCTTGCAGATTTTACATCGCTTTGGCCACCGGCTTTTGCGGCAGCGCGAGCAGGGGAGTCGGAAGTTGTGCTCATGCGTGTGGGTCCTGTTTTGCGGCGTGCTCTGCGAGTAACTCGGCCTGATCAACCCGCTGAGATGGGGTTTGTTCGCTGGGCTTCGTGAGCAGTTGATAAATGTTTGGGTAGGCGTCGATATCGGTTACCGCGCGCTCGCCCAAATAGCCAATGATATTAAAGTACAGCAGCAGGTCGCGCTCCGTGGTCATGCCACGTTGATAGGCAACCTTGGCTTGCTCATCAATCCACTGGATGGGATGATCATGGGCGGCTATCAACTCTGGGAACCATTGGCGCAGATGCGCTTGGATGTGTTCTCGAGTATTGCGCCATGTGATGTCTCCCAGTTGTTGCCATTGCTGGTCGCTTAATGTCAGCCAATCGCTCATGGTGTCGGTGGCGAGCTCAGCGCTTTGAGAAAAAGGGTTGCGCATCTGTTTGAGCCCTTCACGGGTGAGACACCAGACGGATGAGATGGACTGCCAGTAATGTTCGCAAGGGGTATTCAATAACACCCAACTGGCTTCGGAGTGGGCCATTTTAAAAAAGGCTAAGCCACCATACGGTGGATGCACTTTGATAAATTGGCGGAGGTGATCGGCCAGTGCTTCAAGTTTTAGCGAGGAGCTGAGGAAAAAGCCAGCCGTTGGTTGCGATTGCTGGGCAAACCAGTCCTGAACCTCTGGTGTTGCTTGAATGAGGTAGGGCGAAACAGCCCTGAGCTGGTCATAAGGTTCAAACAGGTAGATAGGCTCTAACACCAGTGGCCCATCAATGTCGTATAACTGCTCGGCCAGTGCTTTGATTTGCCCGCCATCGACCAATAGATACAGTGATTCGTCCTGCATCAGTTCCATCTCGGGAAAAACGAGACTCATGACTCGGACTCATCTTCTGCGGCTTGGCATTGTTCACAGGCACCATCTTGCCCTGTTAACGCTTCGACTTGCTGATTTTTGAGCAGTGGATCTTCGGACACTTCGCTTGCTTGCACATCGTTGATGGTGGCTTCCTCAGGGGCGTCCGGTTTGCTGACAAGGGTGGGTAATTTTGCAATGCTGCCAGCATAATCGCTGCCAGAGCCGGCGCTTCCGCCTGAGTTTAAGTTAATCGCTGGGCCGACGATGGAGACACCGGAGGCGTCAATTTTGATAAAACTGCCGCCAGCGGTGAGGGTTATTTCGGAGCTGCTTTTGAGCACCATTTTGCTACCTGCGTTGAGGTGGATTTCTTGGCCTGTTTCCACCAACATCGACAGGCCTTGCTTCATATGCAGTGTTTTCTCCACATACTGCGTTTGCTGGCCTTTGACATGCACCCGGCTCTCCCCATCCACGGTCTGATGGGCATCGCCCTTCACCCGCTGAAACTGGTTGCGGGTCACGGTCAAGTGGTCGTCTTCGCCAATTTCGGTCTTGCGGTCATTCTCGATGTTGCTGTTGAAGTCCTTTTGCGCATGGATAAAGATTTCTTCATGGTCTGCCTGGTCTTCAAAGCGCAGTTCATTGTACCCGCTGCCCTGATGGGTTTCGGTACGCAGCACGGTGCGGGTCTTATTCGCCGGCAATTCATAGGGTGGCAGGTTGGTGGCATGGTAGGTTCGCCCGGTGATAATCGGTTGGTCCGGGTCCCCTTCTAAGAAGCTGACAATCACTTCATGGCCTATCCGGGGAATGGCCACCATCCCATATTGGCTGCCCGCCCATCCTTGAGAGACTCGTATCCAGCAGGAGCTTTGGTCATCCCCATTGCCATAGCGGTCCCAGGGAAATTGCACTTTCACCCGGCCATAGTTATCGCAGTAGATTTTTTCATCAGACGGGCCCACCACGGTGGCGATTTGCGGTCCATCCACCCGTGGTTTTGGGTTGGGGGTCGGCCGCCAGGGCAGGTTGCTGGCCAACACCTGAAACTGGTTGGTGTAGGTGGTTGCCCCGTCCCCGCCGGCTTCTTCCAGTGCCTGGGGTTGTTGGCCCTGATGGTGCACACTGACCAGTAACCAGCTGCGATTGCACTGCTCATCCAGATGGTCGGTCATGGTGGCGGTGTAACCACTGACCAGTTGGGGGATGGTGCTGTCCCCTTCGCCGGTTTGGCTATTGCGGCGCAGGGCGTCTAACCGGTATTGACTGAACGGTTTGCCCTGACTATCCGTTTTGTAGCGCCCCGGGTAGTCGTAGTGTTCATAGCTGGCCGGGTCCAGGCCACTGTCGGCGGTTTGTAAAAAACTGTAGGCGGGCTTTTTAAAGCTGTAATCTTTGAGCTGTGCGCTGGTGGGGGCCGTTTGATAGTGGCGACGAAAGGCCCGCACAAACGGATTGCGTTGATAGCCGCCGGCGGTGGCATTGTATTCTAACGTCACTCCCAACTGAGGCGCCTGCTGGGTGTTGTCGGTAAACACCACGGTGTGTTTGCCATCCTGATGGACAAAGTAATAATACATGCCCTCTTCGGCGGCCAGCCGTTCGATGAAGGCTAAATCACTCTCCCGATACTGCACGCAGTATTCGCGGGTGAGGTGGGTGTCCGTGATGGCAAAGGCGTAATCGGTAATGCCCATTTCCTGGAGTAAAATCGAGATAATCTGCTGGGCATTGTACTGCTGGAAAATCCGGCTGTTCTGGCGCAGGGTAAGGCGTTTGAGCGCTGGCACCAGGGTCAGTTGGTAGCGGGTGTGATGAAAGCCGGTATCCCCCTGGGTAAAGGCACTGACAATGCCATACCAGCATTGCTGCGCTTCGCCATCTTGCCAAAGTGTGAGAGAGGCATTCTGGTCGATAATGGTGGTGGCATCCAGTTGGTCATTGCGGCTGGCCAGTTCCAGGGTAAAGGCAAAGGGGGAGCTTAAGGCCTCCTGGCCGTCAAAGGCGATGACCTGCAAACTAGTGTCGCTGAGCCCTTCGATACTCAGGGTAAATTGTAATCCGCTTTGCTCTGCCATAATCGAACTGTCCTGTTAAATTGCCATAGCTACCGCACCGGTTTTCTTGGAACAAGAACCGGGAAACGAGTGCGTTATCACGCGAAAAGCCGCGAAATAACGGCGAATATGCTGTGAAACCAATGGTGAATGAGATGGCTGAGCGAGAAGCTCAGCCAACGGAGCTTAAGATTCCAGCGGTGCGCGCCAGTCATCTGAGCCTGATGTGCCGGCAATATCGTGTGACCAATCGATTTTGCGATACGACAGGGAGACTTCAATCAGCTGTGTGAAATCTGTTTTAGTAGGGTCCTGACAATGTGGCATCTGGGCATCAATATTGACGATGGTGGAGTCAGTCAGGGTGGTGGTGAAGAAATGTTCCTGTTTACCTTCGACAGATGTGCGATACCAGTTTAAGGTCACTGTGGTGAGCATTTCCCCAGACGCCAGGGCGTTGTACAGCAGTGGAACGGCTTTATTCAGAGCTACGGTAAATTTAAACGGTTTGTGCACCCGTTGGCCAGAAGGCTGACCGGATTGAGGGTCGGTTGGCACGGTGACAATGTGTTTAAATTCCTGGACCAGCATTTCATCTTCGTGGCCTTCCACATAGATGTTGCCGACAGAGTCAGCAGTAAATGCACCGGCAGTAATATTGCCTTGAGTTTTTCCTTCGATGGAAATATAACAAGGAGTTGGCATGGATGTATTCCTCTTATCTTTTTATTGATGAAAACATAAAAAGTAAGTCAACATCCATGCCAGCTTTTTCAAAACTATAACTACTTGTTTTAATTAAAAATTCAATTTTACAGAAAAATCTCATTGTGAATGCTGAGCAAGAAGTTGCCCAGATCGAGCAAGAAGTTGCCCAGCGAGCAAGAAATTGCTCGGTCGTTTTTTAATCAATCATTGAGCTCAAGGCAAACTTCGGCGGTTTTTTATACCATTTTGAAACTGAGCGAGTGATTATTTAGACAATTAAAACAGCATTGATTCATTCGAATCTTTAGGTGTTTGTTGAAAGCTTAATCGGTTTCAGATTAGAGAAATCCTCATGTATTGAATGCTTAATTGAACAGCGAGCTTATTGTAATCGGCTAAGTAAGTTCTGGTGAACGGCTGCAGTTTGGCTCGACAGTTTGCGATTGACCTTGTTCAAGGTACTTTCTTAAAAAACGCAAATATTACCAATAAGCTGGTATGGCTAGCCTATAAATTGGCTACAGAGGCTCTGTTATATGCAGAACATGATTGCTATAAAGAAGGATAAAATCTAAAAACTGTGTTGTGGCAATCAAAGGTAATTAACGCTGCCAGAATTGGTCAATCAATTCGCTCAGCAGTTCGCTGATATGTTCTTCTTCTTCATCTAAATTTAATGACCAATGTTCGAGATATCGTTTAGCTTGGGTGTGACTCAGTCGGTGCTGACCTAGCCAGTATTCTATCTCTGGCAGTTGCTTGTCATAGCGAGGGATAAGAGTCCATTGCAGCGCTTGTCCGCCGAGTCGATTAAATGGCTCTAATGCAAACTGGCAGAACCTCTCTACATGCTCAACGCCGTCAGGGCCGAGGCAACCGGGTTCGATACGCATAGTCAGTTGTAAAGGCGGTAACGACTTGGCCACTGAAATAATATCTCTTGGTTAAATAAGTTTTCGTGCTCCAATTATAGCGGCAATCATTTGTATGTGTTGAATAAATCCAACTGTTAAAAATGATTTGTTAAAATACGGTTGAAATTATGTAACGTCATCCTTATTTAGGAGATCAGAGAAAAGCTTTTAGGTATTTCTTGGCAACGAGGCTAAAAATTTAGAATGAAAAATATTTGTGATGTTCATCACAAAAACTTGCACTCTGATCAATTTTTACGCTATAATTTGTGACAAGGATCACGAAGAAGGAGGCGTTTATGAGCCGCAAAACAAAAAATACGTTGAAAGAGGTTGCTCTGTTAGCTGCATTGTTCAGCGCGACTTCTGCTGCAGTTTTTGTTGAAACTCTTAGCTGGGTTTAATCAACAAAAAGCTAACCAAAGAATTACATATGATAACGGCGAGCCAATGGTTCGCCGTTATTTTTTTATCTGCAGAAAAAGCACTCTTCTTCACCACACTAAAATCTCAAAGCCATGATTTGTTAACTACACTCAAGTTAAGTCTCAAAGAGGACGGATAACCAAATCAAGGATGAAAGAGATGAAAAATAACTCCCTGTTATGTGCACTAGGTGCCGCTCTTTTGGGGTGCTCACTTGCAAGTCATGCTGCAGATGTGAATGTTGGTGACTATATTGCGCTGCCCGATGGGATGAACTTAGTCGCGTTGTATGGCCAATATAGTGAATCTGACAAATTAAAGGTAGATCCTAGCCCAACCTATTCTGACAAAACGAGTTTGCGTTCCCAAATCGGTATTTTCCGTGCGATCCATTTCATGGATGTGGGCGGATTTACCATTGATCCTCAAATCTTAGTTCCGTTCGGGAAAATCTATGATGTCCACCAAAACAGTGACACGGCTATCAGCGGTGCAACGGGTATTGCAGACCCAATCGTGGGCGGTACGTTATGGCTCGTTAATCAACCGAATGCTGGTAACTATGGCCGTTATTTAGGCATTACACCGCTGGTGTATGTTCCTATTGGTCAATATGACAAAAATAAAGCGGTCAATCTTGGCCAAAATCGCTGGCGTTGGGATTTGCAGGTCGGTTATATCGAACCATTATGGGTCAATCAGTCACTGGAACTAAACCTTGGGGCTATCGTTTATGGTGACAATGACGACTATTATGGCAATAGCAAACTTGAGCAGGATCCAACCTACAGTTTGCAAAGCAACTATGTCTTTAGTTTTAGCCAGTCCACCCGGTTGGCGATTGGTTACGCTGCTTATTGGGGCGGGAAACAAAAGGTTGATGGTTCCTATAGCGGTTTAAAAACAGATTACGGTCAAGGACGCATTGAATATCAGCAAATGGTGACTCAGAAAATTCAGTTCAGTGGCCAACTTACCCATGATTTTCATCGCACTGGTGGTTATCAGCAACAACTTGGGATGAATTTCAGAATCGCCTATATCTTTTAATCGGTTGGGGCTTAAGCTTGGCCCCAGTTCTCTTCTTCGATGATTTTCACTTTTCTCAACATCTAGCAAACGTTACTCTTAATCTATTCAAAATCGTTAAACGACATCACCATGTTATATTTTTATCAGAGCAATCAGCTGGATGTGCTTGCCGGACTGATTGGTCCGTTAATGGCGCAAAATAGATTATCGAATCCACTGATGCGCGAGCAAGTCCTTGTGCAAAGCCCTGGTATGGCGCAGTGGCTTAAATTGGAACTGGCAAGGCAGTTGCGGGTGAGCGCCAATATTGATTTTCCGCTTCCCGCGAGCTTTATCTGGCAGATGTTTCATGTTGTGTTGGATGATGTGCCTGAGCAAAGTCCGTTTAATAAGCAGGCCATGGCGTGGCGGTTAATGCGCATCTTGCCTGAGCAACGTGATGACGCAAGTTTTGCCCCGTTATTTCAATACCTTACCGATAACGTTGAAAATCAAGCGCGCAAGCTGTGGCAACTGTGCGAAAAAATTGCGGACTTATTTGACCAATATCTTGTGTATCGGCCGAACTGGATGAGCAGTTGGGAAGCCGGTGATGATCTTGAATTAATTAGTAAAACCCAACCTTGGCAGCCCAAGCTTTGGCGATTGTTAGTCGATGATACGGTTGCCAAGATGGATAGCCCTTATCATCGCGGCAATTTATTCAGCGATTTTATTGAGCGCTTAACGCTTGGCACCCCTGTGAGTGGTTTGCCTGAGCGAGTCTTTATCTTTGGTATTTCTGCTCTGCCGCCCGCTTATTTAAAAGCGTTGCAGGCATTAGCTCATCATATCGATATTCATCTATTTTTTGGCAACCCTAGCCGCGAATATTGGGGGGATGTGCGCGATGAGCTAGCTTTAGCAGGGAACCCGCTATTGGCATCAATGGGGAAATTGGGGAGCGATTACCTGGAACTGCTGGCCGAAACGGATAAACAGGAGCTTGATTTAGAGCTATTTATTGAGCCTGTCGGCGAGACGATATTAGCCACCTTGCAACGCGATATATTACATTTAGAAAATCCAATCGACCCAATGGCTTGGCAAGACAGCCAGCATAAACGGCTCGCTAAGTTTGAAGATAACAGCGTCCGATTTATGAGCTGTCATAGCGCTCGGCGCGAATTAGAAGTGTTGCATGACTCGCTGTTAGCTATGTTTGAAGCCGACCCTGAGCTGACTCCCCGTGATGTGATAGTGATGGCAGCGGATATTAATGCCTATAGCAGCGCCATCGAAGCTGTTTTTGGCTCTGTCGATGAGGCGCACTATATTCCTTATGCGATTTCTGATCGCAGTGCCCGCGATGAAAGCCCATTATTACAAAGTTTTATCGAGCTGTTAGCGCTACCGACATCGCGCTCAAGTGCCAGTGGATTGTTAACACTGCTTGAGGTGCCCGCCATTGGCCGCCGTTTTGGTATCGCTCCAGAGAAGTTGCCCCAGCTGCGCCAGTGGGTGATTGAATCAGGCGTGCGCTGGGGGCTTGATAAAACTGATATGCAGCGCTGGTCAAATCCTGATGACAGTGAGCAAAACTCATGGCTGTTTGGCTTAAAACGAATGCTGTTGGGTTATGCAATGGCAAGTGACACCTTGGTAAAAGATGTGTTGCCTTATCCTGAAAGCCAAGGTTTGAGCGCCGAACTGGTGGGTCTATTAGCCGATTTTATCGATGCGCTCATTACACTTCGCAATGCCCTTTTGGAAAATGCCGATTACCAGCTTTGGCAGCAGCGCCTGTTGTGGATAGTCGACACTTTTTATGAGTTTGATGAGCCTGAACTGTTCGATCAACAGCGTTTGCAACAACTGATTGAACAGTTGTATGAAAGTGCTGAAAGCTGTGACTATCGCGCCGATATTGATGCGATGATCATCCACGATTATGCGCGCGCGCAGTTAAGTAACGCCTCTGGTAGCCAGCGATTTTTGGCCGGTCCCATCAATTTTTGCACATTGCTACCGATGCGAGCCATTCCATTTAAAGTGGTTTGCTTGCTCGGAATGAATGATGCCGATTATCCGCGTAATGTTCCCAATGTCGGTTTTGATTTAATGGCGGAAAATCCCATGCAGCGGGGCGATCGTAGCCGCCGAGAAGATGATCGCTACCTCTTTTTAGAGGCTCTGTTGGCCGCTCAGCAGCAGCTTTATATCAGTTATGTCGGGCGAAGTGTCAATGATAATAGCCCGCTTGAGCCATCTGTATTGGTCAGTGAGCTGCGCGATTATTTGGGGCAAAGCTTTGCCCTTGAGAGCGATTTGCCACTTGATAGTGACCAGTCAGCCGAGCGTTTGCTCGCTCATTTAACCCTAGAGCATCCGTTGCAGCCATTTAGTCCAGAGTATTTTCGCCCTGGGGAAAATTACTTTAGCTATCATCCTCGCTGGCTTTCAGCGGCTCGCGCACTGGATGGGCAGTTTGATAAAAGCCATCCGGTGATAGAGCAAAAATTAACCCAACCGATGCCACTTGATGAGCCGTTAAGTTATCAAGATTTACAGCAGTTTGTGCGAGCCCCTAGCGAATGGCTGTACAAACGGCGATTAAATATTTATTACCCCAACTTAGAAGAGCAATTGGTTGAGGCTGAGAGTTTTAATTTAAGTGGCTTAGCTCGTTATCAATTGGATGAGCAATTGCTTGGTGCGCGTTTGCAAGATAGCGCGTTTGATGAGGTTAGCCAGCGCTTAAAAGCCAGTGGTCATTTACCGCATGGCGAATTTGGCTCCTTGAGTGTTGAAAAACGTTGGCAGTCACTTGACCCGTTAGTGGGCCGATTAGCGCAATTGCCAGCGTTAAGTCCGAGTCGTTGGGCGGTGCGCCTTGAGCCGCTATCAGTTGAACTTCCGGCGATTCATGGCTGGCTAACGAGCCAAAGCGCAGAGGCTTTAGTTGGTTTTCGCCCTGGTAAATTGCGCGCTCAAGATAAATTACTGGCTTGGCTCGATTATCTCATGGCCTGTTTAAGTGATGCGATTCCTACCGACAATTATCTTTTAGGCATTGATGAGGCAATTAGCTTTTCACCTATAGAGCCATCTGTGGCGGCAGAATATTTAAGCCAATGGCTGATTGCACTTAAAATTGCCTGGCAGGAGCCATTTTTGTTCCCAACGCAAGCGCTCTGGTTGTATGTCGAACATGCTTGGGATGACACCCGCGCAAGCCTTAGTGAAGATAGTGCGGTGCTCTCAGATGCGCTTAATCGCGCCCTTACTCATTATCAAGGGGAATTTGGCGAGGTGAATAATCGTTATATTTATCAGTGGTTGGGTGATGACTTTAGCCAATCCTGGCAGGAGCTTGAACCATGGGTGATTAAATTGTTGGTGCCGATGAAGCGTTATGTGACGGAGTTTGATGATGAGTGAGCGTTTAGAGCTAACCACATTTGCATTAACTGGTGCGCGGTTAATTGAAGCCAGTGCGGGCACTGGCAAAACGTTTACCATTAGCGCTTTGGTGTTACGGTTGTTGCTTGGCGATGATGCGCATCGTGCGCCGCTTAACATCGACCAAATTTTGGTGGTGACTTTTACCGAGGCGGCAACTGCCGAGCTTCGCGGACGCATTCGCGCGCGTATCCATCAAGCTCGCTTGGATTTTTTACGTGGTCATTCGGATGATTTTCTAACGCGCCATCTGATTGAACAAAGCTGTGATCGCGCCATGGATGCGGAACGGTTACTGCTTGCTGAACAGAATATGGACCAAGCGGCGGTGTTTACCATCCATGGCTTTTGTCAGCGAATGCTTAAAGAGCATGCGTTTGAAAGCGGGATTGCCTTTGAAAGTGAATTTTTAACCTCTGAATCAACGCTGCGACTTAGAGCCGTAGAAGATTGTTGGCGTAGCCGCTTTTATCCTCTTGCAAAAAGTTTAATTGCACGGGTAATGAGCTTTTGGAGCGAGCCTAAAGCGCTGTTGAGTTCGTTGCAAAGTGTGCTCTCACAGCCACAACTGAATCTCAGTGGTATCAATGTCGATACCGATCCTGCCGATTGGTTTAATGAACGGCTTGCGGCTATCAGCCAATTTAAGTTGCGTTGGCAAACCGAGTTTGATGGTCTGCTTGAGGCACTTGATGCCGCTGACCTTGATAAGCGCAGCTACAGCAAGCGTAATTTGCCCAAATGGTTAGATGAAATGCATCAGTTCGCCAGTGAACCGACTCAAAATGAGCAATTGCCTAAAAATATTGCTCGATTTGGGTCAATTATGCTGGGGGAAAAGACTAAAACCGGTGAGCTGCCAGCCCATCCGTTAATTAGTGCAGTAGATAAGCTGCTCGAAGATGACGTTGATCTTAAATCATTGCTTTTAAAACGCTTGATTCCGCAGATCCGTGAGCGCTTTGCACAGCTCAAATTGCAGCTGCAACAGCTTGGGTTTGACGATCTATTAACGATTCTTGCCGATGCGTTAAGCACTGATAATGAGCACGTTTTAGCTCAGCATATTCGCAGTCGCTATCCGGTGGCGATGATCGATGAGTTTCAAGATACAGACCCGCAGCAATATCGAATTTTTAGCACCATTTATGCGCTCGATGAGAGTGCTGATACGGGCCTGTTTTTGATTGGCGACCCTAAGCAGGCCATCTATGGCTTTCGCGGCGCGGATATTTTTACTTATATGCAGGCTCGCCGACAGGTGAGCGCCCATTACACCTTGCCGACTAACTATCGCTCAAGCGGCGCGATGGTCAATGCGGTCAATCAATTGTTTTTGTTTCATGACAATCCTTTTATTTATCGTGATGCCATTGAGTTTATTGCCGTTGATAGCGGTGAAAAAAATCGCCAAAGCCAAGGGTTGAGTATCGATGATAAGAGCGTTCCGGCACTGTCGTTTCGGGTTGCGGATAACGGTGCTCCAAGTTTAAATAGTCGTGATTATCAGCAGTTGCAAGCTCGCGATTGTAGCGCACAAATTCATCAGTGGCTGCAATTAGGACAACTCGATGAAGGCGCTGCTGGCAAGCGAGCGGTGCAGGCTAAAGATATTGCAGTATTGGTTCGAACCAACCGGGAAGGGCAATTGATTGCGCAGGCTTTAGATAAACTGTCGATTGCCTACGTGCTGCGAGCCAACCGCGATAGCGTCTTTGAAAGTGATGAAGGCTATCAGCTTTATTTGCAGATGGCGGCAGCGCTAAATCCTAATGATGAGCGAATGTTACGCGCAGCATTAGCTGTGCCATTGTTGGGGTATCAGATTAGTCAGCTCGAAGAGCTTAATTTAGATGAGCTACGCTGGCAGCAATGTGTGGATGAATACCTTCATTATCAGCGCATTTGGCAGCGCCGCGGCATTTTGCCGATGCTTTATCGCTGGTTAGAACAGCGTGATATTGCCGCACGGATTTTAACGGAGCGCGCCGGTGAGCGCCAATTAACGAATCTGTTGCATTTAGGCGAACTATTGCAAAGCCAAGCGCAGCAACTGGATTCTCCCGCAGCCCTGCTACGCTGGTTCGCTCAACAGTTACTTAGCCCTGAAAGCGGCGCTGATGAAACGCAAATCCGTTTAGAAAGTGACGCAAAACGGGTGCAGATTGTGACGATTCATAAGAGTAAGGGGCTTGAGTATCCGATTGTGTCGTTGCCATTTATGCTCAGTTATCGCAGTGCCAAAGAGGCTATTTATCACGATAACGGCGAGCTAACTTTGGCACTTGATGGCAATGATGATGCCAAACAAAGCGCAGATCAAGAGCGACTTGCTGAAGACTTGCGACTGCTTTATGTCGCGCTGACTCGCTCTAAATACCACTGCAGTGTGGGGGTTGGGGCGTTGAGCGCCAGAGCCAATAAAAAAGGAACAACCAGCATTGAAAATAGTGCCCTTGGATTTTTATTGCAGCATGGTGAACAGGGCACTAAGGCCACATTAATGGATTCGCTTGATAAGCTTTCGCAAAGCTGTCCGGATATTGGTTATAGCAACACCGTTGATCATTGGCCCGAGCCATTGGTTGAGAGTCATGATAGCTTTGAGAGCTTAACGGCGCGTCAGTTGACTCGCAAGATTCGCTCTAACTGGTGGTTGACCAGTTATTCGGCATTGTCATCTCAACATGGGCAGTGGGATGCCTCAGCAGAGTTGGCTTGGCTGGATAAAACTATCATCGATGATGAAGCAGATAGTGAAGATGACATTCTTGATGTTTTTCATTTTGCACGCGGGGCTCAGGCCGGAACGTTTTTACACAGCGTTTTTGAATTAATTGACTTTCAAGCCGATGCTGAAGAGGTTCAATCCATGCTGCTACCATTGATGGCGCGTGCCGGATATGACGAAAAATGGCTGGATGTGATTTGTCAGCTTCGAGCCAATGTGCTCGGTGTCCCTCTTGATGATGAAGGCGCTCATGACGCGTTTTGCTTAGGACAAATTTTGCCTCAGGCTCGCTTGGCCGAGATGGAATTTGTGATGCCTCTTGGTTTGCTTCAGGCAAGCCAACTCAATCAAATGCTGAGCCGTTATGATGCGCTCAGCCAACAAGCTCATCCGCTTCGTTTTGAGCAAATTCAAGGGATGCTCAAAGGGTTTATCGACTTGGTGTTTTGTGTCGAAGGCCGTTATTACGTGCTCGATTATAAATCAAACTATTTAGGCGATAGCGCTAGTGATTACAATCGCGCTGCGATGGAGCAAGCGATGATTGAACATCGCTATGATTTTCAGTATCAAATATATGCGCTCGCGCTGCATCGGTTCTTAGCTCAGCGTATTGAGGACTATGATTACCAACAACATTTTGGCGGTGTGTATTATATTTTTATGCGCGGCGTTACCAATCAGGCTAACACTCAAACGCAAACTGGCGTTTATTTCTCAAGACCATCCGAGGCGTTTCTTAACGCTCTGGATGACTTGTTTCAAGGAGAAGGCGCATGAGTGACTGGCAAAATGTGTTAACTCAACTTCGCGAACAAGAACATCTACGCTCACTGGATTGGCACTTTGCCAAATTCATGCAAAGTTTGGGTGCTGAACCTGCGATTGCGCTGGCTGCGGCTTTAACCAGTAAAGCGCTAAGTCGAGGGGACAGTTGTCTGCCGATTGATATGTTGTGCGCAGAGCTTGAAAGTTATGGTGTGGATTGCGAGAGCTCCGAGTGGGAGCGCTGGCTAAATGAAAGCTCGCTGGTTGGTGCAAATCAGCCGCTGGTCTTTGATCTGCAGCGATTGTACTTAAATCGCTACTGGCAATATGAGCGTCTGTTAGCCGAGCGTTTAGCTGTATCGCCAGTTACCAAAGGTTTTGCACCCTCGAAAGTGAAGCCGATTTTAAATCGATTATTTGGTGAGGTAAGTGCGCAAACAGATTGGCAGCGGGTTGCTGCAGCGCAGGCTTGTCAGCGCCAGTTATTGGTCATCAGTGGTGGCCCAGGAACCGGTAAAACGACTACGGTGACCCGATTGTTGGCGCTTATTCAAGAGCTCGCGATTAAAACCCAAGGGCATTCACTGGAAGTCGCGCTGGTGGCTCCCACGGGTAAAGCGGCGGCGCGGCTCAGTGATTCGATTGCCCAAGCGCGCTTAGCGTTATCATCAAGCCCTGCTGAAGTGGTTGAGGCTATTCCCTATCACACCAGTACTATTCACCGTCTGTTAGGCGTTATCCCCGGACGCAGTCAGTTTGTGCATAATGCTCACAATCCATTGCTGGTGGATTTGCTGGTGGTCGATGAAGCATCAATGATTGATTTGTCCTTGATGACCCATCTGTTCGATGCGCTGTCAGCGGACACGAAAGTGATTCTATTAGGCGATCGCGATCAGTTGGCATCGGTTGAAGCCGGATCGGTCTTGGCCGATATCTGTGAATTCATTGATGCGGGGCTAAGTCCGTCACTTGTTGATTATTTAAACCGCTGCGGCGCCGCATCGCTTATAGCGGGTAGCGAGGTACTGCCGGTGGTTGCCGATAATCTGGTGATGCTGCGTAAAAGTTATCGCTTTAATGAGCGCTCAGGAATCGGCCAGTTGGCTCGTTCAGTGAATCAGGGCAATGGCGAGCGTGCGATGCGCTATCTTAACGATACCCACTTTAGTGATATTGATTGGCGCGCTTTAAGTGAGCAGAGCTATCGCTATATGCTGGAGCGTTGCACTCAAGCATGTTCGGTTTATCTGAAAATGTTGCGTGAAGGCCAGCCTCTTAAGAATGTTTTTCAGGCCTTTCATCAGTTTCAATTATTGGTGGCGCTGCGCCAAGGTGATTTTGGCGTAGAAGGCATTAATCAACGCTTGCAGCGGCAGTTATTTTCGCAACAGTTGTTAGATGAGTCCTCGGGCTGGTGCTCTGGAATTCCGGTGATGGTGCAAGCCAACGACCATGTGCAGCAGTTATATAACGGCGATATTGGTATTTTTGCCAAAAATTCAGATGGTACGTTGATGGTGGCATTTGAAAGCGCTGAAACAGAGGATGGCATTCGCTGGGTGTTGCCCGCTCGCCTGCCAGAGCATGAAATTGCGTTTGCTATGACAGTGCATAAAAGTCAGGGCAGTGAATTTGCCGAAGTACTGATGTTACTGCCTGCTCATGGCGGAGCAAATCCAACTCGTGAGCTTTTATATACCGGGATTACCCGGGCTCGAAACCACTTTTCACTGATTTGTGATGAGCCAAGCCTGAAACGCGCCTGTGCCCATCGCACTAAACGCCGCTCTGGGTTAACGCAGCGTTTAGCCGCAATGACTTAAGCTCATCTGCGCGAAATTCTTAACGCTAGGTGCGCTAATGACTCTAGGGGCTGCTACGCTTTTGTGGTTTAATTTTATTCAAACAACCCAAAGGCCAACCGCCCCTCACTATCAATTGAGAACTTCGGTCATCGTTGGCAAAGATAAAAGAGTAGGTCAAACTGCTTTTTAGATTTCTCAAAAGGAAACCAAAATGACTCGTTACCTGCTAGCCGTTGTAATTTGGACGCTTAGTTGTAGCTCGCTTTGGGCCAATGAGCTGCTTTTAGAGCGCTCCGGTTCGCCATTTAGCTATGCCGAGCTAATCAACCAGGCAAAGGCGCTCAGCGCCAAACCCTATAAAGAACCTTCAAATCAATACAGCGATATTATTCACTCTATTGATTATGAAGCGCTGTTACATGTTAAATACAAACCTAATAAAACCGTCTATGTTGGCAAGATGCCGATTCAATTTTATCCTTTAGGGCGGTTATTTCCCCGTTCGGTCCATATCGCGCAAATTAAAGATGGCAAAGTTTACCCGTTTGTTTATCAGCGGGAAAATTTCACAATGCCCAAAGATAGCCCGCTGGCCAAGTTACCCAAAGATATCGGTTATGCTGGGTTTTCGGTGATGGAGCCTGATTTGTCTCATTTTTGGGGAAGTTTTTTAGGCGCGTCTTATTTTCGCATGCGCGGTAATCTTAAACAGGAAGGGTTATCTGCCCGTGCTTTAGCGCTTAACTCCGGGATTGCTGGTGTGAAAGAGCAATTTCCATACTTTACCCATTTTTGGTTGCAAGCGGATGGCAAAAATCCCGATCAACTAATTGTTTACGCGTTGCTTGAATCTAAAAGTGTCACCGGAGCTTATCAGCTGACACTTAACAACAATGCGCAAAAAGGCCAAACGGTCACGATTGATAGCCATCTGTTTTTTCGCCACAGTGTTAAACAGGTTGGCATTGCACCACTTTCGAGTATGTATTGGTACTCGCAGAGCAATCGTAATAGCGTCTTTGATTGGCGCGGCGAAGTGCATGACTCCGATGGCTTAGCCATTCAAACGAGTCATCATCAGTTTATTTGGCGTCCTTTGAATAACCCGCATCAGCCATACAACCATACGTTTGCGCTAAAAAATGTCGCGGGATTTGGGCTCATGCAGCGCGATCGCAACTTTGACCATTATCAGGATGGCTTGGTCTTTTACGAGCGCCGACCATCAGTGTGGATTGAACCGCTTGATGGTACTTTTGCCAACGGTCATGTGCATTTAGTTGAGCTGCCAACGCCTCGAGAAACCAACGATAACATTGTGCTTTATTATAAACCGGCTCAGGCCATCACGCCTGGGCGAGATCTTCATTTTAAATATCGAATGCTCTGGAATGACAGGCCTTTGCCTAAATCGTCTGATAAGTTTGCCAAAGTGGTGGCAACTCGAATCGGTCAAGGCGGGTTAGCAGGCATGCCACCGCATGATGGCCCGATTAAAGTGGTGATTGATTTTAAAGGCGGGGCGCTTAAAGTGCTTCACTCAAAAGAGCTTGATAAAGTAAAGGTTAAAACGACGTTTTCGCGAATTGCTCCTGAGCACGTGGAAACAAAACCACTGGCGAATGGCATTTTGCGTGTGAAGTTTGATATCGATGCATCTAAACCAAACCCTGGCGAGGTTGCTCTTTATTATGATGGCAAACTCATCTCTGAGCGTTGGCTGAATCGGTTATACACTCCGCTGTTTAATCGCTCCCATCGTTAGGGGCTGTTGACCTTTTGTGATTGGTTTTGCAGCAATCTGAGAGGAATTTAGGCAAATAAACGTTGTGCCAGAGTCATCTGGCACAACTTCGGTTAATTTAGGTATTTAAACCAATCTAAATCTGGACCATCTGGAATGATCTGGGTTGGATTGAGCGCTTTAATTGAGTAATACCCAGTTTTGATATGCTCAATATTGGTATTTTTGGCAAAGGCATCAATTTGGATGAGGTCGTGAAAATAGCGATTCAAATGGGTGAAGTCGCTGATACGTTGGCGATTTGCTTTAAAAATTCCATAGTAGGCAACATCAAAGCGCGCCAAGGTGACAAATAATCGAATATCGCTTTCGCTAAGTTGCTCGCCAAATAGGTAACGCTGGTGGGCTAAGCGTTCTTCGAGTTCATCTAACATCGAAAAAATGTTCTGATAGGCTTCATCATAAGCTTTTTGTGATTGAGCAAAGCCCGCCTGATAAACCCCATTATTTAATTTGCGATAGATGCGCTCATCCAGTTCATCCATCTGTGCACTGAATGACTCTGGGCGTAGGTTAAAGTCACTTTGATGAAGCTCTCGCAAGTCATCGTTGAGGATTTTTAGTAAATCAGCCGACTCATTATTGATGATGCAGCGTTTCTCGTTATCCCAAAGCACTGGCACAGTTGCGCGGCCAGTAAAGTGTGGATCGCTCAATGTATAGAGCTCGTGCATGTAGTTAAATTCTACTTCGCTTTTGGCTGTGGCTCCTGGAAAATCCGTAAATTGCCAGCCATAGTCGGTGAGTGTGGGCGCAACAATTTTTACGGGAAGGTAATCTTCTAGGCCAAATAGTGAGCGCGCAATTAATACGCGGGTGGCCCACGGACAAATTAGCGCAACATACAATGTATAGGGACGTTCGCCATTTTTTAGCCTCGCGACAGATGTAGCGTCCAGACGTTGTCGAAAGCTGCTGGTTTGACGGATAAACCGACCATCTTTATCCTGCTTCTGGACTGGATCCCATTTTTTCTGCCACTGACCATTGACTAACATACGCTTCCATCTTTGTTTTGTTGTACAA
Organism: Celerinatantimonas sediminis; assembly: GCF_046054195.1. Lineage (NCBI taxonomy): Bacteria > Pseudomonadati > Pseudomonadota > Gammaproteobacteria > Celerinatantimonadaceae > Celerinatantimonas > Celerinatantimonas sediminis. The sequence continues at coordinate 350,891 of NZ_JBEQCS010000001.1, forward strand.
ATTCTATGGTTTTAGGGTAACGATAGTGGCATGATTAAACAATTTCTGCTTTTATTGAAATAATGTTCAAAATTATTTAACAATCATGGATAAACTCAATTTAATGAATAGCTTTGTGCATGTTGCAGAGCTGCACTCGTACACAGCTGCCGCGGCGAAGTTAAATAAAACCAAAGCGTTGATGAGCACCCATATTCGCCAACTTGAAGAGTCATTGAATGTGCGATTAATTTCGCGCTCGACTCGAGGTTTCACTCTTACCGATGCAGGTCAGCGTTATTATCAACGAGCGCGTCAGATCCTTGATGAAATCAGTGAAATGGAAGTGGGCTTGCGCGAAGGTGAACAGCAGATGGCCGGACGGTTGCGGGTCTCGGTGCCGAACACTTTCGGTGAACAAGTGATGATGGGATTTATCAGTGAGTTTATTGAACGTTATCCGAAGATGAATGTTGAAGTACTGCTAAGCGATCAATACGTCGATTTAGTCAGTCAAGGGTTTGATTTAGCCATTCGGATTGGCCATCTTAAAGATTCGACCATGATTGCGCGTGAACTGGGTGTGAGTCGTTCCGTGTTAGTGGCATCGCCCAAGATGGTTGAAGGCGTTAGAATTGAGAAGCCGGATGATTTAACGGGCTTTCCGATGGTCTTTGATAGCAACTTAAAAAGTGAACGCCAACGGTGGGTTGCAAGCTTCGATGGTGAGCAATATTTGCTTGATTTAAAACCGGTGGTTTATGTCAATAGTGCCAGAGCCAGCGCGGAGCTAGCCTGTCGAAATATTGGTGTCGCGTTATGTCCGCTGTTTGCGGCCAAACCTTTTTTAGATTCTGCTGAGTTAGTGCAGCTTTTATCTGATTATAATTTTGGCCACGTGCCCATTAATGCCGTGTACCCAAATCGTCAGCAGCTATCGGTTCGAGCGCGCTACTTTATCGATGAGTTCAGTGCTTATCTGGAGCAAGACTGGCCATGTAGCAGCCATTAAAAAAGGGCTCTGCGAGCCCTTTTCATCTTAACTTAAATGATTATGAGTTGTAGGCGTTTTCGCCGTGGCTATTAAGATCCAGCCCTTCGCGTTCAACTTCATTATCAACACGCAGGCCCACAATCAGGTCAGCAATTTTAAGTGCGACAAAGCTAACTACGCCGGACCAAACCAGAGTAATGACAACGCTTACCAACTGAACCCAAACCTGATGTCCCATGGTCACGCCTTCAGCATAGCCTGTGCCGCCTAAAGAGCTTGCAGTAAAGACACCAGTTAAGATACAGCCGACAATACCACATACGCCGTGACAACCGAAGACATCACACGCATCATCAACACGCAGCCATTTTTTCAGGCAAGTTACACCCCAAAAGCCTGCAACACCTGCGATTAAACCAATAATCAGAGCGCCACCGACACCTACGGTACCCGCAGCTGGAGTGACTGCAACGAGGCCAGCGATACAACCTGAACTTGCGCCCAACAGTGAAGGTTTGCGACGGATGAACCACTCAACAAAGCTCCATGACAAAATAGCGCCTGCTGTTGCAATCACAGTGTTTAAGAAGGCAAGACCGGCTGTGGCATTGGCAGAAACTGCACTACCTGCGTTAAAGCCAAACCAGCCAATATAAAGGATACTCGCACCGATGAAGACCATTGGCAGGTTGTGTGGTTTGAGAGAATCTTTACCAAAGCCAACACGTTTACCAACCATGTAAGCACCCACTAAACCAGCTGTTGCAGCGTTGATATGCACTACTGTCCCGCCAGCGAAATCAAGTGCGCCATCATGTGCTAAATAGCCGCCGCCCCAGACCATGTGAGCAATTGGCAGGTAAGCAAAGGTGAACCACAGCGCTGCGAAAATTAAAACCGCGCTAAAGCGAATTCGTTCGGCAAAAGCACCTACGATTAACGCAACGGTAATAGTGGCAAATGAACATTGGAAAGCAATAAAGATATATTCATAGATGCTGCCAGAGACTGAATCCGGTGCGATGCCTTTAAGTAAGAACGCATCAAAGCTTCCGAAAAATGAGCCCCCTGGAGTAAAGGCTAAGCTGTAACCATAGATGAACCACAAGACGCAAATCAGCGCGAAACTGACCATCACCTGAGCCAGCATGGATAAGACGTTTTTAGAACGTAACAGACCACCGTAAAAGAGTGCGATTCCAGGAACCGTCATAAACAGCACAAGGGCCGTACAGATCATCATAAATGCATTATCGGCACCACTGGCGGCTGTCGTACCAGCCATTGCCATGGTGGGCAATAACGCACTTGCGACCAATGTTGACTTGGCAATACGTTTTATCATTATTACTTCATCCATTTGATTATAAGGTATCGAGAAATCTGCATGTGCTATTTCTCAATGACCCAGTCAATTGATTTATGCTGGTACATAAGACGTTAATGAGGCTCAGCCTTTGTACTCAGTTCCTCTTTTTCTCATAAATGCCATATTGCAGTGCGAGTGTTCTGCAAAGAGGCGCAAAATTAAAGCACAAAAGCGCTTTGCCTTAGAGCATTTACAAAAGATGTGCCATAAATTATTAGAATCTTTAAATTGATAATATCTATATGAATAATGGATATATTTTTCTTTAATGGTAAAAATGTGTAAATATTATAGGGAGAAAAAATCGTTGATTTGCACCAAATGGGATCGATTCAGGGGCTTTGTTTTGCACTTTATTGGGGCAACTTAAAATAAGTGTGCCCCTACTTTGTTTAACAATATGCTCGGGCCACCTGGCCACTGGTCATTAATCGATAGCTCGCTGTATAAGCGGGAATAAAGACTGATTCACCTTTGCCAATCGTGACTATGTCGCCATCGCTATGGGTGAGTTGAACGTTGGCATCAATAGCAAAAATGATCTCAGCACTATCACAGCTCAGGCGTTCATCACAATCTTGATAAACAGCAAAGCGAAAATCATCGACTGGAATGTGGTAGATATCACCATCACCATGTTGATGTGGCTGAATCAATAATTGAGCAGGATCTTTACTGACAAATTCGCAGCACGATAAAAGCTCAGGAATATCGATGTGTTTTGGGCTCAGGCCAGCTCGAATGACATTATCAGAGTTGGCCATAATTTCTAGGCCTGTTCCTTTAAGGTAGGCATGCGGTGTGCACGCATAAAGGAACATCGCATCCCCTGGTTGCAAGGTAATGACGTTGAGAATGAGTGGCGCAAATAAGCCAGTATCATCGGGATAGTGCTCTGAAAGCTCGTCAATCAAGGCGCATAGTGCGTCGTCTTGATGTGCTCTGGTGTATGCGAGTAGCTCTTCAAGGGCATGATGTTTATCTGCACCATCAAGACCAACGACACCGGTGAAAAACTGCGCAAGGCCTTGTTCATTCTGATTTTGTTTGAGCGTGTTTAATCGCGCCGCGAGCGTTGAAACATTTACTTTTTCAAATAATTCAATGATGGTTTTAATTGGCCGAAAACCATTCATTGCTTGATAAGGCGTCAGTGCAAAAACAAGCTCAGGTTTGTGGTTTGGATCTTTATAGTTGCGGTTTGGCGCTTTAATATCAATGCCAGCTTCTTGCTCTTTAGCGTAGCCTTGGCGTGCTTGTTCTAAGCTTGGGTGGACCTGAATCGATAGCGCTTGAGCGGCGCTTAGCACTTTAAATAAAAAAGGCAGCTCGGTAAATTCGCGATAGACGCGCTCGCCTAAGTAACTTTGCGGATCACGAGCAATTAGCTCGCTCAGTTTAACCATTTCTTCGGTTTTGGTTTCAAGAACCTGTGAACAACCATTGGGATGAGCGCCCATCCAAATCTCTGCCTGTGGTTGCCCGTCAGGATTGGCAATACCAAACAACGTATTTAAAGCTTCAGTGGTTCCCCAAGCATAATGCTGCATTGGGTTTTGCATGCGATAAAAATACTGAGTCTGAGATTTTGTCATCATATCCTTCCCTAGGCGCTAGCCAAACACTCATGATAGATCGGGGTAATTTTCGAAAACGAAAGCAATTCTAGCATCTTTGCTGATGATTATTGCGAGATGATCCCAAATCTCATGATCACTAAATACATTGTTCAAAAATTTAAAGCTGCATCCCATTTAGCCAAGCTGTATCTTTACCTCATCGAGATGCAGAGCGAGAGCCTGCTTTATACCAATTTATATAAGGGAGCATAACAATGAGCTTACTTCCAACTTTCTTTGTCTCACATGGTGGTGGCCCTTGGCCTTGGATGAAAGAGTTTGGCAATGCCTACGATATTCTGGCTAAATCACTTAAAGATATTCCAGCCTCTTTAACTGAGCAGCCAAAGGCGCTGTTGGTTGTAACGGCTCATTGGGAAGCGGTTGATTTTACGGTGTCAGGTTCAGCTAAACCAGGGATGATTTATGACTACTATGGTTTTCCCGATTATACCTATCAAATTCAATATCCAGCGCCTGGTCAACCTGAGCTTGCCGAGCAGGTAATTGAATTGCTCAGTCAGCATGATATTAAAGCTCGAAATGATAGCCAGCGCGGCTATGATCATGGCACGTTTACGCCTTTGGCGGTTATGTATCCACAAGCGAATATTCCAGTGGTGCAGCTTTCGTTAAAAGCGAACTTAAACACTGAACAACATTATGCTGCGGGCAGAGCGCTGCGCTCACTGCGTGAACAAGGGGTGTTAATTATTGGTAGTGGTTTAAGTTATCACAACTTGCGCCACTTTGATGCTTCAGCCTCAGCTCCATCTAAAGAGTTTGATGATTGGCTTTATGAAACACTGATGATGGATGATGAAGAAGCTCGTCACCAGCGGTTAAACCATTGGCAGCAAGCGCCTAGCGCGCGCATTGCTCAGCCGCGTGAAGAGCATTTACTGCCGCTGTGGGTTGCGCTCGGCGCTGCAAGTGATGGTAAAGCAAGCCGCATTTATTATGAAAATAAACTGTTTGGCGGCATTACTGCATCAAGCTATCGATTTGATTAATAACAATAAAGGCACAACCAACGTTGTGCCTTTATTGTTTAGCGAGGTTCAATCGCTTTCACGTAGTGAGTTACGCTGACCCATGAAGAGATAAGCCCTAAGGCAGAGGCGAAGATCATTAACTCTAAAAAGCCTTTAAAGCTAAGTCCAGATAGGTAAATCTGCTGCTGATATAAGCTTGCTAGGCTGCTAATTGAATTGCCTAAATAAAGCAGCAAAATATTGCTCAGCAGCCATGCTAATAATCCGCCGATAAAACCATACCAGAAACCGATGTATAAAAATGGCCGCTGAATAAAGGCATTCGTGGCACCTATCAGTTTCATCACCTCAATCTGATTTCGCTGGCTTAGGACATTGAGGCGGATTGTATTTCCCACAGTTAAGATAATTGAAACCAACAGCAGGGTAATCAGCAACTCCAATACATGTCGAGCGGTGCTAAGAATACTCTCAAGTCGTTTTAACCACTGAACGTCGAGCCTGGCTTGAGAAACGTTCGCTAAACTGGCTAATTTACTCTGCAATAGTTGCAATTGTCCGCTCTGGCGCTGATCTGTTGTTGGAGTCACAACCAGTAAGTCAGGAAGCGGGTTATCATCAAGTAAATCAAGTGCATTGCCAAAGCCGGAGTCTTGTTTAAATTCTTTTAAGCCTTGCTGTTTATCGATAAGTTTTACATCGCTCACCGATGGCAGGTTTTTAATCTGTTGCATGAGCGTGTTGCGCGCATCAGACGTTGTTCCGGGAGTAACAAACACATTAATTTGGGCGCTTTGTTGCCAGCTGGGAACGGCCTGGCGAACATTTTTAATCACTAGATGAAATGTCACCAGCAGCGATAAACATACCCCAATGACGACAATCGTCATGAGTGAGCTGGCTGGATTTCGCCAAATTTCACCGAGGCTTGCGGTGCCCTGTTGAAAATGGCGAACCCAGAAGGCGATAAAGCGTTGCGGCAGTGATAGGCCTTGTCGAATCGATGCTCCAATACTCATTCGTCACGCTCCTTGGAATCGGCCAGACGCCCTTCATTTAATGTCAGAGTGCGGTAATCCATGCGCTCAATGAGTGCTAAATCATGGCTTGCTATCAGTACGGTAACGCCGCTGCGATTAAATTCGCTGAATAACTTAAAGATCTCTTCGGATAACTGGGGATCGAGGTTTCCGGTCGGTTCGTCAGCAATCAGCAACGGCGGCTTATTCACAACCGCGCGAGCAATCCCAACACGTTGCTGCTCCCCGCCAGAGAGAATGGCTGGCAGACACTGATATTTGTCTCTGAGGCCAACTTTATCAAGAGCGGCCAATACGCGCGGCTTAATATCGCGAAAGGCGTAGCCTTCAATCACTAATGGCAGTGCGACATTATCAAAAACACTGCGATCAGCGAGCAGTTTATAATCTTGAAAGACAATGCCAATTTGACGGCGCAACAGTGGGATTTTTCGAGGAGCAAGGCGAGTAATGTTTTGTCCGGCAAACTCAATTTTGCCAGCGCTTGCGCGCTCCATTGCTGTAGCTAGGCGTAGCAAGGTACTTTTGCCAGCACCTGAGTGGCCAGTTAGAAAGACCATCTCACCTTTTTTTATGTGAAAATCCACTTTCTGGAGCGCCTGATGGCGCCCCGGATAAACTTTGCTGACTTGGCTAAATTGGATCATCTCGATTCCTAATCGATGGCTGGGTTACTCTTGGTCATCGTCTTCATGGCTAAACAGCGCATCGACAAATGGTTTGGCTTCAAAGGTTCGCAAATCATCGATGCCTTCGCCAATCCCAATATAACGGATTGGCAGTTTAAATTGATCGGCAACCGAGAAAATAACACCACCTTTGGCGGTTCCATCCAGTTTAGTTAAGGTAATCCCGCTGAGGTTGACTGCCTCATTAAATAGTTTTGCCTGACTGATGGCGTTTTGGCCTGTGCCAGCATCGATGGTAAGCATCACTTCATGTGGCGCATCCGGATTGATTTTCTTCATCACCCGAACCACTTTTTTAAGCTCTTCCATCAGATTCGATTTATTTTGTAATCGACCCGCAGTATCGGCAATTAGAACATCAATCTCTCGTGCTTGTGCGGCGCTGTATGCGTCATATAAAACCGAGGCACTATCGGCACCAGTATGCTGCGCAATGACTGGAATGTGGTTGCGCTCCCCCCAAACTTGCAGTTGTTCAACGGCCGCAGCTCTAAAGGTATCGCCAGCGGCTAACATGACTGATTTGCCTTGTTGTTGATACTGTTTAGCCAGTTTGCCAATGGTTGTGGTTTTACCGACACCATTAACGCCGACCATTAAAATGACAAATGGGCCATCTGGATTTTCTGGCACTAGCGGCTGCTCGACTTCGCTTAGCATCTGCTGCATCTGCTCACGTAGTAGGTCGTAGAGTGCTTCGGCATCTTTTAAGTCGCGACGGCTTGCCGTATCGGTTAGGTGATCGATGATTTTCTGCGTTGTTTCAACGCCGATATCGGCAATGAGCAACTGCTCTTCAAGCTCTTCAAAGAGCTCATCGTCAATTTTTTTACCGCGAAATAGTCCGATAAATCCGCTACCAATATTGGAGCGAGTTCGTTTTAATCCTTGGCGAAGCCGAGCAAATAAGCCGGGACGTTTGGCAGGCTTTTCAACGCCACTGTCAGAGGTTGTTGACGCTTGCTCTTCAGCCTCAGCTTGAGCTTTCGCCTCGTCCTCAAGGCGTGCTTGTTCTTCAGCCTCAGCTTGGGCCTTCGCTTCGGCTTCTATGCGTGCCTGTTCTTCAGCCTCGGCTTGGGCTTTGGCCTGCGCTTCAATGCGAGCCTGTTCTTCAGCCTCAGCTTGGGCTTTGGCCTGCGCCTCAAGGCGTGCTTGTTCTTCAGCCTCAGCTTGAGCTTTGGCCTGCGCCTCGCGGCGTGCTTGTTCTTCAGCCTCAGCTTGGGCCTTCGCTTCGGCTTCTATGCGTGCCTGTTCTTCGGCCTCGGCTTGGGCTTTGGCCTGCGCTTCAATGCGAGCCTGTTCTTCGGCTTCAGCTTGGGCTTTCGCCTCTGCCTCAAGGCGCGCTTTTTCTTCAGCCTCGGCTTGAGTCTGCGCTTCACCTTTTTCATTTAAGGCGTTTTCATCAACGGATGATTGCTCGAGCTCTGGTGATGATGGTGTTGTCTCTTGCGGCTCATGCTCATCTTTACTGCGGCGCAGCCAGGAAAAAAGACCTTTTTTCTTTGCCATTAATTTCTAAACCTTACGACGATAGCTTGTGAGTTGCTAATTGATCCTTTGCGTCTGCTTGAACACTGGTACAATGCGACGCATATTTGGCGTAAATAGTATCATTATTAAGTTGCCGATGATATTTTGAGGCGCTTTTTGCATCAACATCAATTATGAATGTCTGTCTCACAAATTTAAGTGGTGATGGGCCGTTTTAGCTTAAAAATATCATGTGGATGATATTTGTTATGCTAATTGCTTCGATATAAAGGCTTATTGAATATGGCGCGACAGCAAAAATCACAAACCGGCAGTATCCGGATTATTGGCGGCCAATGGCGCGGAAGAAAACTTCCCGTATTAGCCGCAGAAGGATTACGCCCGACAACGGATCGCGTGAAAGAAACATTATTTAACTGGCTGCAAGGGCGGATAGCGAATCGTCGTTGCCTAGATTTATTCGCCGGTAGTGGCAGTTTGAGCTTTGAAGCGCTCTCACACCAAGCTGACTATGTGGTTGCGCTGGAAAAATTTGCTAAAGCAGCCAGCCAGCTTAAAGAAAATCAACAGCGGCTCAATGTTCCTCAGTCTCAGCTTGATGTTCGATGTGTTGATACACTGAAGTTTTTACAGCAGCGGCCAGAGCAGGGCTTTGATTTAGTCTTTATGGATCCGCCCTTTCGTAAAAATATGATAGTGCCATGTTGTGAATTACTGATTCATCAAGGGTGGTTAAATCCAGGTGCTTGGGTCTATATTGAAAGTGAGCAGGAATTTGATGAACTTTCTGTACCTTGGCAATTGTATCGCGAGAAATCAGTCGGGCAAGTGATCAGCCGCCTATACAGGTTTGAATAAGGAACACAAAAGTAGCTATGATGGTAAATATTGGAAAAGCACTGATGATTGTGATGTGGGTGATTATTCTTAGCTCCCCATGGACGCCGATGTCTCGTATCTATCCGTTGCTTATTGGTGCCGGTATTTTTGTATTATTTTTACACTCGATGCAAATGTTACTTTTAAAATCTTCGCTGCAAAGCAGTGGCCATTGGCATAAAGGTGATGGTTGGCGGCTGATTGTTTTCGGTGTATTTGCCCTGATGGGCATTCGTAAACGGATGTTGTAATGTAAGGCGCATGGTTGCATGCGCCTTGATATGGCTAAATATTGGCCGCGTAGTGCAAGTATTTCGCTACACCATCTAAGAGCATCTGTACCGATAGCATAATCAAAATCATCCCCATTAATCGCTCAATAGCCGTCAGTCCTCGCTCACCCAAATATCGGGTTAAAAAGCCGCCACTTATAAGAATCACTGATGTACCAAGCCAGGCGAGTATTAGGGCAAGGCTCCATTCTCCCATTCGAGTTGGGTCTTGGTGGGCCATTAATAACAATGTCGCCAAAATTGATGGTCCGGCAATCATTGGAATAGCCATGGGAACCAAAAAAGGCTCATCACCAGCGGCTAAGCCCGCTAGGCCGTCTTCGCCTGGAAAAATCATCTTTAGGGCTATCAAAAACAAAATGATGCCGCCGGCAATACTTACCGCTTCTTGACGTAAATTCAAAAAGCTTAAGATCTGCTCGCCTGCCCACAGAAAGGCCATCATGATAATCAGCGCAAATATCAGTTCTCGGATGAGAATTTTAACCTGACGCTTTCGATCAATATGCTTCATGATCGCCATAAAAACAGGCGTATTACCTAGCGGATCCATGATTAAAAACAGCATTAATGTCGCAGAAATCAGGCTCATAAAGCTCCTCGGAATAAAAATAAGCCAGTCTTAGCTGGCAGATAATTCAAAAAACAAATTATTGCCCTGTCTAGGGGAGCGTAGTCTAGCAGAGCATATATAAAGAAAACATGCAGGATTTAATATTTTATTAGGGGTTATAAGTAACCATCCAGTTGCATATCCTGAGCAACTGCAGCTGATTCGCTGACTGTGCTTTTATCGGGTTCGCTATAACGTTCGTCTAGTTTGGCAAAAACAATATCGCGAGTGCTCAACGGGGTGGGGTGTGGATGGTCATAAAATACTTCGATAATTTCAGCGAGGGTCGCCTGTTTGCTAAATAAACCATCATGTTCAAGCATCATCTGCATCAATTCTAAATTGCCAATGAGTTCACTCATAACTACGTCCTGGTATACAAAGTTAATTACACCTGTTGTTCAATCTGCCGGGAGGGCGGTGAACGGTCTGATTGTTCTAGATTTTCTGGAGCGCTGGCCATCGCTGCTAACATCAGTTGATGTTGCAAAGAACGGCTAGACATATCGACTGCCTGATTTACATTAAAAACACTTTCGCGCGCGCGGCTTTGGGCTTGGATAGCTGCTTGGGCAATTTGTCGATTTGATTGTACTTGGCGGCGCTGCTGACTTTTATTGGCTTCGGTTACATCCCGAGGTTGGGTATTGTCGTGCGAGCTCGTTCCTTGGCCTGTTCCTCTTGCTTGAGTAATGGCCCGCGGTGGTTCTTGTTGTACTTGCTGCTCGCTTTGCATCAGCACGGCCGTCTGACGCGACTGTTGCACCATGGCATCAGTTAAAGGAAGTTGCCGTGGTGTGTTGTTCAGTTGTACATCATCAAGCATGGGGTTGAGGCTAGGCTGATAACCTCGAGGTTGGCTTTGTTTGGGGGCACTACGAGAAACTTCGGCACGACTAGGATCCGCCCCGCTTTGACCATCTTGAGGGAGCGCTCCTGTTATGCGAACCGACGGCATAGGCGCGGTTGCTTGCGCAATACTTTGAGCTATATTTTGTTTCAGAGCACTATCATCAGGTGCATTCGCAGCCTGCTGAATCGGCTGGAGCACCTGTTGAGACGCCTGCATTTGCGGGCCTTGGCTGACAGTGCTCGATATCTGATTAACCACAAAAATACTCTCTTCTTACGACCCGACTACAAATTAACCAGTGACTGCTTTGCCTTTTACTTACTAGGTTTACACCTAAACCGGTGTTTTTAACTAAACTAATAAGTAAGTGCGTAATTAACAGCAAACTCAGTTAAACCATGTCTATGCTAAATATAGCAGTATAAAATTTGTACGGCAGTATTTTATTATTAATTTGTGGTCACTATCGCGGTTAATCTTTGTGTTTATGAAATAAATTCATAATTTTGATCATGAGAATGAATATATGTTGACTTGATTAAAAAATAAGTTATTTTTGGACGTGTAGACATCTATACATCTTAAACAATTAACTTAACCATCGCTCTGGAGCACGAAATGTCTTTCCAAACGGCCCAACAATTAGAAAACTTAAATCAGAAGCTGAGTGAACTGAATGGTGATATTCGTGTTTCCTTTGAATTCTTTCCACCAACGACTCCGGCAATGGAAACGACGTTATGGAATTCAGTGGAACGCTTAAAAACACTCGAGCCATCTTTTGTTTCAGTGACTTATGGCGCCAATGCAAGTACTCGAGATCGAACTCACTCCATTATTAAAGAGATCACCCAGCGTACCTCGCTCAAAGCTGCGCCGCATTTAACCTGCATTGCCACAAGTGCCGATGAGCTTAAACGAATTGCGCAAGACTATTGGGATAACGGTATTAAACAGATCGTTGCATTGCGTGGTGATTTACCTGATGGTAGCGATAAACCGAAGGTTTATGCCGAAGACTTAGTGCGATTGCTTAAAGAGGTGGCTGATTTTGATATTTCGGTGGCAGCTTATCCAGAGGTTCATCCTGAGGCCAAATCAGCACAATCTGATTTATTGGCGCTTAAGCGAAAAATTGAGGCAGGGGCAAATCGTGCGATAACTCAATTCTTTTTTGATGTTGAATCTTACCTGCGATTTCGCGACCGCTGTGTTGCGGTGGGGATTGAGCAAGATATTGTGCCGGGGATTTTGCCGGTCTCAAACTACAAAACCTTATGCAAATTTGCCGGTTTTACCAATGTGAAGATACCGCAATGGTTGCATCAGCAATTTGAAGGACTTGATGATGATCAGACAACCCGCAATTTAGTCGGAGCCAGCATCGCAATTGACCAGGTTAAGGTTTTAAGTCGCGAAGGGGTGAAGGACTTTCATTTTTACACCTTGAATCGTTCAGAGTTAACTTACGCAATTTGTCATACATTAGGTGTTCGTCCCACTTCGGTGATAGAATAATGAGCCTTGCCGATTAAGCATCGCATTTGAATTATCTTGAAGTGGTATTGTTATGTCAGTTGAATTTGTTGCCTCATCTTTTTTGCCGACACGCTGGGGAAATTTCACCATGCATGGCTTCATCATTCCTGAAACAGGTAAAGAACATATTGCCTTAACCATGGGCGAATGGGACAGTGATGAAGCAGTATTGGGTCGAATTCATTCAGAATGTTTAACCGGCGATGCTCTTTTTAGCCAGCGCTGTGACTGTGGTTATCAGCTGGAATCAGCAATGCGGCGCATTAGCGAACAGGGCAAAGGGTTTATTTTATATCTGCGTCAGGAAGGTCGAGGCATCGGTCTGATTAACAAAATTCGTGCTTATGACCTTCAGGACCAAGGCTACGATACAGTTGCAGCAAATCTTAAACTAGGGTTTGCAGCAGATATGCGGGATTTCTCAATGTGTCAGCCCATGTTGGCTCATCTTGGGATTCACAAAGTTCGTTTGATGACGAATAACCCGCAAAAAATTAAAGCGATGAAAGAAGCTGCCGGGATTGAGATTGTTGAGCGAGTGCCTTTAGAGGTCGGTGACAATCCTTATAACCACTTCTATCTGCAGACCAAAGCTAAGCAGATGGGACACCTGTTAAAAATCGATAAAATTGAAAAATAGTCCTATGGATTAGGAGACGTTCATATTTGAGCGTCTTTTGTTTTTTAACGTTTGTTTTTACGATATTTCCCCTATCTGCTTTAAGTTATCTCTTACTTTCTGCATCGCTTTTTAAGAAAGCTTTACTCTTTGCTTTTCTATATTTTGCTCTTCTATATACAGCTATCTTGTGAATGGTATTTAAAAGTTGCGCATATAAAGAAGCCGCAAACAATTGCGGCTTCATCTTTATGGATTTTAATAAAATCGACTAACCGGTATTGCGCATACCTGCGGCAACCCCTGCAATTGAAACCATCAACGCTTGGTCGACATTTGGTTCAATCTCTTTGTTGTGACGTGAACGACGCAGCAGTTCAACCTGCATCACGTTCAATGGGTCGATATATGGGTTGCGAAGGCCAATTGATTCAGCCACCCATTCATCGTTAGTCCAAGAGCTTGATTGCGGCATCACTTTAGCGATGATGTCACGGGTCAGAGCGAGCTCTTCACACAGCTTGGTGCCGATATAGCGAAGTTTTTCTGGAACCAGCTCTTTGTTATAAATTTCGAACAACCAAGGTTCGGTTTTCATAAAGACCATATCCAGCATGGCTAAACGGTTGACGAAAAATGGCCATTCACACATTTCTCGAATTAACTGTTCGTGACCATTTTGCAGCTGTTCAGAAAGCGCTTCTCCTGCACCTAACCAAGTTGGTAGCAGTAAGCGGTTCTGGCTCCAGGCGAAAATCCATGGAATTGCGCGTAAGCTTTCAACACCACCATTTGGATTTCGTTTGGATGGACGACTACCTAAAGGCAATTTACCCAACTCTTGCTCTGGCGTTACTGCTCTAAAATAAGGCACAAAATCAGGGTCTTTACGAACCGTATTGCGATAGACTTCACATGAAGTTTCAGCCATTTGATCCATTACTTCACGCCATTGTGGTTGTGGCGCAATAGGTGGCAGCAAGTTGGCTTCTAATACTGCGCTGACATACATGGATAAGTTATCAATCGCGACTTTATCAAGACCCAGTTTAAAGCGGATCATCTCACCTTGTTCGGTAACACGCAGTCCGCCTTTAAGCGATCCGGGTGGTTGCGAAAGCAGGGCAGCATGTGCTGGTGCACCGCCACGGCCGATTGTCCCGCCGCGACCATGGAACAAAATCAGTTTCACGCCTTGTTCTTCACAGATTTCAACTAACTCTTCCATCGCCCGATACTGTGCCCAAGCGGATGAAATGATGCCTGCATCTTTGGCTGAGTCAGAGTAACCGATCATCACATATTGCAAGTTTTTGGTGATGCCTCGGTACCAGTCTAATGACAGTAGGCGACGAATCGTGGCTGCTGCTTTATTTAAGTCATCTAAGGTTTCAAACAAAGGTGAGACGGGCAGCATAAATGGGCAGCCGTTGTCTTTCAGCAGTAGTTGTACAGCCAACACGTCCGATGGTTCACTGGCCATCGAGATGTTATAGATACCTAGCGACTCGCGTTTTTGTTTAGCAATGACGCGACAGGTATTGAGAACTTCCTGCACCGGTTCCGATGGTTGCCAATCCAGAGGAATAAGTGGGCGTTTACTGGTAAGCTCACTTAATAAGAAACTTTGTTTATCTTCTTCGCTCCACTGCGCGTAATCACCGAGTCCTAAATAGCGGGTCAGTTCAGAGAATACTTCGGTATGACGAGTGCTTTCTTGGCGAATATCCAAGCGTACGAGCTGCACGCCAAAGCAAGCCAGGCGACGCAACATATCAAGCAGGTTCCCATCCGCAATCAGGTCCATGCCGCAATCTTTGAGGGAGCGATAGCAGAGCATCAGTGGCTCCCAAACTTGGCTCGTTTGAGTGATGATATCGCTGGCACGAGTTTCGCGATGCTGTAGAACCGCAGTGAGGTATTCGCGAGTTTCGCGCATTTCAACGCGCAGATGTTTCAGCAGTGCGCGGTATGGCTCTTCAGTATCTGGGCCAACGGCGGCGCGTAATTCTTCATTACAGTCAGCCATTGACAGTTCGCTGACGAGCAAGTCTAAGTCTTTGAGATAAAGATCGGTTGCCACCCAGCGGCTTGAGTGCAGCACTTCTTCGGTCACTTTCGAGGTGACAAATGGGTTACCGTCTCTATCGCCGCCCATCCACGAGGTGAGTTTAATCACCTGGGTATCGATTGGCAGTTCAAAACCAAGGTTTTCCTGAAGTTCTTCATTAAGAATTCGCAGAAAATCGGGAACGGCCTGCCACAGTGATGTTTCAATGACCGCAAATCCCCAGCGTGCTTCTTCAACCGGAGTTGGGCGAGTCTGGCGAATTTCGTTGGTGTGCCATGATTGATCGATGAGCTGTTCTAAGCGATGGTGCAACATTCGGCGTTCACGGTCACTTAAATTTCCAAGCTCTAAAAAGTCCAGACATTCATTGATCCGCACATATTTCGCGATCATGGTCCGGCGGGTAATTTCAGTTGGATGCGCTGTCAGGACTAATTCAATATTTAGTGATTCAACCGCTTGGCGAATTTCTTGTTCACTAATATTTTCTTCTTTAAGACGTTTTAATAAAGAATGAATAGGGGTTTCAGGATTAGACTGCTTCGAGCTGCGTGAAATGGTGTGGAACTGCTCCGCGATATTGGCCAGGTTCAGAAACTGACTGAAAGCCCGAGTGACCGGTAACAGCTCCTCGTCGGTTAGATTTCGCAGTGTATCAAGTAGCTCTTCCCTTGCTTGGCTATCCCCCTGGCGAGATGCTTTCGCTAATTTACGAATAGTTTCTACTTTTTGCAGAAGTGCTTCGCCGAGGTGATTTTGTATCGTCTTCCCTAACAATTGACCGAGAAAGCTTACGTTGGAGCGTAGCGCTTTGGTCTTATCTATTTGTGTCATTTTATGGTTCCTGTGTCTTTGCCTAGGACCGCAGTTAAATTACAGACAGCACTGCTGATTTAACCGAAATCTCTCACCGGTGACTTGCCTACTGGCTTCAAGGTAAATGTGCTCATAAATATTTAACATCTTTATAACATAACATCCATTTTAGAGGGCTGCGATCGATTTAACGAATCATGCTTATTATTAAAATTGTCATTTTCATGCAGGGGGGCAAAGGTTATTATCTTTTTCATATAGCCCTGTTTTTGCGCCCAAAACAGATATTATTTATTGGTCAGTTTCAAACCGACAGTAGTCCGTTATATGACGTTAACTTTTTAGTTTCAACCCTAAAAACCATTTAAAGAGGAAATTTTCTGTGCAGGAGGTCGCTGTGAATGCGTTTTCAATGGTTAAGCATACATCATGCCTAAATTGCATAAATAGCGATGGGATAGAAAATTTATTCTTATCGTAATATTCCGGGTTAGTCCTTGTAGTAAAAGAATGTTAGTTCTGTTTAATTGCCGTATAAAAAATAACCCGAATAAAATATAAATTCAATATATTTGCATAAATAACTATCCGTGATATCCTCTGCTCTTACTTTGTAATTTGTCATATACCACGAGCTGGTAAAAGTTATAAATTGCATTGGATTTCGATTTGCAAACCAGTAGGACGAAAGGTGAGATAGGGATGAATGAACAAAGAGCGTTAAATGTAATTATTGTCGGTGCAAGTGGCTACACTGGTGCAGAGCTGGCCGCTCAAGTTGAACGTCATCCTTACGCCAAATTGTGTGGGTTATATGTTTCTGAGAACAGCCAAGATGCCCACAAACCGATTAGCCAGCTCTATGGACAACTGCGTGGCATTGTCGATTTACCTTTAACTCCTCTAGCGTCAACAATTGACCCACAAGCATTTGCTGACATCGATGCAGTCTTTTTAGCAACCGCCCATAGTGTGAGCCATGATTTAGCTCCCCAGTTTCTAGGTTGCGGTTGTCAGGTTTTTGATTTATCTGGTGCTTTTCGAGTTAATCAGGCTGATTTTTATCCTAAATTTTATGGCTTTGAACATCATCATTCTGATTGGCTGGATAAAGCTGTATACGGTTTAGCAGAGTGGAGCGCGGAAGCTGTTCGTGACGCGCAATTAATCGCCCTGCCAGGCTGTTATCCAACCGCTTCATTAAGCGCACTAAAACCGCTGCAGCAGGCGGGCTTGTTAGCGGATAGTTGTACTCCGGTGATTGATGCCACAAGTGGTGTTAGTGGCGCTGGGCGAAAAGCCTCATTGACCAGTAACTTTTGTGAAGTCAGCCTTAATCCTTATGGCGTGGGGACTCATCGCCATCAGCCAGAAATCAGTTATCACTTAGGCCGCGAGGTTATTTTTACCCCGCACCTGGGCAGTTTTCCAAGAGGTATTTTGGCGACCATTCATGTTGATCTTAAAGATGATGTGACATTGGCTGATGTGAACCAAGCCTATCAAAGTGCCTATGCGGATAAACCGTTAGTGCGCTTATTAGAACCGGGTGTTTGGCCTGCTATTAAAGCGGTTGCTAATACGCCATTTGTTGATTTGAACTGGTCATTGCAAGGGCATCACCTGATTATCTTCAGCGCTGAAGATAACTTGTTAAAAGGCGCCTCAGCACAAGCGATTCAGTGCTTTAACATTCATTATGGCTATCCCAGTACCTTAGCGCTGACCGGAGATGTCGCATGTTAGAACCGATTGTATTAAAGCTGGGCGGGGCAATTTTCGAAAATGAAACGGCACTGGCAAATCTCTGCCAAGCATTGGCATCGGTGCAGGAGCGGCCATTAGTGCTGGTTCATGGTGGTGGCGTGATTGTTGAATCGCTGCTTGCCCATTTAGGACTGGTCAGTGAAAAAATCGAAGGGCTGCGCGTGACCCCTCATACTCAGATTGATTATGTCACCGGGGCTCTTGCTGGGACAGCGAATAAAAAACTGACGGCAGCCATTTTACGCCAAGGCCGCGCGGCTGTTGGTTTGTGCTTAGGTGATGGCGGGTTATGCCGAGTCACTCAGTTAGATGCCAAATTTGGCGCGGTTGGTCAGTGTCATAGTGGCGACCCTGAGCTGTTAACGACTTTATTAGAACAACACTATTTGCCAGTGATTAGCTCGATTGGAATTGGAGATGATGGTCAGCTTTACAACGTTAATGCCGACCAAGCAGCGGTTGCCATTGGCAAAATGTTGCAAGGGCCGCTGGTGTTACTTTCTGATGTCCCGGGCGTTCTTGATGAAGACGGTCAGCTAATTGAGTCACTTGATAAACCATTGGCTGAACAACTCATCGCCTCTGGCACCATCAACGGCGGCATGGCGGTGAAAGTTAAAGCTGCGCTAGATGCATCAGAAGCCATGCAACAGGTGGTTATTCTGGCAGGCTGGAAAGATGCTGATGCTCTTTCAAAATTATTAATGGGCGAGTCGGTTGGTACAACTGTCAGCGCTACAAACACAACAGATAAACATTAAAGCGGGAATAACAAGAATATGGAACCAATAAGCCATTTGTTGACGTTAAAAGATCTGAGCCGCGAGCAGATCATCGGGCTGTTGGACTTGGCCAAAAAAATTAAGGCTAATCCAGAGAAATATAGCTCATCGCTCGCCGGTAAAAGCATTGTCACACTTTTTGAAAAACCATCATTGCGAACCCGAGTAACTTTCGACATCGGTGTGAATCGCTTAGGTGGCCACGCTGTCTATCTGGATCAGCAAAACGGGGCGATTGGCCAGCGCGAATCGATAGAAGATTATGCGAAAAACTTAAGCCGCTGGTGTGATGCTATCGTCGCTCGCGTATTTAGCCATCAGACACTGCAAGATTTTCGTCAATATGCCACGGTGCCGATTATTAATTCACTGTGTGATCTTTATCATCCATGTCAGGCGCTGGCGGATTTTCAGACGATTGCCGAAAACTATGATGATCTCTCTAAAGTGAAACTGGCCTATGTTGGTGATGGCAATAATGTGACCCATTCACTGATGCTCGGTGGCGCAATTTTAGGTATGGAAGTCGCGGCTATTTGTCCAATGGGCTCCAGCCCAGATGCACAAGTTGTGTTAGCTGCAAACGAATTAGCAAAAGCAAACGGCGGCAAAATTGTTGTCTCCGACTCGCTGGATGCGCTGGATGGTTATGATGTCGTTTATGGCGATACTTGGGTTTCGATGGGTGATGACACGCCACTGGAACAGGTCAAAGATCGCTTTTTACCTTATCAGATTAATCAACAGATGCTTGACCGCTATGGGATCGGTCATGTGTTGCACTGTCAGCCAGCACACCGTGGTTTAGAGATCACCTCGGAAGTGATGGACGGTCCCCAATCAATTATTTTTGATCAGGCAGAAAACCGGATGCATGCCCAAAACGCAGTGCTCCTTTCACTGATTAAACCAGAACAAGGATTATAGATAATGGCTCAATTTAAAAAAGTAGTGCTGGCATATTCAGGTGGCCTAGATACTTCTGCAATTATTCCATGGTTAAAAGAAACCTATGGGTGTGAAGTTGTCGCGTTTTGTGCAGATGTGGGTCAGGGTGAAGACGATCTCAAAGGCATTGAAGAAAAAGCAATCGCCTCTGGCGCCAGTGAATGTCATGTGGTCGATTTAAAAGATGAATTTGCATCTCACTATATTTATCCAACGCTGAAAACAGGCGCTATCTACGAAGGCACCTATCTGCTGGGAACGTCAATGGCTCGGCCAGTGATTGCCAAAGCACAAGTTGAAGTGGCTCGTAAAGTTGGCGCTGATGCGCTCGCGCATGGTTGTACTGGTAAAGGGAATGACCAAATCCGTTTTGAAGGCTGCTTTGCTGCATTGGCCCCGGACTTGGAAGTCATTGCTCCATGGCGTGAATGGACCATGCGTTCTCGTGAAGAGCTGCTGGCATATTTAGCTGAACGCAATATTCCATGTTCTGCAAGCTTAACCAAAATTTATAGCCGTGATGCTAATGCATGGCACATCTCTACCGAAGGTGGTGAGCTTGAAAATCCTTGGAATGAACCTTCTGATCAAGTTTGGACTTGGACTAACTCACCAGAACAGGCACCCGATCAGGCTCAGAAAATTACTCTGAGCTTAGAAAAAGGCGAAGTTGTTGCATTAGATGGCAAATCATTAAGTCCTTATGAAATGATTTGTGCGCTTAATGAACTGGGTGCAACTCATGGTATTGGCCGGGTCGATATTGTTGAAAACCGTCTGGTTGGTATGAAATCTCGTGGTTGCTATGAAACTCCCGGAGGCACGATTCTGGTTGCGGCAATGCGGGCGATGGAAGAACTGGTTTATGACAAACGTACCCGTGCTTGGCGTGAAACCGTCGGTCAACAGTTTGCGCATCTAGTTTATGATGGTCGTTGGTTTACTCCACTTAAAGATTCACTGCTGGCTGCGGCAACCTCATTATCTGATGATTTAACGGGCGATATCGTGCTGAAACTTTATAAAGGTCATGTCACTGCGATTTCGAAAAGTTCACCTAATAGTTTGTATTCTGAAGCGTTTGCAACCTTTGGTGAAGATGATGTCTATAACCAGAAACATGCTGAAGGTTTTATCCGCTTGTACTCTTTATCAAGCCGGATTAAAGCGATGAAGCAAAAATAATTCAAATAGGAGCCGCATGAGCAATGCTGATGCGGCACCGACAAGTGCAACAAGGGTAGAAGATCAATGGCATTATGGGGCGGACGTTTTAGTCAGGCAGCAGATAGTAGATTCAAACAGTTTAATGACTCGCTACGGTTTGACTATCGCTTAGCACATCAGGATATTATCGGGTCGATTGCATGGTCCAAAGCGTTGGTGACAGTGGGGGTTTTAACTGAAACCGAGCAGGAACAACTGCAACAGGCTCTTGAAGAGCTTGCGGCTCAGGTTAATGAGAATCCGCAGCAGATTTTAGGTTCAGACGCTGAAGATATTCACAGCTGGGTTGAGTCACAGTTAATTGCGCGAGTGGGTGATTTAGGTAAAAAATTACACACTGGGCGTAGTCGTAACGATCAGGTGGCAACCGATCTTAAGCTCTGGTGCAAAAAAGAAGGTGTAACACTGCTTGGGCAGCTGGATATGCTCCAGCAAAAATTAGTGCGTTTGGCTCGTGAACACCAGCACACGGTTCTGCCTGGTTACACGCATTTACAGCGTGCGCAACCTGTGACATTTGCCCATTGGTGTCTGGCCTATGTTGAGATGTTTGAACGGGATTACTCACGTTTATCTGATGCACTTAAACGCCTGAATACTTGCCCATTAGGTTGCGGTGCGTTGGCGGGTACGGCCTATAATATTAATCGGCAAAAACTCGCGCAGCAATTGGGCTTTGAACAAGCCACCCGCAATAGCCTAGATAGCGTTTCAGACCGTGACCATGTGGTTGAGCTGATTGCAACCGCGTCGATGTCGATGGTGCATATCTCAAGAATGTCAGAAGATTTAATCTTCTATAACTCTGGCGAATCAGCCTTTTTAGAGCTTTCTGATCAGGTGACGTCGGGTTCATCGTTGATGCCACAGAAGAAAAACCCCGATGCTCTGGAGTTGATGCGTGGTAAAACTGGCCGTGTTTTTGGTGCCCTAAGCGGCATATTAACGACTCTTAAAGCATTGCCTTTGGCCTACAACAAAGACATGCAAGAGGATAAAGAAGGTCTGTTCGATGCACTGGATACTTGGGGACATTGTTTAGCCATGGCTGAGCTGGTACTCAACGACATGAAAGTGAACGAAGAGAAAACCGAAGAAGCGGCCAAAGGTGGCTATTCTAATGCCACCGAATTGGCTGACTACTTGGTTAGCAAAGGGATCCCATTTCGCGAAGCGCACCATATCGTTGGGATTGCTGTTGTGCAGGCCATCGAAAAAGGTGTGCCTCTAGAGGCGATGAGTCTGGCTGAATTTAAAGCGCTGGCGCCTGAGATAGAAGAAGATGTCTATCCTAACTTGTCGCTATCATCAACGCTTGAAAAACGCTCAGCTCTGGGTGGCGTTGCGCCGCAGCAGATTGAATTCGCCCTTAATGAAGCCGAAAAACGCCTTGATAGCCGCGATATTCCGGGGTTATATGTTCGCGCTGCACGCATGACTGATTTAGATGGCATTGAAGAGTTGGTGAACTACTGGTCAGAAGTTGGCGAAAATCTACCTCGACCAAGAAGAGAGCTAACCCGTTCAATCGGTGAGTTTGCAGTGACTGAACAAGCTGGGCGAATCACGGGCTGCGCATCATTGTATTTATATGACACAGGCCTTGCGGAAATTCGCTCATTAGGTGTGAATCCAGATTTTCAAAGAGGTGGACAGGGCAAATCATTGGTTGAGTTTATGATTAAAAAAGCTCAGCAGATGGCCTTAGAACGAGTCTTTGTACTTACTCGAGTCCCTGAGTTCTTTATGAAGCTTGGCTTTAGTCCGACATCAAAAACTTTCCTTCCGGAAAAAGTGATGAAAGACTGCGATGTCTGTTCACGTCAGCACGCCTGTGATGAGGTTGCTTTGGAATATTTGATCCCATATCAACGCTCATTAATCTATAAAGAACGGGTGGCATAATTTACCCGTTGCTCCTTTGTCAAAGCTCGCATTACTAGCGAGCTTTTTTATCGCTAAAATGTGCTTTAAAGCGTATTTTTATAACCTTTCTATAAGTTGTTTGTATGAAAATTGATAAGTAGTTAATGCCTTCATTTTTGGTGAAATTTAAGTTGTAAAAAACCGCTATTTAGTACTCGTCAAAGGCGAAAAACAGGACTATTATCGCGCTCTGAAAGCTGTCATTTTTACGAAGTACTTCCGTGCGACTCATCCATCAATCAGCTTGGCTTCCTGTGATTAGCCTAGCCGTAGCGGCGTTTACTTTTTCAACGTCTGAATTCATGCCTGTTGGCTTGTTAAGTGATATAAGCCAGAGCTATCACTACCCAGTGTCTGATGCTGGTTTATTGATGACTATTTACGCTTGGACGGTTTCGCTAACCTCCTTGCCTTGCATGTTACTGACCCGCAAGATTGATCGGCGAGTGATGGTACTGCGAGCCTTTGTTTTGTTCATTGTGGGCCAGCTGCTATGTACGATTGCTTGGAGCTTTGCAATTCTGGTCCTCGCTCGAATGGCGGTTGCCGTAGCCCATGCGATTTTCTGGGCAATCACCGCTTCTATCGCGATGCGAATTGCACCTGCAAATGGCCAAACTAAGGCGCTAAGCTTATTGGTAATTGGTTCATCTTTGGCCGCCATTTTAGGACTGCCATGTGGGCGCATTTTAGGTGAGCTGTTTAATTGGCGAGTTGCCTTTTTAGCGATTGGCTTACTGGCTTTGGCGTGTTTTATTCTCTTGTGGTTTCAACTGCCTGCGCTTGCGAGCAAAAACAGTGGTTCATTGCGCTCACTGCCGAGCTTGGTTAAAAACCCCAATCTATTATTAATGTATTGGCTGATGTTGCTGCTGACTGCAGGTCATTATTGTGCCTATGGCTATATCGAGCCATTTATCTTAACCGTTACCCACGGTGGCAGCCACTTGGCGACTGTTGTGTTGTTTATCTTTGGAGTAGCGGGAATTATTGCCAGCGGCCTCTTTAGTTCGCTCAACCGCTATCCTTTTATGTTATTGGCAGGCTCAATGCTCGCACAAGCTATGGCAACAGGATTACTACTGGCATTTTCTTCATCCTCGGGAATGCTATTAATATTATCTTTAATTTGGTCGATGGCGATTACTTGGAGCGCACTTGCTCTGCAATTAAATGTGCTAAAAATTGCTCACCAAGCGGTGGATGTTGCCACATCGTTGTACTCGACTATTTATAACATTGGCGTGGGGGTTGGCACCTTAATCGGTGGCCAGGTCGTGCTCACCCGCGGCATTAGCCACATCGGAGAAGTTGCTGCATTGATGGCATTTATTGGCTTGGGATGTTACTACCTCTCGCATGCCCATCTATTTATACATGCAGCTCGAGAGCGGCACAAACTGCCCTAGAGAGTTAAAAGCCTCCGGGCTTTCATTCATCGAGATAGATTGATGAAAATTTCTTCGCTTTAGCTTGCGTTTTGCTGGCCACTACGTATAATGGCGCAGCTTATTAGTAAGTCGTCGGACAATCTGTCCGCCCGGTTTCAATTAGAAACTGGTAACAAAGCTTCCGATTTGGAAGCAACTGTTAGTCGTCGCGCACGCCACCATCCCCGGATTTCGGAAATGGATGAGTTGGTGTGCGTTAGGTTCTTTTTATTTTATTTGGAGCTCTGGTCAATGCAGAACCAAAGAATCCGCATCCGCTTAAAAGCGTTTGATCATCGCCTGATTGATCAATCGACAGCGGAAATCGTAGAAACTGCGAAACGTACAGGCGCTCAGGTTCGTGGGCCAATCCCACTTCCAACTCGCAAAGAGCGTTTTACCGTACTGATTTCCCCACACGTCAACAAAGATGCGCGTGATCAATATGAGATCCGCACTCACAAACGTCTGGTCGATATCGTTGAGCCAACTGATAAAACAGTTGACGCATTGATGCGTTTGGACCTGGCAGCTGGCGTTGATGTGCAAATCAGCTTGGGCTAAGCAGAGCTGGAAAGATAAGAGGTTTTTACAATGATTGGTCTAGTCGGTCGTAAAGTTGGAATGACTCGCATCTTCACTGAAGATGGCGCTTCAATTCCAGTTACCGTTATCGAATGTGAGCCAAACCGTGTGACTCGTGTCATTACCGAGGAATCAGACGGTTACCGCGCTCTGCAAGTGACCACTGGCACTAAAAAAGCGAACCGCATAAACAAACCTCAAGCTGGCCAATTTGTTAAGGCTGGTGTTGAAGCGGGTCGTGGCCTGTGGGAATTTCGCTTAAACGGCGAAGAAAGTGAAGAGATTGAAGTAGGCGGTGAGCTGAAAGTTGATCTTTTCAATGAAGTTAAGAAAGTAGACGTTACCGGTACTTCTAAAGGTAAAGGTTTCCAGGGTGGTGTTAAACGCTGGAACTTCCGTACCCAAGATATGACTCATGGTAACTCTTTGAGCCACCGTGCTCCGGGTTCTATCGGTCAGAACCAGACTCCGGGCCGTGTCTTCAAAGGTAAAAAAATGGCAGGTCATATGGGTGCTGAACGCGTAACTGTTCAGTCTCTGGAAGTAGTTCGTGTCGACGTTGAGCGCAACTTGCTCCTAGTTAAAGGTGCAATCCCTGGCGCAACCAACAGCGACGTGATCGTTAAACCTGCTGTTAAAGCATAACGTCTGAGGAGATAGTAATGGAATTGGTATTGAAAGACGCTCAGAGCGCTCTTGAAGTTTCCGAAACTACCTTCGGGCGTGAGTTTAACGAAGCACTGGTTCATCAGGTGGTTGTTGCATATGCAGCTGGTGCCCGTCAGGGAACTCGTGCTCAAAAAACCCGCTCTGAGGTAGCTGGCGGTGGTAAGAAGCCATGGCGTCAGAAAGGTACCGGCCGTGCTCGTGCTGGTACAATCCGCTCGCCAATTTGGCGCAGTGGTGGTGTAACTTTCGCTGCGAAACCACAAGATCACAGCCAGAAAGTCAACACTAAAATGTATCGTGCTGCTATCCGCAGTATCCTGTCTGAACTTGTTCGTCAGGAACGTCTGGTTGTTGTTGAGAAGTTTGAGGTCGAAGCACCTAAAACTAAACAGCTGGTCGCTAAACTCAAAGAACTGGAACTGAGCGATGCTCTGATCGTGACAGCTGATGTCTCTGAAAACCTGTTCTTAGCTGCGCGTAACTTATATCGCGTCGACGTGCGTGATGTTGCTGGTATTGATCCAGTCAGCCTTATCGCATTCGACAAAGTGTTGATCACAGCGGATGCTGTGAAGCAGATTGAGGAGTGGCTGAAATGATCAGTGAAGAGCGTCTGTTAAAAGTACTTTTGGCACCGCACGTCTCTGAAAAGAGCACTGTGTCTGCTGAAAACGACAACACAATCGTTTTTAAAGTTGCCACAACTGCTACTAAAGCTGAAATTAAAGCTGCTGTAGAGAAAATGTTTGAAGTTGAAGTAACCGGTGTACGTACCCTGAACGTGAAAGGGAAAAGTAAACGTCACGGTATGCGCTTAGGCCGTCGTAGCGATTGGAAAAAAGCTTACGTCACTTTGGCTGAAGGTGCAGACATCGACTTCGTTGGCGGCGCAGAGTAAGAGGAGTTTCTTAAAATGGCTATTGTTAAAACTAAGCCTACATCTGCTGGTCGTCGCCACGTCGTTAAAGTGGTAAATAAAGACCTGCATAAAGGCAAGCCGTATGCTCCGCTGTTGGACTCCAAAGGTAAATCTGGTGGTCGCAACAACAACGGCCGGATCACCGTGCGTCACATCGGCGGTGGCCATAAACAGCATTATCGGATTATCGATTTTAAACGTAACAAAGACGATATTTCTGCAAAAGTAGAACGTCTGGAATACGATCCAAACCGTAGTGCAAACATTGCTCTGGTTTGTTATGCCGACGGTGAACGTCGTTACATCCTGGCTGCTAAAGGCATGCAGGCTGGCGACCAAATCGCAAACGGTATTCATGCGCCAATTAAAGCAGGTAACTGCTTGCCATTGCGCAATATTCCAGTTGGTTCAACTGTTCACGCAATTGAAATGCAGCCTGGTAAAGGTGCTCAGCTCTCTCGTAGTGCTGGTGCTTATGCTCAGGTCGTAGCGCGTGAAGGCGAATACGTCACCCTGCGTCTGCGCAGTGGCGAAATGCGCCGAGTTCTGGCTGATTGCCGTGCAACTCTGGGCGAAGTAGGTAACGCTGAGCACATGCTGCGTCAGTTAGGTAAAGCGGGTGCTAGCCGTTGGCGTGGTGTTCGTCCTACCGTACGTGGTGTTGCAATGAACCCTGTTGATCACCCACATGGTGGTGGTGAAGGCCGTACATCTGGTGGTCGTCATCCTGTATCACCTTGGGGTCTGCCTACTAAAGGTAAGAAAACTCGCAGCAACAAGCGTACCGATAAATATATTGTACGTCGTCGTACATCTAAGAAATAAGAGGATTCACCATGCCACGTTCTCTCAAGAAAGGTCCATTTATTGACCTGCACTTGCTGAAGAAGGTAGAGAAAGCGGTGGAAAGCGGGGAAAAAAAACCAATTAAAACTTGGTCCCGTCGTTCAACGATCTTCCCTAACATGATTGGGTTGACCATCGCTGTCCATAATGGTCGTCAGCACGTTCCAGTTTTTGTTACCGACGAAATGGTTGGTCATAAACTGGGTGAATTTGCACCAACTCGCACTTATCGCGGCCATGCTGCTGATAAGAAAGCGAAAAAGCGTTAAGGGGAAAGTGATGGAAGCATTAGCTAAACACCGTTTTGCCCGCACTTCTCCACAGAAAGCCCGTCTGGTCGCTGACCTGATTCGTGGTCTGCCTGTAGAGAAAGCGCTGGCAGAGTTGACTTTCAATAACAAAAAAGCATCCGCTTTGGTTAAGAAAGTCTTAGAATCTGCTATCGCTAACGCTGAGCATAACGAAGGTGCAGATATTGACGAGTTGAAAGTTGCCAAAATCTTTATTGATGTTGGCCCGACTCTGAAACGTGTACGTCCGCGTGCAAAAGGCCGAGCAGACCGCATTATCAAGCGTACCAGCCACATTACTGTGGTTGTATCTGATAACTAGGAGATAAGCAATGGGTCAGAAAGTACATCCTAATGGTATTCGCCTAGGTATCGTCAAACCATGGAACTCTACCTGGTATGCTGATAAAGGCGAGTATGCAGCAAATTTAAATAGTGACCACGAAGTGCGTCAATTCTTAACTAAAGAACTGAAAAATGCATCAGTGGCTCGCATCGTGATCGAACGTCCTGCGAAAAGCATCCGTGTGACTATTCACACTGCTCGTCCAGGTGTTGTGATCGGTAAAAAAGGTGAAGATGTTGAAAAGCTGCGCAAACGCGTTGCTAAACTGGCTGGTGTTCCAGCTCAGATTAACATCTCAGAAGTTCGTAAACCTGAACTAGACAGTCAGTTGGTTGGCGATTCTATCGCAAGCCAGTTGGAACGTCGTGTTATGTTCCGCCGTGCTATGAAACGTGCAGTACAGAACGCTATTCGTTTGGGCGCAAAAGGTATCAAAGTTGAAGTCAGTGGTCGTTTAGGCGGTGCTGAGATCGCACGTACCGAATGGTATCGTGAAGGTCGTGTGCCATTGCACACTCTGCGTGCTGATATCGATTACGCAACTTCTGAAGCATCGACAACTTACGGCATTATTGGCGTTAAAGTTTGGATCTTCAAAGGTGAAGTACTGGGTGGTATGCCTGTTGCGCAACCTGAAGCTCCTGCTAAGCCAAAACGTAAAGATCGTCGCGGTAAATAGGAGACACGGTAATGTTGCAACCAAAACGTACTAAGTTCCGTAAGGTTCATAAAGGCCGTAACCGTGGTCTTGCTAAAGGTACTCAAGTAAGCTTCGGTGACTTTGGTCTTAAAGCGACCGGTCGTGGCCGTCTAACTGCTCGTCAAATCGAAGCAGCTCGTCGTGCAATGACTCGTCACATTAAACGTCAGGGTAAAATCTGGATCCGTATTTTCCCAGACAAACCTATTACTGAAAAACCTCTCGAAGTTCGTATGGGTAAAGGTAAAGGTAACGTGGAATATTGGGTCGCTCAGATCCAGCCAGGTAAAGTACTGTACGAAATGGATGGTGTTCCAGAATCACTGGCACGCGAAGCATTTGCTCTAGCAGCTGCTAAACTGCCTATTAGTACTACTTTCGTAACTCGGACGGTGATGTGATGAAAGCTAGCGAACTTAAAGACAAAAGTGTTGAAGAGCTGAATGCAGAGCTGTTAAGCCTATTGCGTGAGCAATTCAACCTGCGCATGCAAGCAAGCACGGGTCAGTTGGCTCAAACACATTTGCTGAAAAATGTGCGCCGTAACATCGCACGTGTAAAAACCATTCTGAATCAGAAGGCAGGTGCGTAAATGAGCGAAACTATCCGTACATTACAAGGTAAAGTGATCAGTGACAAAATGGACAAATCTATTGTTGTCCTGATCGAACGTCGTGTAAAACACCCTGTTTATGGGAAATTCATGACTCGTACTACTAAATTGCACGTACATGACGAAAACAATGCCGCTGCTGAAGGCGATGTTGTGACTGTCAAAGAGTGCCGCCCAATTTCTAAGACTAAGTCTTGGACTTTGGTTGATGTGGTCGAAAAAGCCTAAAATATTAAAGGGCTCCTTTAGGGGCCCTTTATATCCTTCCAATAAAAATTCGAACTATCCTCTTCGCCCTTACATTGACACAATTAATCCATAAGCATTAGTGGTCAGAGCCTTTGTTTTAAGGTAATGTTTCAAGCTCTGCCAAGGAAGCGACTTATGTTTGAAGAACAACAACTACGGTCCTATCTCACTTTTGATCGCTCAAGCTGGTCAAGATTACGTAATTCTGTGCCATTAACTCTAACCGAAGGCGAGTTACAAGGACTGCGTGGTATTAATGAAGCGATCTCTTTAGAAGAAGTCCGTGATATTTATTTGCCGTTGTCGCGATTGGTAAACCTTTACGTAAAATCGCGTCAGGATCGTCGCAAAGTGACCGGCGAATTTCTTGGTCATAGTCATAAAATCCCATTTTTTATCGGTATTGCTGGCAGCGTTGCGGTCGGTAAAAGTACCACTGCACGTATTTTACAAGCGCTGTTAGATAGATGGAGTGAACATCCCAAAGTTGCTTTGGTAACAACCGATGGCTTTTTATACCCGAATGCTGAGT
The DNA here is from genome assembly GCF_046054195.1 of Celerinatantimonas sediminis. Classification (NCBI taxonomy): domain Bacteria; kingdom Pseudomonadati; phylum Pseudomonadota; class Gammaproteobacteria; family Celerinatantimonadaceae; genus Celerinatantimonas; species Celerinatantimonas sediminis. Next base: position 380,579 of record NZ_JBEQCS010000001.1, read on the forward strand.
TAAAAAAGCGTAACATTATGCATCGCAAAGGGTTTCCAGAGAGCTATGATGTGCGCACATTGATTAGATTTATGGCGGATATTAAAGCTGGACAACGTCAGGTGAAAGCGCCAGTGTATTCGCATGTCACTTACGATATTATGCCTAATCAGCATCGCGTCATCGATCAGCCGGACATTCTCATTCTCGAAGGGCTCAACGTCTTGCAGGCCAATCCAACTGATGATGCAGGGGTGCGGCGTTTTGTCTCAGATTATCTCGATTTTTCTATCTATGTTGATGCTGAGATCTCTCAGCTTGAACAGTGGTATATTCAACGTTTCTTAGATTTTCGTAAAGGTGCGTTTAGCGATCCTGACAGCTACTTTAACCATTATGCTGATCTGGATGATGACGAAGCGGTTCGGGTAGCCCGCGAAATCTGGCGCACTATCAATTTAGTGAATCTTGAAGATAATATTCTGCATACCCGAAACAAGGCAGATTTGATCCTGCATAAAGGCGCCAGCCATCGCATGGAGCAAGTTTTGCTGCGCCATTAATGATAAGGCCTGTTTATTCAGGCCAGTCTTAACGAAGGTACATATTTATGAACGATGCCCGAGCTTATCACACCTTCGCTGTGTCCTCGAAGGTTGGCCAGGTTCTGGTGATTCGTAATCTCGATGATCTTAAATCTCTCCATGCTCTAAGCCTCGCTGGTAAGCCATGGTTATGCTGTGGTGAAGGCTCGAATTTATTGTTCGTCAAAGACTATGACGGAACCCTCGTGGTGAATCGGCTTCGCTCTCGAAGGCTGATTGAACTTGATGATGCGTGGGTGGTTGAAGCTGCAGCAGGGGAAAACTGGCATGAGCTGGTTCGCTGGCTTGTTTCACGCAATGTCGGTGGTTTAGAAAATCTGGCATTAATTCCTGGTTCGGTTGGCGCAGCTCCGGTGCAAAACATCGGTGCGTATGGCGCTGAGTTTAGTGACTTTTGCCAGTGGGTTGAAATTTGGGATAGTCGCACGCAACAATTCTCAAGATTAAGCCATGCGCAGTGTCAGTTTGGGTATCGTTCAAGTATTTTCAAAACGCCACAAATGCAAGGGTGCATTGTGACTCGGGTGGGCATTTCACTTAGCAAACATTGGCAACCTAATTTAAGTTATGGATCTTTGCAATCACTTGATTCTGATTCGGTTAGCATTTCGCAAGTGTTTGATATGATATGTCAGACTCGAACTGACAAACTTCCTGATCCGAAAAAAATTGGTAATGCAGGAAGCTTTTTTAAAAACCCAATTGTCGATAGTTTTTGGGTCGAGCGTTTTCAGCCGCATTATAAACAGATCCCGATTTATCCGTTACCTGACGGAACCTTTAAAGTTGCAGCCGGATGGTTGATAGACCAATGCGCTCTGAAAGGGTTTGAAATGGATGGGGCCGGGGTGCATGTTAAACAAGCTCTGGTGCTAACTAATGCATCAGGTAATGCCAGCGGAGCGGCGATTGCTCGTCTAGCTAGTTACGTTCAGGATAAGGTTTATCAGAAGTTTGCGATTAAGCTTGAACCTGAAGTTTTATTTATCGGTACAGAAGGATTTGTAAACCCACAAGAGGTATTGTCCAACTATGCAAAGTCATGACAAAGCATTTGTGTTGTTGCATCGCTTAAGTGATGGTCATTTTCATTCAGGCCAAGTATTAGCGGATGCTTTGGGAGTTTCTCGCACCTCGATCGCCAGTTATATTCACCAATTACAAGCCATGGGTGTGGATATCTATTCTGTCAAAGGCCGTGGTTATTGTCTGGCTCATCCTATCTCACTGCTCGATGAAACGCTGTTACAGGGCAAAATAGATGCGCCTGTTCATGTCTTCTCTGAAATCGATTCGACTAACAGTTGGATGATGCAGCGCTTAGAACAGCTCGTTCATGGTGAATTAATCAGTTGCGATTATCAAAGTGCTGGGCGCGGGCGACGAGGTCGTGGTTTTGCTTCAGCGGTTGCTGGACAACTGCCTTTTTCGCTGCATTGGACCTTTGAAGGCGGCTTTGAAAGCATGCAAGGGCTTAGTTTGGTGGTGGGCGTTGCCGTAGCTGAAGCGCTTAAAACATTAGGTTTTGAACAAATTGGCCTGAAATGGCCCAATGACATCTATGCTGGATATACCAAGTTGGCAGGCATTTTGATTGAAATGAATGGCCAACCTCAGCAGTTGCTGCACATTGTCGCTGGCATCGGGTTGAATGTTCGCCTTGGCGAGGTGAGTGCCTCCATTGATCAACCTGTCACCGACTTGAGCCAACTTTCCGAGCAGTTTATTGACCGTAACACATTGCTGTTAACTTGCTATCAGCATTTGATGCAGGCTTATGAACAGTTTTGCCAATCTGGACTTGCTCCTTTTATTGAGCGCTGGAATCAATTGGATATTTTCCATGGCGAAAGTGTGAAATTAATCTTTTCTGATGGTCATGTGGTCAATGGCAAGGTCAATGGTATTGACTCGCAAGGTAAGTTGCTTTTAAATCAGCAAGGTAATTTGCGCTCTTTCAACGCAGGTGAGGTCTCTTTGCGACCACAATAATGCGGTTTTTGAATGAAAAGTATGCATTTAATCGCTAAAGTCGATTTTTTTTCAATTTAGCGGTTGCAATTGAAAATCGGATTACCTAGAATGCGCAGCACTTAACGACGCCGACTTAGCTCAGTAGGTAGAGCAACTGACTTGTAATCAGTAGGTCGCCAGTTCGATTCCGGCAGTCGGCACCATCGTTAGGTTAAAAATATGGAGGGGTTCCCGAGCGGCCAAAGGGAGCAGACTGTAAATCTGCCGCGAAAGCTTCGATGGTTCGAATCCGTCCCCCTCCACCATTTTTCTCGGTTTGAGGTGGTCTGAAAAGAGACTAAAAGCGGGCATCGTATAATGGCTATTACCTCAGCCTTCCAAGCTGATGATGCGGGTTCGATTCCCGCTGCCCGCTCCAGCGCTGATATAGCTCAGTTGGTAGAGCGCACCCTTGGTAAGGGTGAGGTCGGCAGTTCAAATCTGCCTATCAGCACCAGTTCTTTTTGTCCTGCCTGAGACCGATTATTTACGTATTTAATCAACAACCTTTGGTGCTAGAACACCAGTTGACTCCTTGTATGAGGGACGATCATGTCTAAAGAAAAATTTGAACGTTCGAAACCGCACGTTAACGTTGGCACCATCGGTCACGTTGACCACGGTAAAACTACACTGACTGCCGCGATTACAACCGTTTTGGCGAAAACCTATGGTGGTGCAGCGAAAGACTTCGCTTCAATCGACAACGCCCCTGAAGAACGTGAACGTGGTATTACCATTAACACTTCTCACGTTGAATATGACACTCCTAACCGCCACTATGCGCACGTTGACTGCCCTGGACACGCCGACTATGTGAAAAACATGATCACTGGTGCTGCTCAGATGGATGGTGCGATTCTGGTTGTTGCTGCAACTGACGGTCCTATGCCTCAGACTCGTGAACACATCCTGTTATCTCGTCAGGTTGGTGTTCCATACATCATCGTATTCATGAACAAATGTGACATGGTTGATGATGAAGAGCTGCTCGAACTGGTTGAAATGGAAGTTCGTGAATTGCTGACTGAATATGACTTCCCAGGTGATGACCTGCCTGTAATTCAGGGTAGTGCTCTGGGTGCGCTGCAAGGCGAAGCTCAGTGGGAAGAAAAAATCGTCGAATTGGCAACTGCTTTGGATGAAAACATCCCAGAACCAATCCGTGATATCGACCACCCATTCCTGCTGCCTATTGAAGATGTATTCTCAATCTCAGGCCGTGGTACTGTGGTAACTGGTCGTGTTGAACGTGGTATCCTGACTGTTGGTGACGATGTCGAAATCGTTGGTATTAAAGATACTACTAAAACGACTTGTACCGGTGTTGAAATGTTCCGCAAAATGCTGGACGAAGGCCGTGCTGGTGAAAACGTTGGTGCGCTGCTGCGTGGTACTAAACGTGACGAAGTTGAACGTGGACAGGTCCTGGCTAAACCAGGAACTATCACTCCTCACACTCAATTCGAAGCTGAAGTATACGTACTGAGCAAAGAAGAAGGTGGTCGTCATACGCCATTCTTCAAAGGTTACCGTCCACAGTTCTACTTCCGTACAACTGACGTAACGGGTGCCGTTGAACTGCCAGAAGGCGTTGAAATGGTTATGCCTGGCGACAACGTTAAATTCGTTGTTGAACTGATCTGCCCAATCGCAATGGACGAAGGTCTGCGTTTTGCGATTCGTGAAGGTGGTCGTACAGTAGGTGCTGGCGTGGTTTCTAAAATCATCGCTTAATCACAACAAATTGTGAAGCATTGATAAAAAGGTCGCTTATGCGGCCTTTTTTGCATTTACTGCAGTGAAGCTTATCTTCTTGTCTTATCATCTCAATTTTTTCCCTATTATTTTTCCCGCCCTTAATTGCATGCTCATAGCTATCGTTAGCGTAAAAGAACTAATTATTATTAATTAGTTAATTTGTAGATAAAATACTTTATAATCCACTTCAATGGCATTTAGTGGACAAAGTTGTCTAAATTTTCATTCTAATTAAATGATTTATTGCCATTTTTGAGATATTCAGCCGATATTTATAACAAGGATTTTATATGTTAAAAGCTTTTGGATGGCGCTATTGGGTGTCACTTATCTTTGGTTTCGCCACGTTTACAGCTCAAGCATCGATTTATCCATATAAAGTGAGTGATGGACAAATCGTTTATCAACGTTATGCCAATAAACCTAAATTGGCGGTCAAAGGCGCCACTCTGCAGGATTTTAAAGTTGTTTTTAAAAATAACTTTATGGCGATCGCAACATCTCAAGGTCATTTTTATTGCAATGACAGAGCGCTAGATGAGCATTTTTCGCCTTCCACAGCACGAATTCTAGATGGCTTTCTATTAACGAATGTTGGTGCGTTTGCGTCTTGCCAGCCAACCGTTGCGATTGATCACGAAACATTTAGTAAATTGAATTTTCCGTTTTATAAAAATGCCAATCAGATTTTGTTATCCAGTGGTAAGGTTTTAGCGGGTGCTGATGCAAATTCTTTTCATAGTGCACGTAGCCAAGGCTATGATGCGCATCATTACTTTTTTGTCGCCGGAAATAAGCCGCTAATTGTTAACTATCAACAAAGTGTGCATCTTTATAATAAGTGTTTGGGGTGGGCTAAAGTAGATAGCCAACTTTATTTTAAAGGCCATGCTCAATCGAGTGTCGATGCTTCTTCATTTAAATGTTTGTCGCGTTATGTTGTCGCAGATAAAGATCATCTAATAATCGATGGCGCTGCTAAATTGACCTTTAAAGTTCAGCTCGACACAAATACGCTGCATGTGCTGAAAGGTAATTTTATCAGTGATGGCAAAACCGCGTGGTTTGCATCCGTTGCGCCATTTGAGTTTAAAGGTTTAGATGTGAGCCAGGCGAAGGTAAATGGTATGACTATTAGTGATGGTAAGCAGAGCTGGAAATGCCAAAACTTTCAACAGAATGATCAACCAATGTGTGAAAAGGTAAAACTTTAGGTAATTGGTTCTATTATAAAAAGCTGCCCTTGTCGGTGGCTTTTTGATTTTAGGATGAGCCTAATTTAGGAGTCAGTCTCATGCAACTTATGCCTTTGCAAATGACAGCCGGATGGCAGGTCGTTTGGAATCATTTTTATAATGTGGATGTAGGAAACCGCCTTGATGATGAAGGTCTCCTGAAATATCCTTTTGTAGAAGATATCTTGCTATTGCGAAATCCGGCGCTGTGTAAATCGATTGATTTAGGCTGGGGGGAAGAAGGTAATCCGAACAGTCAGTATTGTTTGAGATATCTTAGTTGGCACATTCCTTCTTATCGTGAAATGCCCAAGAAAACGATTGAACGTCGCTCTGCTGAAGGCAAACTGATTTATGAGCTTGTTCAAGTTGCCGATGAAAATTGGGAAAACCCACTGGATGAGTGTTATTTGAGCGATAGATTTGCGGTGGCGGATAAGATTAACTCATGGCTAGTTGACTCATCATTAGGGTGAGTAGCCATCATATGCGGAGTTTGTATGTTCAAAGCCTTTCATCATGTTGCGATTATTTGTAGTGATTATCAGCGTTCAAAATATTTTTATCACCAACTATTAGGGCTTGAAATTATTCACGAACATTATCGCCATGAAAGAGACTCATACAAGTTGGATTTAGCGTTGCCAGGCGGCGGGCAGATTGAGCTCTTTTCATTTCCTAATCCTCCGGCACGGGTCAGCCACCCTGAAGCATCGGGCTTGCGCCATTTAGCTTTTTCGGTTCACTCTCTAGAGCCTGTGATTGCTCATTTAGAGGCAAACAACATTGCAGTTGAGGCAGTACGAATAGACCCTATCACCAATCAGCGCTTTACTTTTTTTAAAGATCCCGACGACTTACCGCTTGAGCTTTATGAGGCGTAGTTAAAAAGGTTCTGATTTTACACAAGTTGACCGATATCTGCTTTTTCACCCTGCCAGAGCAATAGATTTCTGGTATCATATAGCATAAGTAGAGTTGTACTCGACAAAGGGTTACAATTTTTGCGAAAGCCCCTATAATATGGGGCTTTCTTTACAGGGGTGTAGTTCGAATTGGTAGAACGGCGGTCTCCAAAACCGATGGTTGGGGGTTCGAGTCCCTCCGCCCCTGCCAGAAGTGCGCGTGCGCCGCTAATCGATACATCTCGATTCGGTCGATACAGTCAATAAGGCGCTAGTGGCGCTGTTTAAAGTGTGGGATAACAGGTAGTTTATGTCAACGAATACAGAGAACCAAAGCGGGTCGATGGATGGCTTAAAATGGGGATTGGTCGTAATTCTTCTCGCCGCATCCGTGGTCGGTAACTATTATTACTCAAAAGAAGTTTCTGTTCTGTTTCGGGTTATCGGTGTAGTGATTGCTGTTGGCCTGGCATTCGGTGTTGCGATGCTGACAACAAAAGGAAAGGCTGCATGGACTTTCGCTAAAGAAGCGCGCACAGAAGTTCGTAAAGTGGTCTGGCCGACCCGTCAAGAAGCAATGCAGACAACTTTGATGGTTATTGCGGTGTCTGCAGTTGTGGCACTGGTCTTGTGGGGGCTGGACGGATTATTAGTTCGTGCAGTGAGCTTTATAACAGGGGTAAGTATTTAAATGAGTGAAGAACTGAAAAAACGCTGGTATGTCGTGCAGGCATTTTCCGGTTACGAATCCCGTGTTGCTAAATCCCTGCGTGAACATATAAAAATTCACAACAAAGAAGATTTATTTGGCGAAGTTCTGGTTCCGACTGAAGAAGTCGTTGAAATGCGAGCTGGTCAAAAACGTAAAAGCGAGCGCAAATTCTTCCCAGGTTACGTGCTCGTACAGATGCATATGAACGATGAAAGCTGGCATCTGGTGCGAAATGTTCCTCGGGTGATGGGCTTTATTGGTGGTACACCAGAGCGTCCTGCGCCAATTAGCGACCGAGAAGCTGCTAAGATTTTAGATCGCCTTAATGAATCGGCTGATAAGCCACGGCCAAAAACATTGTTCGAACCTGGCGAAGTGGTTCGAGTTATCGATGGCCCATTTGCCGACTTTAATGGCACTATTGAAGAAGTCGATTATGAGAAAAACCGTGTTAAAGTATCGGTTCTGATCTTCGGTCGCGCGACTCCGGTTGAGCTGGAATTTGGTCAAGTCGAAAAAGGCTGATCGAATTTTCACCGAAATGGTTGAGATAGGGCAGAGGATATTTTATAATCCGCTGCCCTTTTGTTATATCGGGAAGCTAAAGTCAACTCTTGACCTAGGCGTTTGAACCCAATTTAGAGGTAATTATGGCTAAGAAAGTCGAAGCTTATATCAAGCTACAGGTTGCAGCTGGTGCTGCTAACCCTAGTCCACCAGTTGGTCCTGCTCTGGGTCAACATGGTGTGAACATCATGGAATTTTGTAAAGCGTTTAACGCTCGTACTGATAACCTTGAAAAAGGTGCTCCAGTACCTGTTGTTATCACAGTATACAGTGACCGTTCTTTCACTTTTGAAACAAAAACGCCACCTGCATCATTCCTGCTTAAAAAAGCAGCAGGGATCAAATCAGGTTCTGGTGTTCCTAACAAAGAGAAAGTTGGTACCGTTACTCGTGCGCAACTAGAAGAGATCGCTAAAGTTAAAGAAGCCGATATGACTGGCGCTGACTTAGATGCGATGGTTCGTTCAATTGAAGGTTCAGCCCGTGCAATGGGCCTGGTAGTAGAGGGCTAAGACGATGGCAAAACTTTCTAAACGTATGCGTACTATCCGCGAAAAAGTGGATGCAACCAAAGATTACTCAATCAATGAAGCAATTGCTCTGTTAAAAGAACTGGCAACTGCAAAATTCGTTGAAAGTGTTGATGCTTCTGTTAACTTAGGCATTGATGCACGTAAATCTGATCAAAACGTCCGTGGTGCAACAGTTTTACCACACGGTACTGGTCGTAGCGTTCGCGTTGCCGTTTTCACTCAAGGTGCAAACGCTGATGCCGCTAAAGAAGCTGGTGCTGATATCGTTGGTATGGATGATTTGGCTGCTAAAGTAAAAGCTGGCGAAATGGACTTTGACGTTGTTATCGCATCTCCTGATGCAATGCGCGTTGTGGGTCAATTAGGTCAGATCTTAGGTCCACGTGGCCTGATGCCAAACCCTAAAGTTGGTACTGTAACTCCTAACGTTGCTGAAGCTGTTAATAACGCTAAAGCTGGTCAGGTTCGTTACCGTAACGACAAAAATGGTATTATCCATACTACCATCGGTAAAGCTGATTTTGACGATGCCAAAATCAAAGCGAACTTAGAAGCGCTGCTGAGTGCTTTGCGTAAAGCAAAACCAGCACAATCTAAAGGTCAATACATCAAAAAAGTAAGCCTGTCGACCACTATGGGGGCAGGTGTTTCTATTGATGTCACTTCTTTAGAACAGTTAGCCTAATTAATTCTAGGTTTACAGGACTGCGCAATTGATATACAATTGCGCGCCTTATCTTATGGGTCTGGGTTAGTTTTAACCCACGTCCAAGACCGCAGGAGATGTTTTGCATCTTAAATAACCTGCGCAGACGGTGAAAGAACCCTGAATAGTTTTATGACTTATTCTGGATCTGTAGCCGTACAGAGCCCTGATTAATCCGATCAGGGGATCATTAGTACTAGGTTTTTGCCTAGTTTGGAATCCAGGAGTAAAGCCAATGGCATTAAGACTCGAAGACAAAAAGCAAATTGTCGCTGACGTCAACGAAGCTGCCAAAGGTGCCCTTTCTGCTGTTATAGCCGACTCTCGCGGTGTAACTGTAGACGCCATGACTGAATTACGAGCTAAAGCTCGTGCAGAAGGCGTTTACATGCGTGTTGTTCGCAACACATTAGCACGTCGCGCTGTAGAAGGAACTGACTTTGAATGTCTGGTTGATACCTTTAAAGGTCCAACCCTGATTGCATTCTCTAACGAACATCCAGGAGCTGCGGCTCGTCTGTTCGCTGACTTTGCAAAAGCACAAGACAACTTCGAAGTTAAAGCTGCAGCATTTGAAGGTGCATTAGCAGACGTAAACGTTCTGGCGAAACTGCCAACTTACGACGAAGCTATCGCGAAGTTGATGGCTACTATGAAAGAAGCTGCAGCAGGCAAATTGGTTCGTACCATTGCTGCAATTCGCGATCAGAAAGAGCAAGTGGCAGCTTAATTTGCATTTTGCTGCTTAACTGTTTAAATTTTTATATAAGATTTAGGATTTTGAGTCATGTCTATCACTAAAGACCAAATCATCGAAGCTGTTGCTGAAATGTCAGTAATGGACGTAGTTGAATTAATTGAAGCAATGGAAGAAAAATTCGGCGTAACTGCAGCTGCTGCTGTTGTTGCCGGTGGTGCAGGCGAAGCTGCTGCAGCTGAAGAACAAACTGAATTCGACGTTATCCTGAAAGCGGCTGGCGCGAACAAAGTTGCAGCTATTAAAGCTGTTCGTGGCGCAACAGGTCTTGGCCTTAAAGAAGCGAAAGCTTTGGTTGAAGCTGCACCTACTCCAGTTAAAGAAGCCGTTTCTAAAGAAGAAGCTGAACAGCTTAAAGCTCAGCTTGAAGAAGCTGGTGCTGAAGTTGAAGTTAAGTAATCTGCTATACTGTAGATTACAGCCTGAATAAGGCATTGGCTGGTGATTTTTTAATCACCGGCCTTTTTGCGCTGTAGGATGCCGGTAATTTCACGTCATTTCAATCGGTTATCTTGCGCCTTAAGTATGCATTCTCTGCATACTTCAAATTAGGAAATGACGTAAGTTAGAACTGTCCCGTCAAAGGACAGAGTGGGTCACTTATCAGCGAGCTGAGGAACCATATGGTTTACTCTTATACAGAGAAAAAACGCATTCGTAAGGACTTCGGGAAACGTCCTCAAGTAGTGGATACGCCTTACCTGCTATCTATCCAGCTTGACTCTTTCGAGAAATTTATCGAAGTCGATCCTGAAGGCGAGTATGGCCTGGAAGCAGCGTTTCGTAGTGTTTTCCCAATAGCTAGTTATTCTGGCTATTCAGAGTTGCAGTATGTGAGTTACCGTTTAGGTGAACCGGTATTTGATGTTAAAGAATGTCAAATCCGAGGAGTTACCTATTCTGCTCCATTGCGGGTGAAACTACGGCTGGTGCTGTATGATAAAGATGCACCAGCGGGCACTGTCAAGGATATCAAAGAGCAAGAAGTGTACATGGGAGAGATTCCTCTCATGACCGAAAACGGTACATTCGTGATTAATGGTACCGAGCGGGTTATCGTGTCACAGTTGCATCGTAGTCCTGGGGTCTTCTTTGATCATGACCGTGGTAAAACGCATTCCTCAGGGAAAGTTCTGTATAACGCACGAGTAATCCCTTACCGTGGTTCTTGGTTGGACTTTGAGTTCGATCCTAAAGATAACCTATTTGTGCGTATTGACCGTCGTCGTAAATTGCCTGCAACTATTATTTTGCGTGCAATGGATATGAGCAGCGAAGAAATCCTGAACTATTTCTTCGATACGACTCATTTTGAAATCCGTGACGGCAAAGTCTGGATGGAACTTGTTCCTTCACGTTTACGTGGCGATGTTGCGTCTTTCGATATTCTTCTCGAAGGCGACACATTGGTAGAAAAAGGTCGTCGAATTACTGCCCGTCATATTCGTAAGCTGGAAAAAGCAAACGTCAGTGAGCTTGAAGTTCCGCTGGAATATTTAGCAGGCAAAGTACTTGCTCATGACTATGTTGATGAATCAACTGGTGAAGTAGTTGCAAGTGCCAATACTGAATTAACATTAGAGCTGGTTGCGGGTTTATCGCAAGCTGGCTTTACTAAACTAACCACCATTTATACCAATGATTTGGATAATGGTGCGTTTATTTCTGACACCCTGCGCAGCGATTCATCAACTAACCGCCTTGAAGCATTAGTTGAAATTTATCGTATGATGCGCCCAGGTGAGCCACCAACACGCGAAGCTGCAGAATCGTTGTTCGAAAACTTATTCTTCAGTACCGATCGTTACGATCTTTCGACTGTTGGCCGGATGAAATTCAACAGCCGTGTTGGCCGTGAAGACGGTAATGAAGCAGGTATTTTGGATAAAACCGATATCCTGTCTGTTATGAAAACACTGATCGACATTCGTAACGGTCATGGTGAAGTCGATGATATCGACCACCTTGGTAACCGTCGTATTCGTAGTGTCGGTGAGATGGCTGAAAACCAGTTCCGCGTTGGCTTGGTTCGCGTAGAGCGCGCCGTTCGTGAACGCTTGAGCCTTGGCGATCTTGATTCGCTGATGCCACAGGATCTGATTAACGCTAAACCAATTTCGGCAGCGGTTAAAGAATTCTTCGGTTCATCTCAGCTGTCACAGTTTATGGACCAGAACAACCCGCTATCAGAAGTGACGCATAAACGTCGTATTTCTGCATTAGGTCCGGGTGGTCTGACTCGTGAACGTGCCGGGTTTGAAGTGCGAGACGTACACCCAACCCACTATGGTCGGTTGTGCCCAATTGAAACGCCTGAAGGACCAAACATTGGTTTGATTAACTCATTGGCGGTTTATGCTCGTACTAATGATTATGGTTTCTTAGAAACACCTTATCGCCGAGTTAATGATGGTGTCATCTCTGATGATGTTGAGTTCTTGTCAGCAATTGATGAAGGTAAATATGTCATTGCTCAGGCAAACGCACCATTTGATGCAGACGGTCGTTTGACTGACGAACTGGTTCCTTGTCGTCACCGTGGTGAATCCACATATATGACGCCGGATCAGGTTCAGTTCATGGACGTATCACCTCAGCAGATTATTTCTGTTGCGGCATCGCTGATTCCGTTCCTTGAACACGATGATGCAAACCGAGCCTTGATGGGTTCGAACATGCAACGTCAGGCGGTTCCGACTATTCGTGCGGATAAACCACTGGTTGGTACTGGGATTGAACGTGCGGTTGCCGTTGACTCTGGTGTAACTGTGGTGGCTAAACGTGGCGGCTTTGTTAACTATGCCGATGCTTCACGTATCGTGATTAAAGTTAACGAAGACGAGCTGCGTCCAGGCGAAGCGGGTATTGATATCTACACATTGACTAAATATACCCGGTCAAACCAGAACACTTGTATTAACCAGCGCCCTGTTGTTAAAACAGGCGAGCCAGTTATGAAAGGTGATGTATTAGCGGATGGCCCATCAACTGACTTAGGTGAGTTGTCGTTAGGTCAGAACATGCGCGTCGCGTTCATGCCTTGGAATGGTTATAACTATGAAGACTCCATCTTACTTAATGAAGATGTAGTTAAAGAAGATCGTTTCACCACGATTCATATTCAAGAGCTTTCTTGTATTGCTCGTGACACCAAGTTGGGGCCAGAAGAAATTTCTGCGGATATCCCGAATGTTGGTGAATCTGCTTTAAGCAAACTGGATGAATCCGGGATTGTGTATGTCGGCGCAGAAGTGAAACCGGGCGATATTTTAGTTGGTAAAGTTACACCTAAAGGTGAGACCCAGCTGACTCCGGAAGAAAAACTGTTGCGAGCGATTTTCGGTGAAAAAGCATCTGATGTGAAAGATACATCACTGCGTGTACCGAACTCAACTTACGGAACCGTGATTGATATCCAGGTCTTCACTCGTGATGGCGTTGAAAAAGATAAACGTGCAATCGATATTCAGGATGCACAGCTGCGCGAAGCGAAGAAAGACTTGACAGAAGAGTTTAAAATCTTTGAAGAAGGGATTTTAGCTCGTGCTAAATCAGTGTTGTTAGGTGCTGGCAAATCTGAAGCCGATTTAGGTCGCATGAAACCAGCTGACTGGTTTGAAATCGCCCTTATCGATGAAGATGCCCAGACTCATCTGGAACAGATTGCTCAGCAGTACGATGAGCTCAAAGCTGATTTTGAGAAAAAACTCGATATTAAACGTCGCAAAATTACCCAAGGTGATGATTTAGCACCAGGTGTGCTGAAAATCGTTAAAGTTTATCTGGCCGTGAAACGTCGGATTCAGCCTGGGGATAAAATGGCGGGTCGTCACGGTAACAAAGGTGTGGTTTCAATTATCGTACCTCGTGAAGATATGCCTTATGACGAAACTGGTCGTCCGGTTGACATCGTGTTGAACCCACTTGGGGTACCATCACGTATGAACATTGGTCAGATTCTCGAAACCCACTTGGGTATGGCGGCGAAAGGCGTCGGTGAGAAAATTGATGCAATGCTTAAAGATCAACGTGGCATTGAACTGGCGAAAATCCGTGAGTTCATCCAGAAAGTATACGACTTAGGTCATACTCGTCAGCAGGTTAACTTGGATGAATACAGCGATGAAGAGCTACTGACTCTGGCGCAGAACCTGCGTAAAGGTGTGCCAATGGCAACCCCTGCGTTTGATGGTGCCCATGAACCAGAGATTAAAGAACTGCTTCGTTTAGCTGATATTCCAGATTCTGGTCAGATCCAATTGTACGATGGTCGTACTGGTATGCCATTTGAACGCCAGACCACTGTTGGCTACATGTACATGCTGAAATTGAACCACTTGGTGGATGATAAAATGCATGCACGTTCAACAGGTTCATACAGTCTGGTTACTCAGCAGCCTCTGGGTGGTAAAGCTCAGTTCGGTGGTCAGCGCTTCGGTGAGATGGAAGTGTGGGCTCTGGAAGCATACGGTGCAGCTTATACGTTGCAGGAAATGCTGACTGTTAAATCAGATGACGTGAACGGTCGTACGAAGATGTATAAGAATATCGTTGATGGTAACCATAAAATGGAACCAGGTATTCCAGAATCATTTAACGTATTGCTCAAAGAGATCCGTTCGCTCGGTATCAACATCGAGCTGGATCAAGAATAGCCGTCGTTTAACGGGTGAATCAATTTTGTGGGAGCGTGCTTGCACCTCCCGCTAGGTTTGACTCCACACTGGAGAGAAACGTGAAAGACTTACTTAAGTTTCTTAAGCAACAAAATAAGACCGAAGAGTTTGAAGGGATCAAAATTGGTCTGGCTTCACCAGATCAGATCCGTAGCTGGTCATTCGGTGAAGTAAAAAAACCGGAAACGATTAACTACCGGACTTTTAAGCCTGAACGCGACGGTCTGTTCTGTGCCCGGATTTTTGGTCCGGTAAAAGATTACGAGTGTTTGTGTGGGAAGTACAAACGCCTGAAACACCGTGGTGTAATTTGTGAAAAATGTGGTGTTGAGGTAACTCAATCCAAAGTTCGTCGTGAACGTATGGGCCACATTGAACTGGCTTCGCCAGTTGCACATATCTGGTTCTTGAAATCGCTGCCATCACGCATCGGTTTGCTGCTGGATATGACACTGCGTGACATTGAACGTGTTCTGTATTTTGAATCATTTGTAGTGACTGAACCAGGCATGACGACGCTTGAACGTGGTCAGATGCTTACTGAAGAACAGTACCTTGATTCATTAGAAGAATACGGTGACGAATTCGAAGCAAAAATGGGTGCCGAAGCGGTACTTGATTTGCTGCGCCAGATTGACTTGGCTAAAGAAATCGAAGTTATGCGTGAAGAGTTGGGTTCAACTAACTCTGAAACGAAACGTAAAAAACTGACTAAACGCCTGAAATTAATGGAAGCGTTTGATCAGTCTGGCAACAAACCAGAATGGATGATCTTGACCGTTCTGCCTGTATTGCCACCTGATCTGCGTCCATTGGTGCCACTGGATGGCGGTCGTTTTGCAACGTCTGATTTGAACGATCTGTATCGCCGCGTGATTAACCGTAACAACCGTCTGAAACGACTGTTGGACTTGGCGGCTCCTGATATTATCGTGCGCAACGAAAAACGTATGCTGCAAGAAGCCGTTGATGCACTGCTGGATAATGGTCGTCGTGGTCGTGCGATTACAGGTTCTAACAAACGTCCTCTGAAATCTTTGGCCGATATGATCAAAGGTAAACAAGGTCGTTTCCGTCAGAACTTACTGGGTAAACGTGTGGATTACTCTGGCCGTTCAGTGATTACGGTTGGTCCATACCTGCGTTTGCATCAGTGTGGTCTGCCTAAGAAAATGGCACTTGAACTGTTCAAACCATTTATCTACGGCAAACTCGAAGCTCGTGGCCTTGCCACTACCATCAAAGCGGCTAAGAAAATGGTCGAACGCGAAGGTGGTGAAGTTTGGGATATCTTAGAAGAAGTTATCCGCGAACATCCGGTCATGCTCAACCGTGCACCAACATTGCACCGTTTGGGTATTCAGGCTTTCGAACCGGTGCTGATTGAAGGTAAAGCAATGCAGTTGCACCCATTGGTGTGTGCTGCGTATAACGCCGACTTCGATGGTGACCAGATGGCTGTCCACGTTCCATTGACGTTGGAAGCTCAGCTTGAAGCCCGTACATTGATGATGGCAACGAACAACGTGTTGTCACCAGCAAACGGTGATCCAATTATTGTTCCTTCTCAGGACGTTGTCTTGGGCTTGTACTATGCAACTCGCCCGAAAATTAACGTTAAAGGTGAAGGGATGTACCTCGAAGGTCCGAAAGAAGCTGAGAAGCTTTATCGTGCCGGCGTGGTTGACTTGCATGCGCGAGTCAAAGTACGTATCCGTGAAGTCGAAGTGGCTGAAGACGGTTCACGTATTGAAAAAATTGAATTAAAAGACACCACCGTTGGTCGTGCCATTATGTGGCTGATTTTCCCTGATGGTCTGCCTTTCTCACTGCTGGACAAAGCACTGGGTAAAAAACAGATCTCAAAATTGATCAACGTTTGTTATCGTCGACTGGGCCTTAAAGCGTCGGTTATTTTTGCTGACCAATTGATGTACACCGGTTATCACTATGCAACGCTGTCTGGTATTTCTATCGGTATTAACGATATGGAAATCCCACCAGAAAAAGCACAGATTATTGGTGATGCAGAAGCTGAAGTAACTGAAATTCAAGAACAGTTCCAAAGCGGTTTGGTAACAGCAGGCGAACGCTATAACAAAGCGATCGATATCTGGGCAACTGCCAACGATAAATTGTCTAAAGCGATGATGGCTAACCTTTCAACCGAAACAGTGATTAACCGTGACGGTGCAGAGGAAACCCAAGACTCGTTTAACAGTATTTATATGATGGCCGACTCTGGGGCTCGTGGTAGTGCCGCTCAGATCCGTCAGCTCGCTGGTATGCGTGGTCTGATGGCAAAACCTGATGGCTCTATTATTGAAACGCCAATTATTGCGAACTTCCGTGAAGGTCTGAACGTACTGCAGTACTTCATCTCAACCCACGGTGCTCGTAAAGGTTTGGCCGATACGGCACTGAAAACAGCGAACTCTGGTTATCTGACTCGTCGTCTGGTTGACGTTGCTCAAGACTTAGTCATCGTTGAAGACGATTGTGGTACTCACGATGGCGTAACGATGACTCCGTTAATTGAAGGCGGTGACGTAGTTGAACCATTGCGTGAACGTGTACTGGGTCGTGTGGTTGCTGAAGACGTTATCAAACCAGGTACAGATAATGAAGTCTTGGTTGAGCGTAACACTCTGCTTGATGAAAAACTGTGTGATATTTTAGAAACTAACTCAGTTGATCACGTTAAAGTTCGCTCGGTCATTAGCTGTCAGGTTGACTACGGTGTTTGTGCTAAATGTTATGGCCGTGACTTGGCTCGTGGTCATCAGGTTGGTATTGGTGAAGCTGTTGGGGTTGTTGCCGCACAGTCAATCGGTGAACCTGGTACACAGCTGACCATGCGTACGTTCCACATCGGTGGTGCGGCATCTCGTGCGGCAGCAGAAAGTAACATTCAGGTGAAAAACTCTGGTTCTGTGAAACTGCACAACGCCAAATATGTGAAAAACGCTGAAGGTAAAGTGGTTATCACATCGCGTTCAACTGAACTGACCATCATCGATGAAATGGGTCGTACTAAAGAAAGTCATAAACTGACTTACGGTAGTATCCTTGAAGCGCAAGATGGCGGTGAAGTTAAAGCAGGCGATATCGTTGCTAACTGGGACCCACATACTCACCCAATTATCACTGAAGTAGCAGGTCATATTAAATTTGTTGATATGATTGAAGGCGTAACCATTAGTCGCCAAACCGATGAGCTGACAGGTTTGTCTAGCATCGTCGTGATGGATGCTAACGAACGCTCTGGCGCAGGTAAAGAAATGCGTCCAATGGTGAAAATGGTTGATGACGATGGCAAAGATCTGTTGATCCCTGGTACTGATGTGGTTGCATCATACTTCTTGCCAGGTAAAGCGATTGTAAACCTCGAAGATGGTGCGCAGGTTAGCATTGGTGATGCACTGGCCCGTATTCCTCAGGAATCTGGCGGTACTAAAGATATTACCGGTGGTCTGCCACGAGTTGCCGACTTGTTCGAAGCTCGTCAGCCAAAAGAACCAGCTATTCTGGCGGAAATCGACGGTACAATTAGCTTCGGTAAAGAAACTAAAGGTAAACGTCGTCTGGTTATTACCCCGACCGATGGTGACCCATACGAGGAAATGATTCCTAAATGGCGTAACCTGAACGTGTTCGAAGGTGAAAAAGTCCAGAAAGGTGAAGTAATTGCCGATGGTCCAGAATCACCACACGATATCTTGCGTCTGCGTGGTATCCATGCGGTGTCTGCTTATATCGTCAACGAAGTGCAAGACGTTTACCGTCTGCAGGGCGTGAAAATCAATGATAAACACATTGAAACGATCGTTCGTCAGATGCTGCGTAAATGTATCATCAGCAATGCTGGTGATAGTAACTTCTTACCTGGTGAACAGGTTGAAGTGGCACGCGTTAACATCGAAAACCGTCGTCTAGAGTCTGAAGGCAAACAGGGCGCAACTTTCCAACGCGAACTGTTGGGTATTACCAAAGCATCGCTGTCAACTGAGTCATTTATCTCAGCGGCATCGTTCCAGGAAACTACTCGCGTATTGACTGAAGCTGCAGTAAGCGGTAAACAGGATGAACTGCGCGGCCTGAAAGAAAACGTTATTGTTGGTCGATTGATTCCAGCAGGTACTGGCTTTGCTTATCATCAGCAACGCCGTAGCCGCAACGAACCAGCACCACAGATTACTGCTGATGAAGCAGAACAGAATCTGGCAGACTTGCTTAACGCAGCCGATCAGGGCGAATAACGCACAACCTTTTATTGGTTTTAATTGCTTAAGGCGGCCTTCGGGTCGCCTTATTGTTTTGTGTGGCTAGTTATTGACAACAGCACTGAAGCTGCACAGACTAACTTTTTAGCAACATTGATAATGTTAGGAATTTATTATGGGAAAACAGATTATATCTACCGATGATGCACCTGCTGCAATCGGACCGTATTCACAGGGAACTAAAGTTGATGGGATTGTTTATGCTTCAGGCCAAATTCCGCTTGATCCAAAAACCATGACTTTGGTCGAAGGTGGTATTAAAGAACAGGCAAAACAGGTGTTAGATAACCTGATGGCCGTTTTAGAAGCAGGGGGTGCCGACCACTCAACTGTGGTTAAAACAACGTGTTTTTTAAGTGACATGAATAACTTCGCTGCATTTAACGAAGTCTATGGAACATACTTCAAGGAAACTCCGCCAGCGCGCTCTTGTGTTGAAGTCTCGCGCTTACCAAAAGATGTTCTGGTCGAAGTTGAAGCGATTGCCTGCTTAAAATAATGTCATTGACCTATACATTGCTGGTGACGAGTGCGGCCTACGGTCAACAAGGTAGTGCCAGTGCTTTGCGTTTTGCTAAAGCTGTGTCTGAGCAAGGGCATATTCTTAAGTCAGTGTTCTTTTATTTAGATGGCACATCCAACGCAAACAGCTTTTTGTCACCAGCATCTGATGAAAATGATATCTATAAGCTCTGGTGTGAGCTCTGTGAGCAAACTAAATGTCAGCTATTAGTGTGCGTGAGTGCCGGTGCGCGGCGTGGTTATATTGATTCATCGCAAGCAAAACACGCGATGTTTAATATTCATGAACCGTTTCAGGTGGCCGGTCTTGCCGAAATGACGATTGCTATGCAGCAAGCTGATAGGGTCATGCAGCTATGAAATCGATGCTATTTATCCTTACTCATGCCCCTCATGGCAGCTCGTTTGCTCGAGAAGGACTCGATGCAGTGTTAGCCGCTTCCGCGGTTTGTGAGCAGATAAGCGTGTTGTTTGAAGGCGATGGTGTTTGGCAATTATTAAAAGGCCAACAGCCACAGGCTATTTTACAGCGTCACATTGAGCCGACTTACGGCATGCTCAGCCTTTATGATATTGAAAACTGCTACGTGAGTGAGAGCGATCTTTTATCGCGCGCTGTTGAGCCATCTTTGCTGAGTATTGATGTTCAAGTGATTGATGATGCCGGCGTTGCAAAATTGCTTAGAGAAAACGCACTGATAGTGAGGTTTTGATGCTGCATATTTACCGCGATAGCCATTATCCGAGCAGCGATTTAGAGCGCTGCCTTTGCCAAATGGGTAAAGAAGACGTGCTGCTATTAATCGAAGATGGTGTCTACCTCACGCAATATCTCATCTTAGCGCTCAAAAAACTGGCCGAGCAAAACCAAGTCTTTATTCTCATTGATGACACAGATGCCCGCGGCCTTCATATTAAGGCACCATATCAGAGTGCGGACATGGCCAAATGGGTTAGCTTAAGCACCGAGCATGATAAATCACTAACGTGGTGACAAAGGCTGTGAAATATCATGACGAGAGCTTAAATTGGCAGTAAAATTAGCTTTCTAAAAGAGCACATAACCAAGGTCCTTGATGTTTTGTGAATAAGTGGCTCTGTTGCCTGTGATATCACTCATTAAAGCGTGCCGTATATCTTGACTCTGTTAGCTTAAGCGAATAAAATTTCGCCTCCCGCTAATTGCGGGGGATTTTTCACATGTTTAAAAAATTTGAACCAGGAGCTATTTTCAATGGCAACTATTAACCAGTTGGTTCGCAAATCGCGTAGCCCTAAAGTTGTTAAAAACAACGTACCGGCTTTGCAAGCGTGCCCACAACGTCGTGGTGTATGTACTCGTGTATATACCACTACACCAAAAAAACCTAACTCAGCACTGCGTAAAGTTGCACGTGTTCGCTTAACTAATGGCTATGAAGTAACTTCATACATTGGTGGTGAAGGCCACAACTTGCAGGAACACTCAGTTATTCTGATTCGTGGTGGTCGTGTTAAAGACTTACCAGGTGTTCGTTATCACACTGTTCGCGGCGCATTAGACTGTGCTGGCGTAAATGACCGTCGTCAAGGTCGTTCTAAATACGGTGCGAAACGGCCAAAATCTTAATGGTTCTCCGTTAAGTAAGGCCAAACATTCATTTTGCGAAGTTTTTTAATTTTCGTTTTGGGGTAACCTGAAGCATATCGGAGAATACTAAGATGCCTAGACGTCGCGTCATCGGTCAACGTAAAATTCTGCCAGATCCTAAATTCGGATCAGAATTGTTGGCTAAATTTGTCAACGTAGTAATGGTTGACGGTAAAAAATCTATTTCTGAAAAAATTGTATACGGTGCGCTGGATATTGCAGCTGAGAAATCAGGCAAAAGCCACCAAGAAATTTTTGAAGTAGCTCTGGAAAACGTGCGCCCAGCGGTGGAAGTTAAATCTCGCCGTGTTGGTGGTTCTACATACCAAGTTCCAGTTGAAGTTCGCCCAATTCGTCGTAATACCTTGGGTATGCGCTGGATGGTTGATGCAGCACGTAAACGTGGTGAAAAATCTATGGCTCAGCGTCTGGCTGGAGAAATCCTAGACGCAGCTGAAAACAAAGGTTCTGCGGTTAAGAAACGTGAAGACGTTCACCGTATGGCTGATGCAAACAAAGCGTTTGCTCATTACCGTTGGTAATTTCCTTGTCGCGGCAGTTCCATGCTGCCGCCTTTTTCTTTATCGCATTTTTTCTAAGGGGTTGCCCTTAGTAAGAGGATAAAATGGCTCGCACAACTCCAATCGAGCTCTACCGTAATCTCGGTATCGTTGCTCACGTGGATGCTGGTAAAACTACCACGACAGAACGTATCCTGTTTTACACAGGTCTGTCTCACAAGATTGGTGAGGTACACGATGGCGCTGCCACCATGGACTGGATGGAACAAGAGCAGGAACGTGGTATTACCATTACTTCTGCTGCCACGACTACCTTCTGGCAAGGTATGCAGGCACAGTTCCCTCGTCACCGAATCAACATTATCGACACTCCCGGACACGTAGACTTTACTATTGAAGTAGAACGTTCATTGCGTGTGCTTGACGGTGCTGTCGTGGTTTTCTGTGGTGCTTCAGGTGTTGAACCGCAGTCTGAAACTGTATGGCGTCAGGCTGATAAGTATCATGTTCCTCGGATGGTGTTCGTCAATAAAATGGACCGTGCCGGAGCTGACTTTGATCGTGTTTGTGATCAAATTCGTCATCGCTTGGGTGCAACCTGTGTGCCTATTCAGCTCAATATTGGTGCTGAAGATGCATTTGTCGGCGTGATTGACCTGATGAAAATGAAGGCGATCAACTGGAATGAAGAAGACCGTGGGATGACCTTTACCTACTCTGATATTCCTGCTGAATTGGCTGAAAAAGCCGAAAAAATGCGCGAGTACATGGTTGAATCTGCCGCAGAAGCCAATGAAGAACTGATGGAAAAATACCTTGAAGAAGGTGATCTATCAGAAGATGAAATTAAAACAGGTTTGCGTATCCGCACGTTAAATAACGAAATCGTGGTCGCAACATGTGGTAGTGCATTTAAAAACAAAGGTGTTCAAGCTGTACTGGATGCCGTGATTGAATTTATGCCTTCGCCAATTGATGTCCCATCAATTAAAGGTGAAGACGAAGACGGTAACCCCGTCGAACGTCATGCTAAAGATGACGAACCATTTTCTGCGTTGGCGTTTAAAATTGCCACAGACCCGTTTGTTGGTACACTAACCTTCTTGCGCGTCTATTCAGGGGTTGTGAACTCGGGTGACCAAGTTTATAACTCGGTTAAACTTAAACGTGAACGTATTGGTCGTTTGGTGCAGATGCACTCAAATGATCGTAAAGAAATTAAGTCTGTTTGTGCGGGTGATATCGCCGCTGCAATTGGTCTTAAAGACGTTACTACAGGTGATACGTTGTGCGATATGGACAACAAAGTCATTCTGGAACGCATGGAATTTCCTGAACCGGTTATTTCGATTGCTGTTGAACCTAAAACTAAAGCTGACCAAGAAAAAATGGGGCTTGCATTGGGTAAACTGGCGGCCGAAGATCCATCGTTCAGAGTTCAAACTGATGAAGAATCTGGCCAGACAATTATTTCTGGTATGGGTGAATTGCACCTGGATATCATCGTTGACCGTATGAAACGCGAATTTAAAGTGGAATGTAACGTGGGTAAACCTCAGGTTGCTTATCGCGAAACGATTCGTAAATCGGTTGAAGTTGAAGGCAAATTTATTCGCCAATCTGGTGGCCGTGGGCAGTATGGCCATGTATGGTTGAAATTGGAACCACAAGAACCTGGCACAGGTTATACATTCGAGAACAAAATTGTTGGTGGTGTTGTTCCTAAAGAATACATTCCAGCAATTGATAAAGGGGCTCGTGAGCAAATGTCTCAAGGGGTTTTGGCTGGGTATCCGATGTTGGATGTAAAAGTAACCTTGTTTGATGGTTCTTACCACGAAGTCGACTCGAATGAAATGGCATTTAAAATCGCCGCTTCTATGGGCTTCAAAAAAGGCGCTCTTCAGGCATCTCCAGCTCTGCTTGAACCGATGATGAAAGTAGAAGTGACTACCCCTGAAGAGTGGATGGGTGATGTTGTCGGTGACTTGAACCGTCGCCGTGGTATTATTGAAGGTATGGATGAAGGCGCAGTTGGCCTAAAAATCATCCGTGCCAAAGTGCCTCTGGCTGAAATGTTCGGCTATGCAACGGACCTGCGTTCTGCAACGCAAGGGCGTGCATCATACTCAATGGAGTTCCAAGAGTATAATGAAGCACCAAAAAATGTTGCAGAAGCTGTAATTGAAGCTAAAACTAAATAAATCCATTTAGACGAAGGCTTGGCTTTCACTGGCCTGACAATATAGAAGGTAAATACTGTGTCTAAAGAAAAATTTGAACGTACGAAACCGCACGTTAACGTTGGTACCATCGGTCACGTTGACCACGGTAAAACTACACTGACCGCCGCGATCACAACTGTTTTGGCAAAAACTTATGGTGGTGCTGCAAAAGACTTTGCATCAATTGATAACGCCCCTGAAGAACGTGAACGTGGTATTACTATTAACACTTCGCATGTCGAGTATGACACTCCAACTCGCCACTATGCGCACGTTGACTGCCCCGGACACGCTGACTATGTGAAAAACATGATCACTGGTGCCGCTCAGATGGACGGTGCGATTCTGGTTGTTGCTGCAACTGATGGTCCTATGCCTCAGACTCGTGAACATATCCTGTTGTCTCGTCAGGTTGGTGTTCCATATATCATCGTATTCATGAACAAATGTGACATGGTTGATGATGAAGAGCTGCTCGAACTGGTTGAAATGGAAGTTCGTGAACTGCTGACTGAATATGAATTCCCAGGTGATGATGTTCCTGTTATTCAGGGTAGTGCTCTGGGCGCGCTGCAAGGCGAAGCTAAATGGGAAGAAAAAATCCTTGAGCTGGCTAAAGCTCTGGATGAAAACATCCCAGAACCAATCCGTGATATCGATCACCCATTCCTGTTGCCTATTGAAGACGTATTCTCAATCTCAGGCCGTGGTACTGTGGTAACTGGTCGTGTTGAACGTGGTATTTTGAAAGTTGGTGAAGAAGTGGAAATCGTGGGTATTCACGATACTCAGAAAACAACTTGTACCGGTGTTGAAATGTTCCGCAAAATGCTGGACGAAGGCCGTGCTGGTGAAAACGTTGGTGCGCTGTTGCGTGGTACTAAACGTGAACAGGTTGAACGTGGTCAGGTTCTGGCTAAACCAGGAACAATCACTCCACATACTCACTTCGAAGCTGAAGTTTACGTACTGAGCAAAGAAGAAGGTGGTCGTCATACGCCATTCTTCAAAGGTTATCGTCCACAGTTCTACTTCCGTACAACTGACGTAACTGGTGCCGTTGAACTGCCAGAAGGCGTTGAAATGGTTATGCCTGGTGATAACGTTAAATTCACTGTTCAACTGATCTGCCCAATCGCAATGGACGAAGGTCTGCGTTTTGCGATTCGTGAAGGTGGTCGTACAGTAGGTGCTGGCGTGGTTTCTAAAATCATCGCTTAAGTTAAAAGCACAAACGATAAAAAACCGCCATTGTTGGCGGTTTTTTTTATCTCGATAATTTACCTTTTATGCCAATTACCTTTCAGGTGGTTAGCAGGGTTAATCAAGCCTATATATCGGGAATATAGGTATTATCCGGCGTTAGATAGATGTTCTGTGAGCGTCTTTGTTTAAACTGCTCAGCGAGCTTCGCAATTTGTGCCAAATCGGCTTTATCAAATTGAATCCCTTCAGGTTTAACCACACGGTCATAAAATATTTGTGTTTGTTCGCTAAATTGCTCGCCTTTTTTGGGTTGCGAGTTATCCATTGCGCTTAATAACGCCATTGCTTCAATCGCCCACGGTTTATCATGTTCTACATCGGCATCTTGTATGCGTTGGGAGTAATAATCGCGAATTGATATATCTCTATATTTTCTGGTTTGCCCTAATAATGTGTATTGGATAAACAGGCGATGGTAGTCATCTTGATTAAGTTCTTGGCGCGCAATTTTGATTAGATCCCCATCCACGATATATTGTCGGTCAGTTAACCATTGAGCAAGTTTGCTCAAAAGCTTTCTATCTGTTGCGCTCAGATAGGCTAAATGGCTGGTATAGCTGGTATCGACCCACAAAGGCAGATATTCACCGCGCTGATAGCTCAGTAGTAGCTCAGCTAAGGGGCGATAAAATTGATGTTTGGCCGCATCAATGGCAAAACTGACTTGCTTATCTAGCCCCGATGCATCGTAGTGGCGATAATTTTTGAGCTGAATTAATTCATATTTGGCTCGATAGTCGCCTTGCTTGGCTTTTTCAGCAAATAGCTTAGCGGCATAATTTAACCAAAAATCACGACAGTTGTTATCGCGCAGACACAGATGACCTTGTGTTAAATCGCGAGCAGCGTATGGGTCTTTATTGGCTGCCGCCATCTCTAAGAGTGTCGACTTGTCAAAGTAAAAAAACCTGGGATCTTTTATGCTACGCCCAGTCCACATATCAGAGTCGATGAGTTGCGCCGCCCAGAACATTGCTCTGGGATTATTCTGCATGATCAATTGTCGAAGCTGTTTAATCGCGTCATCACGGTGGCGTGCAAAAGGTAATTGTTTGAGTACAGCGTACAGAGGGTCGCTGCTTGGCAGAGACTGATAATGGCCTTGATGAATATCGAGCAAGCTCTCTAGCTGTGTTTGATAGCGCGCTAGCCCCTCATTTCTAGCCAACTGGTAGCTACTTGGATAAATTGCTTCAAATCCACAGACATAAAATCCAACAGCCAGAGAGCCTAGGATAATAAGGCAGGTACGAATGAGTCGAATCAGATAAATCATTAGGCAAGCCACCGCATAAAGGTTGATTTGATGGTTCGCACTTGTGGATATTGCTCTTGCAATAGGTGCTCAAACTGAGTGAATGCTTGTGCATTTTCAAATGTAACAACCATCTGCTTGTTCAGTTTTCGATTGATTAATTTAGCGTTTAAATAATTTGGATTTGGGCTAAACCACCAGTGTTCAGTTTGATTAAGCTCAATAGCTCTTTCTTGGACTTTTTCGATTCGTGGACAATGAAAGACCGCGATCAGTGCAATGGGATAAAGAATTAGCGCCGCTAAACTAAAGAGATAAATAGGCTGGAAGCTTGCTAACGTCATGGTTGTAAAAAAGGCGCCGATAATTAACAAGATAAACAATAACTGATAACAACGAAAAGCCCATTTCACTTTGCCTGAAAGCGGCTCTAACCAATAGGTTTGGTGAAGTTGAGCGTCCTTTAGCTCATAACGTACGCTATAGCAGCCGTTCCCCCCAGCATAATGGTAATAAAGGTGCACAGCGCCTAGTGCTAACACCAGATAGCTGACACATAACAGCGCAAAAGTTGTGACACTCCATAAAGAGAGTGGATTGAGCCAAGCATAAAGTATGACAAGTAATCCTGGCATAATATGTAAAAGTAGATGTTTGGTCACTAACAGGGCTTTGCTATAGTGATTTTGATAGGCATTTTCAATCTGCCAACGCAATGCCTGAGTTAAGTCGTCGTTATTTGGATTCATGAAGGCGCTCTCGCAGCATCTTTTGATTGAGTCTTTTAGGGTCATTAAACGTTACTGATGCAGGTTTGCTCGGCGGATTAATTAAATGACCTTGCAGGTTGTAAATAAGCGTGTCTCCAACCAAATTTCTGTTGCTAAAACCGAGCAACCTATAAAAATCAGAAGAGCTTTTAAAAATACGCTGTTTAAATAACTGACCTGTCGGATAATATTCTAATAATACGTAATTTTTACTGTTATTAATTGGCAAATAAGCGTATTGAAGATTGCCATTGGGATAATATCGTTCTTCACGTTTGATGGCTTTTTTCGGGTCAACCAGTTGATAATCTAAAATCTGACCCTGAGCGTCATAGGCTATTTTTTCTCGTTTTCTATGACCGTTGTCTTGCTCCCAGTAACCAGTAAACTTGCTGGTGCCATCATCGTTATACTCTAACAGCGCTCCATAGGTGGAAGGATCACGCTCATAGATATAATCTATGGCATAAGTACGTTGCCCCTGTTTATTTATAACCTGCCAGCGGCCATCGCGAATCAGTTCATCGGGCCCTTCTTTTAAGTCGTTGCTATCGGTGTCTCCAATATGGCGTTTGTGTAAAATGATATGAAATATCTGAAACTTGAGGTTGGCTTTAGCCTTGTCGATATAACTAAGGTCTGTATAGTCGCGGCCGTTTTCACTAAAGAATGAGGTTGCTTTAGCTTTTGGCATGACGCCAATCGTTTGGCCGGTGTAAGTAATTGTTCGGTCAAACATGCTGCTGCTATGGACTTTCCATTGCCAACGGTTGGCTTGGTTTGTTAATTTCCCTTCGATATAGGGCTTTAACTGCCGATCATGGGTTGTCTTGCGATAAATGTTGATGCTTTTAAGCTTACCATCGTCATAGCTTTCAACAATTTTAATATCATTAAAATCAAGGGGGTAGGTGGTAGTCCATTGACCATCTTTGCGACCATTTTTTACCGAACCGGTAAATTTTAGAAGGCTCCAACGGCGAATTCGTACCGATTTGCCATCTTTATTGACAGCATTATAAGCCAGCGATTGCCCATTAGCGGTCTGTAGTGTGACACCACCGGTGTATAAGTGGTTGTTCAGATAATATAAATTGTCTTTAAACGTTAATTTTTGAAGAGGCGTAGCAGCTTCGGCCCCTGTAAATAAACAACCCATTAACGTAAGAGTTAACGCGATGCGTCCTGCAAACGACATTATCATTAGCCAATTTTAGTTAATTATTAATAGACGCCATAGCATAGAGAATTTTAATTTAGAAAACCAGTGATGCGCACTAATTAGCTATTTATTGGTGCATCACTGGTGTTATTTAGAATAGAAATGAAAAGCCTAGAGGTTTAACGCATTAAAATCATCGCCATCGTGGCGCTCTGCTAGATGAGGCTCTGACCAAGTGCGATTTACTATTCGGCCACGCTTTACCGCCGCTCGCGCCGCGATTTTTTGCGCCCAGCGCAAAAGATGAGGATAGCTCTTCACATCAAGAAATTCTGCCGCATCGTATAGCTCGCCTAATACGAGCGCGCCATACCATGGCCAGATGGCAATATCGGCAATACTATATTCATCGCCTGCGATAAAAAGGTGTTGGGCACATTGCTTGTCGAGCAGGTCAAGCTGGCGCTTCGTTTCCATCGTAAAACGGTTAATCGCGTATTCAATAGGCTTTGGTGCATAGCTGTAAAAATGGCCGAACCCACCACCGACATACGGGGCGCTGCCTTGCAGCCAAAAGAGCCAGTTCATCTGTTCGATGCGAACGGCTGGATTGTCGGATAGAAACTGGCTAAATTTTTCAGCTAAATAGAACAGAATATGGCCTGATTCAAACACTCGAACTGGTTGCTCTGCACTGGTATCTAATAATGCTGGGATTTTTGAATTGGGATTAACGTTAACAAACCCGCTGGAGAACTGCTCCCCTTTTGCAATTGAAATCAGGTGCGCATCATACTCAGCACCTTTAATACCTAATGCCAGCAACTCTTCGAGCATAATGGTGACTTTCTGACCATTTGGGGTTCCCATTGAATACAGCTGTAAAGGATGTTTTCCTTTGGGTAATTCAGCTTGATAACGAGCGCCTGCACTCGGGCGATTAATGCTTGACCAAGTGCCCCCAAGGTCATCGTTGTCGCGCCAAACATTGGGAACTTGATAGTCGCTATTGCTCATGTTCGTCTCCTTATTGCATCGGTTATTGCGTACGGATACTCGCTTAGAGGCTCATTGTAAGCACAATGAGCCAGCGCTGTCATCAGGGGCCTTTAGTGAAGCAGGGCAAGACCTGGATTCGCATTTTGTTGATTCGTTAGAAAATTCTCGCTTAAGCAAGGCATCAGTGCATCAGATAGCTCGTTCTCATAGCTATCTAACCAAGCATAGCGCTCACGATAAGTTTTGCGCCGTGAACGTTTAATATCCTCAAGCGGGCGGCGGTTAACTGCAACAGGAAGCTGGAAGAACCACTCGTCAGAGCTGATGCCGTCTAACTCTTCCCAAAGTTGGTCATAGTTCAGATTAAAGCGCTGGGCTTTGCCATGGTAGCGTTTGGCATTATAGATATGCGCGTTGTTTTTTACCGCATAGAGTGATTTTATCTCAAGGCGTTGAGCCAGCAATTGCAGTGTTGCAACCATAAATGATTTTGGCCGCATTCCATAAAAGGTCTTGGTAAATTGATGGCTAAAACCGTTATCGTTGGTGCTTCCTTGAATGCAGCCGATGTAAAAACTGCCATTATGGTAGGTAAAAGCTAACAGATAATAAACGCTGCCTTGCGTGTCTTTTAGTGACAGCGTTAGTTCGCCTTCTTTGCGCGCTTTACCATCAAAGCTTAGGGTGACCAGATAATGCTGCTCATCTTTTTCAAGCTCGGCGAGAATGATTTCATCTAAATAGATGGTTTCACGAGTTTGGTCAGTAAATGTGTTCTCCAGCCATTGATAATGGCCGTTGAGCCAGTCAAGTGTTGCCTTTTTATTAAGGCCAACATGGATAAACGGCACCATGCATTTCATCAGATATTTAGGCTGTTTATTTAACAGCATCATGCGATCGCCTTGAGAGAGAAAATCCACCATTTTGCGAAAATAGGGATAAAAAACTAAGGCTCGGAAAATAAATTTGCTCACCTGTCGAGCTTTGTGACTTTTATTTTTTGCACAGGCTTGAAGAGCGGATTGAACAATCATCGCTGTTACCCCTTAATCATTTACTTATATTATTTATTGTTCTTGTAAGAATGACTTGTATCCATACAAGTTATAAGCAAACAGTCCGCTGTTTAATAAAGGGTCATTCTTGAAATGGCTTTGCTTTCAGTGTGCAGATGCAATGATTGATAAAACAATATTGCAGAGATCCTCAAGTTGGCAGGTCCACATCCAATTGGTACTACTGTGGTAACCGAAGGCTTTGTAATTATATAAAACCAAGTTAAAGCTTGTAAACTATCAATAGTGTTTATACACACTTTCTAAGAGCTGTGCAGGTTGAGTCTCGCTGTTAAGGCGTTTACTCTTGAGGCTTAAATTTATAGATTTGTTTGGCCGTTAAGGGACAGTTATGGTGCAGCCTATTCAGGTGTTGCTGGTGGATGATGACGAAGAGCTTCGTGATTTGTTGCGGATCTTTTTTCGCCAGCATGGGATTGAGTTTTCGGTGTTACACAGTGCCAACCATTTGCGCCAGCGACTTGATAAAGAACGGCCATCTCTTTTAGTTTTAGACTTAATGCTTCCCGGTACCGATGGCCTGAGTGCATTAAAGCAGTTGCGCTCGGATGGCGATAATTTACCCGTGATTTTATTAAGCGCTCGTGATGAAGCCATTGACCGAATTATGGGCCTTGAGGCGGGCGCCGATGATTATGTTGGCAAACCGTTTATGCCTCAAGAGCTGTTAGCGCGAATCCATGCGGTTTTGCGTCGCCACCATCAGTTTACGGAAAATACTCAACCGATCATTAGCTTTGGTCCTTATCAGCTCGATACCCAGCAAAAATGTCTATTTCGAGACAGTGAACTGTTAAAACTGCCTGCTTATGAATATCGCATGTTGGAGGTGTTGGCTCGCAATCTCAATCAGTGTGTTTCGCGCAAAAAATTAATCGATGATATTTATGGCTTCTATGCTGACGTGACTGAGCGCGGAATTGATGTGCCTATCTGGCGAATTCGGCAAATTATTGAACCGAACCCTTCTGCGCCCGTCTATTTGAAAACGGTTCGAGGGATTGGTTATCTGTTGCAAGGTGATGCATGATGAGCCTGCTATTACGGCTGATTAACTCTCTGTTTGGCCGCTCCGCGTTGTTGATGATTTCCCTCGTGGCATTAGTGCAGATTACGGTGATTATGCTGGTTGGCCACCACCTTGGTGAGCATAATAGTACGCGTGATGCGCAATATGTTGAGCTGGCTTTTCAATTGGCAAAATCACCTGTCAATCGTCCTATATTGGCCCGTAAAGGGATATACATTATCAATACTGATTCTGCCCAATTTAAGCGCTGCCCTAATCAGTGCAAACCCATTGGCAGGTCATATGAGGCGTCATTGAATCAACGTTTAGGTCGTGATTATCAATTGGTATTGGATAAAAATAATGGTCACGGTTGGGTTCAAAGTAAGTCGCTAAATTTGTGGTTATATATTCCCAATCTAGGCATTGAACACACTGGCTTTGAGTTAGCTCTGATGGTGATTCTGTGTTTAGTGGTACTTGCGAGCTTTATTCTATACTGGCAACTGCGTCGACCGATATTAAAGTTGTCGGCAGCAGCGCACGAATTTCGTCAAAATCGTCAACCAAGCCAGTTAAAACCTTCCGGTCCTCGCGAACTCTCAGCTCTGATGAGACAGTTTAATGAGATGACACTGAGCCTTTATGAATTTGAAAAAGACCGAACTGTCATGTTAGCCGGTATTGCTCATGATTTAAGAACGCCCATCACCCGCATGCAGGTTCGGGCTAATTTGCTGGATGATTCATCACTAACCTCGGGATTTTTAAAAGACTGCAAAGCGCTCTCGGGATTGATTCGTCAATTTATCGATTTTGCAAAAACACCTGACCAATCAGAGCCCGTTTCAGTAAATGCTCTGTGTTTACAACTTGCTCAGCGCTACAGTGATATGCCGCTGTCATTGCAACTTGATGTTGATGACCAGCTTTGTGTGCCAGAAAAAGAGCTTGAGCGAATTCTGAGTAATTTAATTGAAAATGCCAAGGATTACGGCAAGCCTGAGATCTGCTTACAAACCAAGCCGCACCATCAAGGTGTTGCTATCAGCGTAATTGATCATGGTATCGGCATGAGCCAAGAGCAGTGGGAGCAAGCGCTTAAGCCTTTCTCTCGATTGGATAAATCACGCAGCGGTTCGCACAGCGGATTAGGTTTGGCAATCGTTCATCGATTAGTCATGCATTTACAAGGTGAGCTAAAAATTGAGCATCAGGAAAAAACTTTTCAGGTAACGGTGCTATTACCTGTTACACTCAGCCCGCAGATGAGCAGTGATAATCGCTAGCATCTAGTTATCTTACGGCAAGTAAGATTCGGTAAGTTACTATTAAGCCGATAAATTGAGCAAATCGTTAGACTATCAGGCCAGTGCAGTTACTATTAATGGTGTTGGTCGATGTCCTTGTTTTTCCAATCCAGCTCATCTGTTCGTTCGTGTTCTCTTTTGTTGGTATCCTCTGTCATTTTATTTCTCAGTGGGTGCCAGGAACAGCAAAGCGATACGCATAACAATGCAGCTCCTCAGTCAGCGAAACCTGTTGTCGCAATTAGTGTTAAACCGCAAAATCTTCCTTTGCAAACTACTTTGTCTGGGCGATTGTCGGCACTATTAAGTGCTGAAATTCGCCCGCAAGTCGGGGGAATCGTCAAAAAACGGCTGTTTAAAGAAGGTTCAAATGTTAAGGCTGGCCAGGTGTTGTATCAAATTGATGACGCAACATATCAAGCCGCCTATGAACAAGCTCAGGGGGATCTCCAGCAAGCCGAAGCGCAATTACAGGCAGCTAAGACAAAAGCTGATCGTTACAGCAAGTTGGTAAAAATCAAAGCGGTGAGCCAACAGGATTACGACGATGCTAAAGCCAGCGTGATGCAATATCAGGGCGTTGTGAAAACTGATGACGCAGCTGTTCAAACTGCTTTTATCGATCTACAGCGCTGTGAAATTAAATCACCCATCAGTGGTTGGATTGGCTCTTCATCAGTTACCGCAGGGGCTCTAGTTGAAGATGAACAATCAACAGCACTCGCAACCGTCTATAACTACGACCACATGTATCTGGATGTTACCCGCTCGAGCGATGAGTGGTTGGCTCTTCGCCAAGCGATTGCGCGCGGCGAGTTAAAAGATAAAAAACAGGCGAAAGTGACGATTACCTTAGCTGATGGCTCGAAATATCCAGAAGATGGCACATTGTTATTTTCTGGAATCGATGTCGATGCCACCACGGGCTCTATTACGCTGCGCATTAAAATTCCTAATAAAAACCACCTCTTGTTGCCAGGTATGTATGCCAAAGCCACATTAGATGATGCCTTGTCTGAAGGTGTCTATCTGGTTCCGCAATTGGCTGTTCAACGCGACACCGATGGCAATGCGACCTTGTGGCTAGATGTCAATGGCAAGGCCCATAAAGTTGCCGTGCAAGTGGAACGCTCATATAAAAATATGTGGGTCATTAATAAAGGTATTAGCGCCGGTGACAAGGTCATCACTGAGGGATTCAGTAATTTAGCCGAAGGAATGCCTGTCACTGTTAGTCAAGCTCATAAAGGAGCTTAACCTATGCCGAAGTTTTTTATTCATCGTCCCATTTTGGCATGGGTTGTTGCCATTATTATTATGCTGGCCGGTGCCGCTGGCGTGTTATCACTACCTGTCGAACAATATCCAAGTATTGCGCCACCATCGGTACGTATTTCGGTTGACTATCCAGGGGCTTCAGCTGAAACCATCACCAATACGGTGACGCGGGTGATTGAACAGGATTTAAGTGGGATTGATAACCTGCTGTATATCTCTTCGCAAAGCAGTAATACTGGATCTGCTCGTATTACGTTGACCTTTAAGCAAGGTACCGATCCTGATATTGCACAGGTTCAAGTACAAAACAAAGTTGATGAGGCTAAATCTTCTCTACCTGAGGTGGTTCAAGAGCAGGGGATTGAAGTGACCAAGTCAAATGATAACTTCCTGATGCTGATCTCTTTGACTTCCCCTGATAATAAATATAACCAAGTTCAACTTGGGAATATTATCACCTCGCAGTTGGAAGACCCTATTACTCAGGTCAGTGGCGTCGGTGAAGTCAGCTTATTTGGTCCAGAAGAAGCGATGCGCATCTGGCTGAACCCCATCAAAATGAAGGCGCTTGGCGTGACCACAGTCGATGTCGATGATGCGGTCAGTGACCAAAACGTGCAGATTTCTGCCGGGCAAGTTGGTGGGGCCCCAGCGGTCAAAGACCAATCGATTAACGCAACAATTACAGCTGATTCGCTGATGACCTCAGCGAAGCAATTTCGTAATATTTTGCTGCGGGTGAAAAGTGATGGCTCAAAAGTACTTCTCAAGGATGTTGCGCGCGTAGAGGTGGGGGCGAGCAGCTATCAAACGGCATCAAGCTTTGATAACGAGCCTGCGGCCTCGCTCGCGGTGATGTTGGCAACTGGGGCCAATGCGATGGATGTTGCTGCCGCGGTGCATGCCAAAATGAAAATTTTGCAGGCGCAGCTGCCTAGTGACGTCAAAGTGAAGTACCCCTACGAAACCACACCGTTTGTTAAAATTTCGATTCAGGAAGTGGTCAAAACCCTGTTTGAAGCAATCGTGCTGGTTTTCTTGGTCATGTATCTGTTTTTACAGAACATCCGCGCAACTTTAATTCCGACCATTGTGGTGCCAGTGGCTCTATTG
Organism: Celerinatantimonas sediminis; assembly: GCF_046054195.1. NCBI lineage: Bacteria > Pseudomonadati > Pseudomonadota > Gammaproteobacteria > Celerinatantimonadaceae > Celerinatantimonas > Celerinatantimonas sediminis. The sequence continues at coordinate 415,450 of NZ_JBEQCS010000001.1, forward strand.
GGTACCTTTGGGATCATGGCTGTTTGTGGTTTTTCTATCAACGTGTTGTCGATGTTCGCGATGGTCTTGGCGATTGGTCTATTAGTCGATGATGCGATTGTGGTGGTTGAGAACGTTGAGCGAATCATGCACGAAGAGCATCTTTCTGCTCGAGAAGCTACCACTAAAGCGATGAAACAGATAACAGGTGCATTAATTGGGATCACAACCGTATTGACGGCAGTATTTATCCCGATGGCCTTTTTCTCCGGTTCAACCGGTGCAATTTATCGCCAGTTCTCAGTCACAATCGTTTCGGCGATGTTGTTGTCAGTGTTATTGGCCTTGACCTTCACGCCAGCACTATGTGGTTCGCTATTAAAATCAGGAACGCAAACGCGTCATACCAAAGGTTTCTTCGGTTGGTTTAATCGCACTTTTGATAAAACCCAATCAAGTTATAGCCGAGGTGTTCGCAAAGTCGTTGGTCGTTCGCGATTGAGCATGGTTATCTATGTCGTGATTGTTGCTGTTGTTGGCTATTTGTACGTTAAATTGCCGACCACGTACTTACCTCAGGAAGACCAAGGTAACATCATGGTCATTGTGACGACGCCACCAGGAACGCCTATTGCTAAAACTGGGCAGGTGATGAAAAAGGTTCAGCATTATTTTCTCACCCAAGAGCCTGCGACTGCAAAAATGGTGTCAATCTTAGGCTTTAATTTCAGCGGCCATGGTCAGAATAATGCGATGGCGTTTGTCACATTTAAAGACTGGTCAAAGCGTGGAGCCAATGAAAGTGCTGAAGCGGTGATTGCCCGAGCAAATAAGCATTTTGCCAGCGATCCTTCAGCCACTATTTATGCGGTTAACCCGCCATCAATTCATGGTCTAGGTCACCAAAGTGGGCTGGATTTTGAGTTGATTGATTTAACCGGTCAAGGGCATGACAAACTTAAGAAAGTTCGAAATGAGTTTATGGCGAAGCTTAGAAAACAAGCTGCTATTTCCTCAGTGCGTTATTCTGGATTGCCGGATGCATTGCAATATCATGTGAAGATTAATCGCCAGCGCGTCAAAGAGTTAGGACTGTCGATTTCAGATGTGAACGATACGTTATCTACCGCTTTTGGTTCCACATATGTGAATAACTACTTAGATGGTAGTCGCATTGAAGATGTTTATGTACAAGCGGATGCGCCTTATCGGATGATGCCAAGCGATATTAATTTGTGGTACGTACGAGGTTCTGATGCAACTGCCAGTACCAGCAACGGCTATGACGATGAGATGGTGCCTTTCTCTGCCTTTGCAACAGGTCAGTGGACTTATGGCCCGCCATTACTTGAGCGATATAACCGCGATGATGCGATGGAGCTCACTGCATCCACAACCACTGGATTTAGCTCTGGTGATGCGATGAGTGCCGTGGAGCAAGTTGCCAAAAGTTTACCTCAAGGGTATTTAATTGAATGGACTGGGCAATCCTATCAGGAGCGGATGGCTGGTTCCCAGTCTCTCTACTTGTATGGTATTTCGCTGCTGGTGGTATTTTTGTGCTTGGCTGGGTTGTATGAAAGCTGGTCTATTCCACTATCAGTTATTTTGGTGGTGCCATTGGGACTCTTGGGGGCATTACTGGCCGCTGACATGGGCGGCTTATCAAACGATATCTATTTCAAAGTCGGCTTGTTAACAACGATTGGCCTATCGACTAAGAACGCTATTTTAATCGTTGAATTTGCCAAAGATCTTCAAACTCAGGGCAAAAATATAGTCAGTGCCGTTGTGGAAGCTTGTCGAATGCGATTGCGGCCTATTTTGATGACCTCCTTGGCATTTATTTTTGGGGTTTTACCGTTGGTTGTTAGTACTGGTGCAGGCGCAAGTAGCCGCCGTTCGATAGGAACCGGGGTCACTGGCGGTATGATTGCTGCCACGATTTTGGCGATTTATCTGGTACCGGTGTTCTTTGTCGTTGTGAGACGACTATTTAAAGAACATAACCCAGCTGATGATGAAAAGGAGTAAGGCAACCATGAAATTAACTCATCTTTTACTCATGTTGAGTGTGACCTTCGCCGTTGCCGGATGTTCATTTGAACCAACGTATCAGCGACCTAAAGCAGATCTTGAGCAGAACTACCCGAAAGATACAGCGATTAAAAAAAGCGCCGATGAGCAAACGGGGGCTGATGTTAGCTGGCAGGATTTCTTTACCGATGCCGATTTAAAACAGCTGATTTCACTGGCACTTAAAAATAACAAAGATTTGCAAACCGCTGCATTGGATGTTGCTGAATATCGTGCAGAATATCGAATTTCTCGGGCCAATTTGGCCCCAGAAATCGACTTGTCTGGTTCTAGTTCAGCAGAACACTCAAGCGGTAAAACCAGCCATTCAGATAGTTTAACGGTGGGCACATCATCTTGGGAAATTGACTTTTTTGGTCGGCTGCGTAGCTTAAAACATCAAGCGTTAGAGCAATATCTCGCGTCGGCGGCTTCAAAACAAAGTACCCAAGTGTCTTTGATTGCAAGTGTTGCGACTGATTACCTGCAACTGCTAGCCGATCAACAAGCACTGGCGTTCTCTCGTCAGGCCGTGAGTGATTATCAAAGCAGCTATCAATTAGCCCAAAAGACGCTCGCTATCGGGAGTTATGGATTAAGTGATTTTAATACAGCGAGGGCTAATTTAGCTGCAGCTCAAGCTGATGTAGCAAGTTATCAGCAGGCAATCGCACAAGATTGGCATAACTTAGCGAATGTGGTGGGAACAGCGATTCCGCAATCGATCCGAGCTCGTCATTCGGTGGATATTTTAACGCAGCGATTCACGCAGAGCATTGCCGGCGGATTGCCATCGCAGTTGTTAACCCATCGACCTGATATTATCGCCGCTGAACATTCATTAAAAGCGGCAAATGCGAATGTGGGCGCGGCGCGAGCTGCTTTTTTCCCAACGATTTCACTGACCTCCTCTCTTGGGTTCGCAAGCTCATCGCTGGATAATTTATTCAACTCAGGCAGTTGGGCATTTACACCTTCGGTGTCGTTGCCTATTTTCGATTTTGGGAGCAAACAGGCGGACCTTGATGTTGCTAAGATCGAGAAAAAAATAGAGATAGTCAATTACCAGCAGGTGATTCAAACCGCCTTCAAAGAGGTCTCTAATGCATTAAGCAATCGACAAGGGTATGCGAAACAATATTCGGCTTATCGAGATTATTATTCAGCATTAAAAAGTGAGTTTGAGCTCTCTAAAGCCAAATTATCAGTGGGCTCGGACAGTTTGTATGACATGCTTGATGCCGCTCAAGACTATCACAGCGCTAAAATCCAGTTGGTGGATATTCGTCTCGAACAACTCTCTAACCAAATTACTTTATATAAAGTACTTGGCGGCGGTTGGCATCAATAATAAATTAAGGCAGATTTAATCTGCCTTAATGACGATGCGATTGAATAAAATCAGTTAATATATCAGTAATGACTGGATTGAATTTTTTACCTTTCATATAGATAAGTGATGGTTTTAATAATTTAATGTCAGTTGTTACTGGATATATATTTACATTTGTATGGTTAACAGTCGCTAATTCGTCTTTAGGTAAAAGCGCTATTGCTGGTGTTTTGTCATAAATTAAGTTGATAATTAATTGAGGGTCAGAAATCCGCATGGCGATATTCGCTTGGGGATTTAAATTGTAAATAATATTTTGAATAACTTCGAATGTTCCTGAGCCTTCAATGCGATGCAATAAAATGAGTGGTAATTTAGCTAGTTTTTTAAACGAAATTGTTTCTTCGGTGGTTTGACTATAGAATTCTTTATGGCAGATAGCCATTAATGGTACGCTTTTTAATGAATGGTTGACGATAAACGAATGATCACTCGGCTCTTGCAACAGAGCAAAATCAATCTGTTTGTTTTTTAACAATTTTTCGAGATGACTTGAATCTGATACAGCCACTCGCACATCAAAGTCATGTTGATGTAATAGGCTGATTAATGGCCTTGAATAACGGGAATATAAGTAAGAGACACCAATATTAATAATGCTTTTTTTATTGCTGCCTATGGCAATCATCTGTTGTTGAAGATTTGTTAAATTATTAAGTATATTTAAACTATTTCTATAAAAATATAAACCATTTTCTGTTAGTTCGATTTTTCTTGCTGTTCGATTAAATAATGTAACACCTAGTTCTTCTTCTAACTCCATAATTCGTTTACTTAATGGCGGCTGTGCCATATGTAACACTTTCGCAGCTTTGGATATAGAACCATGTTCAACAACCGTACAAAAATATTTTATTCTTTTGATATCCATGATTAATCTCAAGATATTCTATTTATTATATAAGTATACCAAAAGAGTATTACAAGCAAACTAAAACGGTATTATTTGTGAGCAATCAGTTAATGGTAATGTACAAATACTTACTATTTGTAGGGTTTGTAATATGCCAAATAACAACGAATTCCCTGTCGTAGATTTACGAACAGCTATCCAATATTTAGAGAATTATCCTGATGAAATCGTCGCAACGGATGTAGAAGTTGATCCTCATGCCGAATTATCAGGTGTATATCGCCATGTCGGCGCATTCGGTACGGTACAGCGTCCGACTCGCCTTGGCCCTGCGATGCTATTTAACAAAGTTAAAGGCTATGATGATGTCCGAGTTCTAATCGGTTTATTAGCATCTAGAGGCCGTGTGGCTCGCCTTTTAAATACTACTAAAGAGCAATTGCCGTTTGTCCTTAAAGATTCGGTAATGAACCCTCTACCACCTAAAGAGATAGCCTCTGAGCAGGCGCCTGTGCATGAAGTCGTTCATTATGCAACCGACCCTGACTTTGACATTTTAAAAATCTTACCAGCTCCAACCAATACCGAAGAAGATGCTGGCCCATATTTCACCATGGGAATGTGCTATGCAGCTGATCCTGAAACTGGTGAATATGACGTCACGATTCACCGCTTGTGCGTGCAGAGCAAAGATGAAATTTCAGTCTTCTTACAAGCGGGTCGTCATATTGGCGCATTCTATGAAAAAGCTGAAAAATTAGGTAAACCTCTACCATTTTCTATCAGCATCGGTGTCGATCCTGCGATTGAAATTGGTGCGTGTTTTGAACCACCAACAACGCCAATTGGCTATGACGAATTGCAAGTCGCTGGCGCGTTGCGTGGTAAACCTGTTGATATCGTTAAGTGTAAAACTATCGATAACTTTGCAATTGCTCGAGCTGAAGTGGTTATCGAGGGTGAACTGTTACCAAATCGTCGTGTTGAAGAAGATCAAAACACTGGCGTTGGTAAAGCAATGCCTGAATTTCCTGGATACACTGGTGCGGCTAACCCTTCACTACCGATTATTAAAGTAAAAGCGATTACACATCGGCGTCATCCAATCTTACAAACTTGTATTGGACCTAGTGAAGAACATACCAACATGGCGGGTATTCCAACCGAAGCGAGTATTTTGCAGATGACTGAGCGAGCACTGCCGGGCTTGGTTAAAAATGTCTATGCTGCATCACCTGGTACTGGCAAATATGTCGCTATCTTGCAGATCAACAAAACTCGACCAGCTGATGAAGGGCGCCAACGGCAAGCAGCTTTAATTGCCTTTACCGCTTTCCCTGAGCTTAAACACTGCTTTTTGGTCGACGCTGATGTGGATATCTATGACATGAATGATGTCATGTGGGCGATGACGACTCGTTTTCAAAGTGATGTGGATGTTGTTTCCATTCCGGGCGTGCGTTGTCATCCTTTAGATCCGTCATCTGATCCTGCGTATGCAACATCTATTCGTGACCATGGTATTGCCACTAAAACGATTTTCGATTGCACCGTTCCTTATCATTTAAGAGAGCATTTCCAACGCAGTCATTTCAAAGACGTCGATGTGAAACGTTTCCTCCCTGACTTTGATAGCGATGCCTAGTGATGCCAAGCCGTTTAATAAATACCCCAACCAGTCCATCGCGGCTGGTTGTCGGAATTAGTGGTGCTTCAGGTTTTCGCTATGGATTGCGAGCGCTGCAGTTACTCAAAGATACCCCGATTGAAACACACTTAGTGGTCTCACAAGCAGGCCATTTAAACCGCAAACACGAAACCAATGTCAGTGAAGACGAGCTATACGCGCTTGCTGATGTTGTTCATCCGTTACGCGCAGTTGGAGCATCGATTTCCAGTGGTTCTTTTAAGACTCTGGGGATGCTAGTGGCGCCTTGTTCAATGCACACTTTGGCTAGTATTGCCAATGGTGTGACGGATAATCTGCTCACCCGAGCGGCTGATGTGGTTTTAAAGGAGCGGCGCAAATTAGTGTTACTTGCTCGCGAAACACCGCTGCATCTGGGGCATTTAAAGAACATGTATCAAGTAAGTGAGTATGGCGCCATTGTATTTCCCCCCGTACCTGCGCTGTATGCGAACCCTCAGTCGGTTGATGAAATCATCACCCACAGCGTTTTAAGAGCACTGAGTTTATTTGGAATAGACCACGAGATGTTGCCTCGTTGGGGCGAGCAGGGTGGTCCAAGTTTGAATGAAGAAGGAAGTAGAGAATGATTATCGGTCCTTATATTAATGGATCTGCGGTTCTAATCGGAGGCGTTATTGGTGCGGGATTAAGTCATAAAATCCCAGAACGAGTGAAACGTTCTTTGCCATTAACATTGGGTGCATGCTCAATGGGCATGGGCATTATTATGCTGTTTAAAGTGCAAAATTTACCGGCGATGGTATTGGCGTTAATTCTCGGTGCGCTTATCGGCGAATTACTCTATATCGAAAAAGGTATTGGTGTACTAGCCAATAAAGCTAAAGGCGTGATTGCACATGTGGCTCCAGCTCCAGGTGATGCCAATGACCCTGCGGTGCAGCAGGAATTTTTAGTTGGTGTGGTTTCGGCGATTGTGTTGTTCTGTGCCAGCGGTACAGGGGTATTTGGTTCTATCCATGAAGGGATGACTGGCGATCCGACCATTTTGATTGCTAAAAGTTTTCTTGATCTGGTGACTGCCGCTATCTTTGCAACGCAGTTAGGATACATTGTTTCAATCATCTGTATTCCGCAACTGATTATCCAGCTTATTCTAGCTTATTGTGCAGTCTTTATCGTGCCAGTGGCAACTGCCCATATGAATGCTGATTTTACCGCAGTCGGTGGACTTATTATGTTTGTCACTGGGATGCGAATTTGTAAGATTAAAGTTTTCCCAATTGCCAATATGCTACCCGCTTTGATTTTGGCGATGCCGATTTCAGCGTATTGGGAACATTTTGCTCATTTCTTAAGTACTTTTAGTGGTTAATGCGTCAATGCGTGGTTGGGACAGTGTGACCATGTATCACTGTCCCCTTTTTTGGTTATTCCCTTCTTTTTCTTCTAGCGTTTACGCTTTAGATTGGTTCTTATTTTGCTCTGTTTAATCGACTAATAAGCGTGCTTGATTAAGCAAAAGTAGTCATTTCAACTGTAATTTTGCGATATTTTTAGTCAATTTCGTTGTTATTCCCTTGCCTATCGTATTGGTTTTGTATAGTTTGTTCGCAAATTATACGGCTCAATATAGTGTGTTTATGAAATCAGATCATTCTGAGAGTATGCCAGAAGACAAACTCAGAAAGCGGCGGAGCAAACTATTTAATCAGTTTGAGCTGCAGCTGCTGACGTTACACCTGATTCGACTTAATCCGTTGCATGGTTACGGTGTAATTAAGATGATAAACGAATATTCACAGGGAATTTATGCCCCAAGTCCGGGGGTTGTTTATCCACTATTAACCACGTTATACGAACAAGGCTGGATTGATAAAGCAAGCGACAGTCGTTCGAAAAAAGCCTATGAAGTGACAGCACAAGGACTGGCTTATTTAGAAGAGCATAAAGAGCCCGTTAATGAAGTGATGCGTAAGATGCGTAAACTTGTACAAGCGCGTGCGCCGGAGCGTATCGAAGCGATTGTTCAAGCGATGGAAAAATTAAAAATAGGATTGCGTAGTCAGCGTTTGAAATATCCAGACATGAGCCAAGAACGTATTGATTTTATCGCGCAGACCATCAGTGATGCAGCCGCTAAGATATATAATTATAAGTAGCCTTCTAGTAATAGATTCCAATTTGGTGGTTGTTGATGACATGAACATCAACATCAATGTCGAAAATGTTTTTTAAGATGGTAGGGTGCATAATCTGGTTTGGAACATCATCAAAGATAACGCGCCCGTCCTTCATTGCAATCAATCGGTCTGAATAGACCGAAGCGAAATTAATATCGTGGATCACTAATATAATGGTTTTTCCAAGTTCATCGGCAATATTGCGGATGAGCTTCATCATTAATACGCCATGGCGCATATCAAGGTTATTTAGTGGCTCATCAAGAAGAATATAGGGTGTATCCTGACTTAGAACCATCGCCACATAGACTCGTTGGCGTTGCCCTCCAGAAAGTTCATCTATAAAACGTTCGGCCAAATCAGTAAGCTGCAAATACTCTAGCGCCCGCTCAATGATCATTTTATCGTGTTGTGTTAATCGCCCTTTACTATAGGGATAACGACCAAAGCTGACTAAATCATAGACACTGAGTCTGGCTACAAAATGGTTTTCTTGGCGTTGCATCGAAACTAACTTGGCCATCGTATTGGCGTTGGTGCTCGCAATAGGGTGACCATTAATGCTTATCGTGCCACTATCGGCATGGCTCAGTCGTCCAATTATCGACAATAACGTTGATTTGCCCGCACCATTCGCACCGATTAAAGAGATAATTCCCCCCGGTTTGATGGTTAGATTGATGTCATCTAAAACTTGCTGAGAGCCGTAACTTTTACAGATATTTTGAATTTGGATCATGTTGTTTTATATCTCAATAACACATACAAAAAGACCAAGCCACCCATAAATTCGATAACAACCGATAACGAACCGGACATCTCTAGCAGGTGCGCTAAGATCAACTGCGACAGACATAACACTGTAAGGCCAATGCCCATGACCGCAGGGAGTAGAAACTCATGTCGATAGGTTTGCATGAACTGATAGCTTAATGTGGCAGATAAAAAGCCGAAAAACGCCAGTGGACCAATCAGAGCGGTGGCGATAGCAACGAGTAACGAGGTGACACTGAGTAGTAAAAAAACTTTATTACGCCAGTTTTCGCCCAATAAAATAGTTTGCTGGCGACCCAATGAAAGTAGGTTAAGAATGTGTCGTTGGCGCCAGAGCCAACCTAAACATAACGCCGTTACAACCGTACTCACGATTACCAACCGAGGTGCAGCCATGCTAAAGCGAGCAAACATTTGAGATTGTACAATGGCAAAGTCACTGGGGGAGAGCAGACGCTGCAATAACGTGGCAAGCCCCTGGAATAGTGCGCCGCAGACAATTCCCGTGAGAACCAACAGATACAAACCATTGTGCTTGCGTTTAAATAATAATCGATAATATAAAATAAGTGTTAGAGCGACCATCAAGATAACTTCTAGCGCAAACTTGGTCATTTCGGTTGCCGCCAGGCGCTGATTGATGGAAAAAAAGAATACTAGGGCGCTTTGCACTAAAACAAACAATGATTCAAACCCCATAACCGATGGCGATAGAATTCGATTATTGGTCAGAGTCTGAAAAATTAATGTTGCACTGCCTGAGGCGATTGCAACGATCACCATGGTGAGTAACATCCACATGCGTTTATGAATGATAAAGTCGTTTAACGTGCTCGGATTAAAAAAGACAAATCCAACTGCGGATAAACTGCCAAGCAGCATCAGTAGCATCAGTCGTTGGGCGTGAGTGAACCGCCAAAGAGATAATTTGTTCATGCGCGTCGGTACAATAAAATAAGAAATAGCAGTGCTCCGAAAACGCTCAGAATTGAACCAACTGGTATTTCAAAGGGATAGACAATTAGACGACCCACAACATCGCAAAACAGTACCAAGGAGCTGCCGATGACGAATGTCCAAGGCAGTGCGCGGCGTGTATTGTCCCCAACGAGGACTCGCACCAGATTGGGTACCACTAAACCTAAAAAAGGGAGGGCTCCAACAATTGCGATTGTAACGCCACTTATCAGCGCGATAGCAAGAATGCCCAGTAATATAAGTTGCTGATAGTTGAGTCCCACATTAATGGCGTAGCTGCGGCCCATCGCCATGACACTAAAGCTATCGGCTACCCACCAAAGCGCTGCTGTGATAATCGCGGCAATCCAGATGATTTCATAGCGTCCTTTAAGTACCGCAGAGAAATCGCCCGATTGTAGGCTGACTATCGATTGCAGTAGGTCATAGTGAATCGCAATGAATGTCAGCAATGCGGTTAACACCGCCGCGTACATTAAACCGATGACTGGAACCAAAAGTGTCGATTTGACTTTAATGTGCATGAGCATCAGCAAAAAAATGAGAGTGCAAATCAGCGCCCCAATACTTGCCATAATGATTTTAACCATGACAGGCGCATTGGGGAAAAATAGATACATGGCCAAAATGCCGAGCGCAGCTCCTTGCATGGTGCCAGTGGTTGCAGGCTCCACATAGTGATTCTGGCTAAGCAGTTGCATGACCAGTCCTGCAACTGCCACGCTACCGCCACTTAACAGCAATGCAATAGTGCGTGGCAAGCGGCTGATGGCAATGATGTTCAGATCGATATTGAGCGCACCTGAAGAGCCTTTGAACATGCCCGGGCCAGTTAACAAACTTGCCGCGGATAAGAGCATTAGTAGCCCAATAATTGCCGCAAGTTTGATAGCTCCGTAATAACGCGCAGGCATTATTGGTTCTGCTTTTTCAATATCTGACGGATATTTTTGATGGCATGCAGATAGGTAGTGATACCGCCTGCTACATACATTTCAGCTGGATTCACATACACAATATGTTTTAATTTTGCTGCATTTGTGCTGTTTACCAGTGGGTTATTCAGAACCTGAGCGGCTGGTTTTGCATCTTTACGGCCAATAGCAGCATCTCTATCTAATACAAATAACCAGTCTGGGTTGGCTTGATGAAGTAGCTCACTGCTAATTAAATTGCCATGAGGACCCATTGATTTAAGTTGGGTTAGCGCTGGTGTGAAATTTAGCGTGTTATAGATAAAACCAAATCGCGATCCTGGACCAAAGGCCGATAAACGCCCGCCTGTGATCAAAATAAATAGAGCACGTTTGTGTTGTTTGGGTAACAGCGCTTGGGTTTTGGCAACCTCTTGTTTAAATTCTTTAACCAGTTGTTGCGCCTTTTGCTGTTTGCCAAAGATCTGCCCAAGTTTGATGGTCTGTTTTAACAAACTATCAGGAAATTGTTTCATATCTGCATCTAAATTAAGTGTCGGAGCGATTTTACTTAGCTCTTTGTCGGCGCGAGTAGTACGCCCCCCGGCAATGATTAGATCAGGTTTAAAGCGGCTAAGTGCTTCAAAGTCAGGTTCAAACATCGAACCGGCATTTAGGTATTTACTTTGATCGTATTCTTTTAAAAAAGCAGGTAGCGAAGTTTCAACTTTTGGCACGCCAGCGACATGAACCCCTAGAGCATGTAAGGTATCGAGTATTTCCGGGTTATAGACAATCAATTTTTTTACATGGGCTGGAATTTGATGGGGCCCAATATTGTCTGTGACCGTTATGGTTGCCGATGAAGCCTGGACATTGGCAGACACCAAACATATCCCTGTAAAAATTGCACCTAAAAGCCATTGGGGCTGCAATCTCTTGAACCAATAATTCAACATAGATTCTCCTGAATTTATACAACGTCATCAGACGTGATTGAATAATATCAATAAAAAAAATCAAGATATATCTTAAAACATTATTTCCTTCCTGATAAGATATATTTTGATAATGATAATAATTATCATTCAAAATATTTTTTATTCTGTAAAGGGAAATTTATGATGGCTTCAGGTTTAAGGTCTCGACGGCTTCTAACTGTCGGCACAGGAATATGTCTTTCGCTTGGTTCATCAATGGCTTTTGCTGCGACCAGCAACTCAACCACCGCGACACAAGATCCGTTATTGAAAACGCCAAACGCTCAGACAACCCAACAAAACCATAGTGACAAAGATAAGAGCAGTGAAACAAAGGCCAGCGAAGTTGAGCCCAATATCACTGTAACTGCGAGCAAAATGCTTGATCAGCAACCCGGTGCATCGATTATCACGAAAAAAGAGATTGATAAATTACCACCAGTAAACGACCTCAAAGATTTAATTCGCCGAATGCCGGGGGTGAACTTAACCGGAAACGGAAATACAGGTTCGCGAGGTAATAATCGTCAGATTGATATTCGCGGTATGGGTCCTGAGAATACCTTGATTCTCATTGATGGCGTCCCAGTAAAATCACGGGATTCCGTACGTTATGACCGAACTGGAGAGCGAGATACGCGCGGGGACACCAATTGGGTTCCTGCTTCAGAAGTGGCTCGAATTGAGGTGCTGCGTGGACCTGCGGCTGCTATTTATGGCAGTGGTGCTATGGGTGGGGTGGTTAATATCATAACCAAGCGACCGACTAAAAAATGGCATGGCTCTTTTAGCCTTTATACGAATCAACCTCGCAGCTCTAAAGAGGGGGCGACCAAACGAGCTAACTTTGATTTAAGCGGGCCGTTGTCCAGTGATGTACTGACTATGCGTCTTTATGGAAATGTAAATAAAACAGATGCTGACAGCCCTAATATTAATAGCAGTGTCAATAGCAGCAACGATGAAGCAGGGATGGAAGGGGTTCGCAATAAAGATATTAATGCACTTTTATCTTGGAAAATGTCCGAGAGGCAAACGACTAACTTTAAATATGGTTTTAGCCGCCAAGGAAATATCTATGCTGGCGATACCGCATTAAGTTTGGCCAGCGATGCGACTGAATCTCTGGTCAACGCTGGCGCTGAAACCAATCGCATGTATCGCAGTAGCTATGTGATTACTCACACCGGCTATTGGTCTTGGGGTAATACCGATAGTTCGCTCTCTTATAGCGCTACTCGTAATAGCCGTATGGATGAAGGTTTAACTGGTAAAGTTGACGGACAGATCACCAGCGCAGAATCGTTTTCAACTAGCCATTTGCGTAATTATCGTGGCGCTAGCAAAGCAGATATTCCACTTGATTTTATTTTTCCTCAAACCTTAACCGTGGGGTTTGACTGGAATCATGACACTTTAAACGACCCATTTTCAACTGGTCAAAGTGCTTCATTTGACTATGATGGTGTGGATTATGATGAAAATAGCAGTCCTAAAAGCCAAGATACGTTATTTGGGATTTATGCAGCCAATAGCATCAAATTGACTCAATCAACAACATTGGTGCCAGCTGTGCGCTTAGATCATCATAATGAGTTTGGCTATAACTGGAGCCCAAGCCTTAACTTATCGCAGCAGTTAGGGGCGATGTTTACTTTGAAGGCAGGGATCGCACGAACATTTAAAGCGCCAAACCTTTACCAGCTTAATCCTAATTATCTAGAGTTATCCAGTGGCAATGGTTGTCCGACCAGTCAAGCTAGTGGTGGATGTTATCTCATTGGTAATGCTGATTTAAAACCTGAACGCAGTATTAACTCTGAAATCGGTATCGAGTTTAAAAATGCTGGCTATGTGGCAGGTATCACTTATTTCCATAATGATTATCAAAACAAAATTGTTTCAGGAACCGATTTAGTGGGAACGGTTGCCGTCGATGGTTGGTACAGCAGCACCTACAATGTTTATCAATGGCAAAACACTGGTAAAGCTTTAGTTCGAGGCTTAGAAGCGAACCTGAGCGTGCCGCTACATCGAGATTTGAAATTCTCCACAAACGCCACCTATATGATTGAAAATAAAATCTATTCAACGGGAAATCCCATTTCAATTATTCCCAAATATACACTCAACTCAATGCTCGATTGGCAAGCGAGTGACAAATTAGATATGAATCTGAATTACACCTTCTATGGCCGCCGCAAACCTCGAACCAATGCTACGATTCGTAATGATAGTTATGGTATGGATACAACGGCCTTGGGATCTTATGGTTTGTTAGGCATGGGCGCTAACTATCATCTGACGAAACATATTTCGTTGGGAGCAGGGATGAGTAATATTTTTGATAAGGTGATATTACGCAGCGGTAACGGTGGTAATACCTTTAACCAACATGGCCGAGCCTATTATGCCAAGCTGACGGCTTCTTTTTAAATGAGTAAACAGACTTTTGTAACGCATTGACTATGATATAGTGCTTATCCTTTAAGATATATCTTTATTGTCATTCTGATTACATTCTAACCGAGAGTCTGTTTATATGGCTAAGTACTCGCCATTTTTCTATGCCTATCTTGTTGCGGCGGTAGGATTTGTGGAAAACCTTGATGGCAGTGTCTTAAACACGGCACTACCATCAATTGCTCGTGATTTCGCTATCCCCGCAGCAGCGTTATCGGTAGCGGTTTCAAGCTATCTGATTGCGGTAATGCTTGGAACGCCACTTGCTGGGTGGATCTCTAAACGAGTTGGAGCCAAGAAAGTGCTGTTAAGTGCGCTCGGGCTATTTGTTGGCGCCTCGTTGGGATGTGCTTTTAGTCCATCATTAGCTGTGTTTATCACGATGCGAATTATTCAAGGAATCGCTGGGGCGATGATGGCTCCCGTTGGCCGAATGATGGTTTTACAAAATTCATCGTCTGAGCAACGTATTCGATTAATGGCGACCTTAACCTGGCCGGGTTTGTTAGCACCTATTTTAGGCCCGGTTGTGGGCGGGGTGATTTGTACTTATTGGCATTGGTCGTGGATCTTTTTGCTCAATGTGCCGATTGGAGCGGTGTTATTCGGTTGTATCTGGCTAACATTTGAGGAATTACCATCAAGTTCGAGCAACTTTGATTACCTTGGGTTTAGTTTAATTACGCTTGGTTTAACCCCATTTATGGTTGTGATAGAGCTTGCAAATGAATTATCCGTTGGAATGAGTTTACTCATTTTGGCAATATCGGCCGTGGTGATGGCTGGTGCTATTTACCATTTACTGCATAGCTCACAGCCGCTGTTTCATCTGCATGCCTTTCGTCATCGCTCATTTCGGGTTAGCAATCGTGGCGGAATGCTATTTCGCTTAGTGATTAGCTGCGTGCCTTTTGTTTTACCACTTATGATGCAATTGGCGATGGGGTATTCTGCTGCCGCCTCTGGCGCCATGTTATTGTGGTTATTTGTTGGAAATTTACTGACTAAATCGCGTACGACATGGCTGATTACGACTTTTGGGTTCCGGCGTGTGTTAAAAATTAACGGCCTATGCGTGGCGTTAAGTTTGGTGTTATGTGCTCAAATCTCATTGCATCAACCTGATTGGATATTGGCTATTTTATTCTTTTTCTGTGGTGTTGTTCGCTCATTGCAGTTCACAACCTTATCGACTCTTTCGGTAATTGATCTGCCTAAAAATGAGATTTTCGATGGCTCGACGATCAATTCGATTATACGAACAATGAGCCGGGCGTTAGGCATTGCATGTTGCGGATTGCTACTGCGGATATTGCCTCAAACTCAATGGGTAGCTGATAATTCCACAGGATTGTTTTCGTTGGTGTTTTATATTTTGGCAGCGATGGCCTTAGTGGCGTGGTTTGATGTACTCAGATTGCCTAAGAGTGTTTCAACGCAAAGTAATCAATAGACATCATATTTTTCACACATAAAAAAACCGCCGCGAAAGGCGGCGGTTTTTTGCATGCAAGTCGCTAATTATTTAGCAGCTTTGCGAGCTTTGGCTTCTGCAATCACTTGCTCTGCAACGTTCTGAGGGCAAGGCAGGTAGTGAGAGAATTCCATAGAGAATTGACCACGACCAGAAGTGATAGTACGCAGGTGGCCGATGTAACCAAACATTTCTGATAATGGAACATCTGCTTTAATACGTACGCCAGTTGCACCTGGATCCTGATCTTTAATCATACCGCGACGACGGTTCAAGTCACCGATAACATCACCAACGTTGTCATCTGGAGTGAATACGTCAACTTTCATGATTGGTTCAATCAGCTGAGGACCTGCTTTTGGCATAGACTGACGGAATGCACCTTTAGCTGCGATTTCAAACGCAATCGCAGAGGAGTCAACCGCATGGTAGCCACCATCAAACAGTTCTACTTCAACGTCCAGTACTGGGTAACCAGCCAGAACACCTTCATGCATCATGCCCGCGAAACCTTTTTCGATCGCTGGGAAGAATTCTTTAGGTACGTTACCACCAACCACAGTAGAGCTGAATTTAAAGCCTGAACCCACTTCACCTGGTTTAATGCGGTAGTCGATTTTACCGAACTGACCAGAACCACCAGACTGTTTCTTATGGGTGTAGCTATCTTCAACTTCCTTGGTGATCGTTTCACGGTATGCAACCTGAGGTTTACCAACCACAAGTTCAACGCCGTAAGTACGTTTCAGGATGTCTACTTTAATGTCCAAGTGTAATTCACCCATCCCTTTAAGGATGGTTTCACCTGAATCTTCATCAGTTTCAACTTGGAATGATGGATCTTCTGCAACCATTTTACCGATTGCGATACCCATTTTCTCAACAGAACCTTTGTCTTTTGGTGAAACAGCAATTGAGATTACTGGTTCTGGGAAGATCATTGGTTCCAGAGTACAAGGGTTTTTCACATCACACAGAGTATGACCAGTCTGAACGTTTTTCATACCAACTACCGCGATGATGTCACCAGCTTGTGCTGATGTCAGCTCGGTACGGTCATTCGCGTTCATTTCAACCATACGACCGATACGTTCTGTTTTACCGGTTGCAGAGTTCAAAATGGTGTCGCCTTTTTTCATCACACCAGAGTAGATGCGGATAAAGGTCAGGGCTCCGAAACGGTCATCCATAATTTTGAATGCCAATGCGCGAAGTGGTTCTTCTGCAGAAACAATGGCTTTTTCACCAGTAGGTTCACCAGTTTCTTCGTCGGTCAGATCCTGTGGGTCAACTTCAGTTGGTGCAGGCAGATAATCAACAACAGCATCCAGTACCAGCTGAATACCTTTGTTTTTAAATGCACTACCACAATAAGTTGGGAAGAACTCAAGTGTACGAGTCCCTTCACGGATACAACGTTTGAGATCTTCGATGCTTGGCTCAGTACCTTCTTCGAGGTAAGCCATCATCAAGTCTTCATCTAATTCAAGCGCTGTTTCAATCAGTTCTTCGCGATATGCTTGCGCATCGTCAACCATATCTTCTGGAATATCAATAACTTCATAGTTTTCTGGCAGTCCGGTTTCATCCCAGATGTAAGCTTTTTGTTGAAGAACATCAACAACGCCTTTGAATTCATCTTCACGGCCGATAGGCAGTGTCATAACCAGTGGGCGAGCTTTAAGTACATTTTTAATCTGTTCAACAACGCGGAAGAAGTCAGCACCCATACGGTCAAGTTTATTGACAAAGATGATACGGGCAACTTCTGAATCGTTTGCATAACGCCAGTTGGTTTCTGATTGTGGTTCTACACCACCACTACCACAGAATACACCCACACCGCCGTCGAGAACTTTCAGAGAACGATATACTTCAACTGTGAAGTCAACGTGTCCTGGAGTATCGATAATGTTCAGGCGGTGATCTTTCCAAAAACAGGTTGTTGCGGCGGACTGAATAGTAATCCCACGTTCAGCTTCCTGTTCCATGAAGTCGGTAGTTGCAGCACCATCGTGAACTTCACCAGTTTTATGAATTTTACCGGTTAACTTCAAGATACGTTCAGTTGTTGTGGTTTTACCAGCGTCAACATGGGCAAAAATGCCTATGTTTCGGTATTTTAGAAGGTCTGTCATAACAATACTCAGTTGGAGACACAAAATTTCGCGGTATTTTACCTATTTTTTTGATGTATTTCTCGTCGTTTTTTAGATTAAATACCATTCTTTTTAAAATTTTCTTTGGAAATTTAGTCTAAGCAGATGGTTTCTGGGTTGTTTGATGTTTAACCACACTCGGCATTGTGATTCCCAAAGATCACAGAGATCTTAGTCGAGGTTTTATTTTTTGCTGAACTTTTATTAATCAGTTCGCAATGATTTTATTGATGCAAAGCAATCCTTGAGACGTCTTAATAGATGATATAAGGGTAAATAGATAGTGTTGTAAACACTATTGCTACTGGGTTCCATGGCTTTTCCTCGATAGTATATTTCTTAAGCAATTATTGTCCTTGTCTTAAAGCAATAGAGTTCACCGCTCTTTACCCAAGAGCGGTTTTTTTCTATCTAGCGACTTGAAACTGTGTCCGAATCACTTTGCCGTTGGTGTTTAAAACGCACTACTTTTAGGCTGATGAGCACGAGTATCACGCATAAAACCATCAGCGTTTGGCCAATCGCATTGAGCGCTCCGTGGGTTAAAAACAGTGAATAACAAGCGCCAGCGACGGCAGTGCCTAAGGCGAAACAGCCTTGCTGAATGGTATTTAAAGCGCTACTGGCCGCGCCCGCTTGATGCAGTGGCACCTTGGATAGCGCAATTCGAAACGCTGAGGTGAGCATAAAGGCGTTCCCAAAGCCAACGAGCCCGGTTGCCAGCGATAACTGGGTCAGGGTAATTGCACTATTGTAATGATGCATCATCGCGGCGGTTGTTATAAATCCTATTAAGGTAATCAGCGCGCCAAGTGCAAAGCTTTTAAAGTAGCTCATTTTGCTCGCTAAAGAGCGGCTTAACATTGAGCCGACAAAGAACATCACTCCTAAAGCGATAAAGCTATCACCCGATAAGCGCGGTGAAAAATGCAATGCTTGTTGCAGCGTTAGCGCGCTGACAAATAGATATCCGGCATAACAGAAGGTCACCGCGGATTCGCTTAAAAAGCCCACTCGCGTTATTTTAATCGCAAATAAAGAAGGGGGAAGCAGCGGCTGTTCGCCGTTTTTCTCAAGGTGCATCTGTGTTTGCCAAAGCCAATAAGCAAGTGGTACACACAATATAAGAAGCATCCATAATAGCGGCCACTGCTCAGCCATGCTGATAGGTATTAATAGTGATAGTAACAACGTGGTAAAAAGTCCCATGCCTTTAAAATCCATCGAGCTGACTTGACTGGCGCGAGTTTCAGGAATGAGCTTAAAACTTAAGGCAATAATCACCACGCATACGGGCAAATTGATTAAAAAGGCGACTCGCCAACCCAAACCGAAAAAATTAGCACTAATTAAATATCCGCCTAGCATCTGCCCAAGCGCCACCGATAATCCTGCGACCGCTGTATATAAGCCAATGGCTCGGTTGTGTTTGTGCCCGCTTAAACACGCATGAATGGTTGCAAGGATCTGCGGCATTAACAACGCGCCAAATAATCCCTGGGCCAAGCGCCCGAGTAACATCATCGAAATTGAGTGTGAGATAGCACAAAGCGTTGATGCCAGCGCAAACCCGGCTATTCCTAAAATAAAAACTTTGCGCCGACCAAAGCGGTCTCCAAGTCTTGCGCCTGTTGCAATACAAGATGCAAAGCTAACGCCATAAAGGGCTACGATTAACACCAGTGCTGCGGTATTGGCGTGCAAGGATGCACCAATCACATTTAGCCCCACATTAACAATGGAAAAGTCCAGTTGCGGTAGTAATTGCCCCGCGACTAATAAAATCAGCCCCAATGAGGACAGCGTTTGATTTTTTTGCATAGAGTGAGCTCTTTGTGGCAGTGCTGTTTTTAACAGCTGATGATCAAGAGCGTGTTATTATGACGAGATTTTAAAGGTGTACAAGAAATCAATTAAACACGTATAAATAGTACGATGCTAAGCTTTTCGAGGCTAAAACATCGTCTATTAAGATATTAACTCAATAAGGAAAAATCTTTTTCTGATGATGACCAACAGTGATAATTGGCAGTTAATCGGCTCTTTTTTGCGCCAAAAGCGAGAGATGATAGATCCTGAATTAGTTGGAATTGTTCGCTCATCGCGCAGTCGCACACCAGGATTAAGACGCGAAGATGTTGCCGCTTTGGCACAAATTAGTACGGTTTGGTATAGCAAGATAGAAAGGGGCAAAGCCAAAGGCGTTTCTAAAAGTGTGCTAAAAACACTAGCGGACGTGCTAAAGCTTAATCTTCAAGAGTTTGAATACCTGCTCTCACTAAGCGAGGACTCCGAGTCCATTGCGCTTGAGCCTTGTCGAATTCTCTCAGAGCAAAGCCAATTGTTGCTTGAGCAAGTTAATCCATTGCCCGCGTTAATGATGAATGACTATTTTGATATCCTTGGCGTGAATCAAGCGTTTACCTTGTTTTGTGGCATCAATCTTAATGAGTTGGCGCTCGATGAGCGCAACTATATTTATTTAGCCATCACCAATGCCAAATGGCAGCAGTTTTTACCCGCAGATGATGAGCCCGCTTTAGTAGAACACCTTGAGCGAATGGCTGGGTTAATGCGTAGTCGTTGGATGAACCGACGCAACGATCCTATTTTTAATAAGCGCATCGAAACGTTTAAGCAGTGCTCGGCTATCTTTGCTAAAGCTTGGGATACGCAGAAAGTACAATCATTTGATCACTTGGATTATCAGCGTCGCCATGCACATTTAGGGTTAATGGCTTTGACTAAACAAGTTTGGTGGAATCATAGTGAGCTGGCAAGCGCTCGGTTTAATGTGTTTTATCCACAAACGAGCGACGATATGCAGCGTTTAACGACGCTATTTCATAGCCATATTGAGGAGTAAGTGATGGCGTTTAAGTTTTTAAAATTCTCTCAAGCGAGCAAAGACTGGGCGCGGTTAATTTTAAGCCTCATTTTTACGCTATTAAGCTTGGTCTTTCCAAGCGATAGACAAACTCAGCTCGGGCTTGCATTGTTTTTCTCCTGTATCGCGCTTATCAGTGTGATTCAACTGATAGTCCAGCAGCGTCGGCGCGTTCGTGGCAAAACCAATCAATCTGAGCGTTAACTGACTTTTCGTTTGAAAATAATATAGGCAATACTGGTTGTGACCAGACAGATAATCAGCATTGCCCAAAGGTGCGGTGCGATAACACTGAGCGATGCCCCTTTGAGATAGACCATCTTGGTAATATCGGTGAAATGTAATACCGGGTTAACCCAGACAATGGTTTGCAGCCACTGCGGCATATTCTCAACTGGCGCGACATAGCCTGAGAGTAAAATAGCTGGCATTAAAAACACGAAGACGCCGATAAATGCCTGTTGCTGTGTGCGACAAAATGCTGAGATAAATAGCCCAACCCCAATGAGTGATAAGCCATACAAAATCATAGCCCCATAAAAAAGCACCAATGAGCCGTGAAACGGGATCTGGTAGCCAAATACAGAGCTTAAAAATACGATTGTGGCTTGTAATATTGCCACGATAATTGCCGGAATCGCTTTGCCTAAAAAAATTTCAGCGGTGCTCAGCGGTGAGACCAATAGCTGCTCTAAGGTGCCTTGTTCTCGCTCACGAGCCACCGACAAAGAAGTGACAATCATTACACCAATGGTGGTAATCAAGGCAATTAGCGATGGCACAATAAACCATTTGTAATAAAGGTTAGGGTTGTACCAGTTGCGATAAACGAGTGATGAGAGCTCATCTTGGCCGGTTTTTTCTTGATTAAAGCGCGCTACGACTTGCTCAACATAACTGCCCGCAATCTGGGCACTGTTGGAATTGCGCCCATCGAGTAAGATTTGCACATCGACGCTCTGTCCTGCTGCGACTTTGTGTGAAAAATCATCAGGAATGCGCACCGCTAGCAGTACTTTTTGATTATCTAACAATTGCCTAAGTTGCGTCTGTGAGTGAACCATCTTGACTTGAGCAAATGAGCTGGCGTGGCGCAGCCGCTCAATCAGCTGCGTTGAACTATGGCCACTGTCTTGATTGAAAACGGCCATGTTAACGTGAGTCACATCTAAGGTCGCTGCAAATGGGAAGACCAAGACCTGTAAAACCACTGGCAAAATTAAAATATTGCGGGTCTGGCGCTCACGTAATAGTGACTGCAGTTCTTTGATAATGAGCGTGAGTAGCCGATAAAACATTATCTATCCTCCAGTCGCGCTGCGGTTTTCCAGTATGTCAGGCCGATGAAGATGACCGATGCGCCAATCAGATAAAGGCTGTTTATCCAGATGAGGGTTCCAAGGTTTCCAGCTAAGAAGATCGTTTTTAAAATGCTGACAAAATAACGTGCCGGAACAATGTAACTGGCAAGTTGAATGACCGCTGGCATGCTGTCGATTTCAAAAACAAATCCTGAGAGCATAATGGCGGGCAAAAAAGCGGCATTCAATGCGATCATCGCGGCGTTAAACTGATTTTTTGTCAGCGTTGAAATCAGCAACCCAATACCCATGCTGCTGGTTAAAAATAAGAGAGTTGTAAGCGTAAGCAACCATAATGAGCCGCGAAATGGCACATCCATAAAACCTACCGCCACAACCACACACAACCCCATCGCGATAAGCCCTAGAACATAATAGGGCAGCAATTTACTCAGCAGTAGCTCGGCTCTGGTTAAGCGCGTGGCCAACAACGCCTCCATGGTGCCACTTTCCCATTCCCGTGCGATAACCAACGAGGTAAGAATCGTCCCAATGACCGTCATAATAATACTGATGGCTCCGGGAATAATAAAATGACGGCTAATGGCAGCTGGGTTAAACCAGACTCGCTCGCTTGCAGAAATAAGAGCGTTAACACTTTGGCCTTTGGCACTCTCTTGCTGGCTTTGCCAAATTTGCCAGATACTTTGCACATAACTTTGGACAAATCGGGCCGTGTTTGGGTCGCTCCCATCGGTAATAATTTGTAGCGATGGCGTTTGCCCGGCAATGACTTTTCGATCAAAGTCGGGACCGATGACGACAATGCCGCGCAGACTCCCTTTTTGCATCATTGCTTTCAGTGGCGCGCGATGTTCGCTAATGCTCAGCTGAATATAAGGGGAGTTATGAAAGGTGGTTAACAGGTTTTGACTGGCTTGGCCCTGCGACTGGCTGACCACCCCGATATGCAATCGTCCGGTATCAAGATTAATGCCGTAGCCAAAAATAAAGAGCAGCAAAATCGGAATGACGATGGCTATCAGAGCGTTACTCGGATCTCGAATAATTTGGTAACTCTCTTTGCGGCACATGGCTTTGAGACGACGCATCGATATTTGCATTAAGCGTCCTCCGTTTGCGCTTCAATCAAGCGGATAAAAGCCTCTTCCATGGTTAAATCACTCTCATCGGCTTGCATAACTTGGGCTTTGAGTTGGTCGGGGTGATCGACGGCAATGAGACGGCCTTGATAAACTAAGCCAATGCGATCGCAATACTCGGCTTCATCCATAAAGTGAGTGGTGACCATCACCGTTACGCCTTTTTCAACCATGCCGTTGATATGTAGCCAGAATTCACGGCGGGTGAGGGGATCAACGCCCGAGGTCGGTTCATCTAAAAATAGAATATCCGGCTGGTGCATCAGCGCACAAGACAATGCCAGCCGCTGTTTAAAACCAAGCGGCAGTGATTCCGGCGTTTGTTTTAAAATCGATTGAAACTGGAAGGTGTCAATCATTTCATCCATTCTTTGGCGCTGTAATTTGCCATGCAGTCCATATGCGCCCGAGAAAAACTGTAAATTTTGTAAGACCGTTAAATTAGAGTAGAGCGAAAATTTTTGGGCCATGTAGCCTAAGCGTTGGCGCACTTTGCCTGGGCTGCGTTTAAGATCCATTCCCAGAACTTTCGCTTGCCCAGATGAGACCGGTAATAAACCACACATCATGCGAAAGGTTGTCGATTTACCTGCGCCATTAGGTCCGAGCAGACCAAATATTTCGCCGCGTTTTACGGCAAAATTGACGTGGTCGGTGGCGATAAAATCGCCAAATCGACGCGTTAAATTGACCGCTTCAATAGCATTGCTATGGTCGTTTTCTATTTGCGGTAGAATGTCAGCCAGCGCTGAATGGCGATTTTCTTGACCGCCTAATTTGTCAATAAAGGCATCTTCAAAGCGGGCGCTGGTGGGGTTAATCGCTTGTTGGCTAAGATTTAAGTGCTCGGTGAGTAGCGTTCGAACATCCGGTGCGTTGGTAATGGTGCGGATCTGTTTGCCTTGCAGCACGGCATCGCGGACATCATTAAGCGCTAAAACTTTGGTTAATCTTTGGCGAGGATGCGCCCCACCATCGATTAAAAAGCTGCGCCCTTGCATGGTGGCGGTTAGTTTTTGCGGTGCACCTTCATAGATAAGCTCGCCTTCATTCATCAATAACACTCGTTGACACTGCTCTGCTTCATCAAGATACGATGTGCTCCAGATGATCAACATGCCATCGTCAGCGAGATCGTGCACCATTTTCCAAAGCTCGCGCCGAGAGATGGGGTCAACACCCACGCCGGGCTCGTCTAATAGTAGAACTTTGGGCTGGCCAACCAGAGTGCAAGCCAGCCCTAGTTTTTGCTTCATTCCGCCAGATAAATTGCCTGCAGCACGCGAGCTAAAGCGCGCCAAATCGGTAAAGTCGAGCAATTTTTGGCGAGTGCTCGGCCAAGTTTTAAGATCCACTCCGCGAAGATCAGCGTATAAATCTAAATTCTCTTGAACACTTAAGTCGGTATACAGGCCAAATTTTTGCGGCATATAGCCCAGTTGTTGATGCAAAGCCGCTGATTGTTTTAAAGGGCTTAAGCCTGCGACTTGAAGCTCTCCTTCACTGGGGAGCATAAGCCCTGCTATCATCCGCAACAGTGTCGTTTTGCCTGCGCCATCAGGTCCGATAAGACCTGTAACATAACCTGACTCAATGGTGAGATTAAGCGCGGCTAAAGCAGGTTTTGTCATCTGCTCAAAGCGTTTGACGACGTTTTTAAGCACCACCTCAGTCGCAGCCATAGTTCGCCTATTTTTCAAAGTGTACAGTCACTGGCATTCCTTGGCGTAATTGTGGCGTTGGGTCGTCCACAATGATGCGTAAGCGATAAACCAGCGAGGTGCGAAGCTGCTCGGTCTGAACCGTTTTCGGTGTGAATTCAGCCGTTGGAGAAACAAAGCCAATATGGCCATGAAATGCTTGCTTGGTGCTATCTGTGGTGATTGTGACTTGGCGGCCGTTTTGCGCCATCGCCAGATGGGGTTCATCAATATACGCTTTAATCCACAATGGATGGCTAAGCGCCAGCGTAAACACCGTTGTGCCTGCGTTTAACATTGCGCCTGGTTGGTGAGCCCTGACTAAAATGGTTCCATCTGCGGGCGCTTTAAGTTGGGTATCACTTAAATCTAGCTGTGCTTTGGCAACGCTGGCTTGGGTTTGTTCAAACTGAGCCTTGGCTTGTTCAATCTGTTGTGGACGGTTGCCTTGTTGATACTGCGAGAGCTGTTGTTGGGCCGCTAACAAGTCAGCTTGTGCCTGATCGCGTTTATCTTTAGCTGCATCCAGTTGTTCTTGCGCAATGGCTTTTTTTCGCCGCAGAGCGCGGTAGCGTTCATAGGAGCGCTGCGCATATTGATAGGCCGAACTTAGTTGTTTGACCTGTTCACGAGCACGGGCAATTTCTTCGCTGCGATAACCGGCTTTGAGCAGATCTAAATTTGCTTTTGCGGCATCAGATTGCGCTTTTGCCTGCGCTAAGGCGATTTGATAGGGCTGCGGGTCTATTTCGCCAATGACTTGGCCTTGTTGCACTTTGTCCCCCTCATCGACATTCAGGGATTTAAGTCTGCCGCCAACGCGAAAACTTAATGCAGTGGTGCGAATATCGACATTGCCATAGAGCGTCACAGGTTGCTGTTTGCTCTGTTCTTGCTGGTAGTAATAGTAGCCGCCACCACCAATGATGATGAGCAATATAATTGCAATCAATATGCCTTTACGCATAACCGACTCCCATGAACAAGGACTGTTTTCACTATATTAAATTCAAATTTAAATTTAAAGTTATTTTTGATAAATTAGTAAACAATTATATGTTGATGACTCTGATTTAAGCCAGTGCATCAGTTGCTACCAGGCACAGAATGGATTTAGTGCAGAGTTAACATGAGGAAAATGGTCATGGCGTTGCAACGAAGAAGGCGCCCCGATGGGGACAAAACTCGCGATCAGATTATTGAAGCCGCCGGCGAACTATTCGCTCAGTATGGTTATCAAGGAACAACCAGCAAGGCGATTTGTCAGAGCTGTGGTGTGAATCTGGCTTCAGTTAATTACCATTTTGGCTCGCGTCAGGGGCTCTATGAAGTGATTCTAAAACAGGTACACGAGTCGTTAATGGGGCTTGAGCACTTAGAGGCGTTAATTGACAGCAAGCTTGCTCCTGAGCAGAAATTTCGCACCTTTATTAGCGAACTTATTCCGGCCATTGTGGGGGCAAAAAACTGGCAGTTACGGATTTGGGCGCGCGAGATTGCCGCGCCTTCTGAATTTTTGCCCAACGTGATGAATGAACAGATCTTGCCAAAATTTACTCGCTTAAGTGCGCTCATTTCGCAGCTCACAGGACTAAGCGCCGATGATCCAAGGCTGCTTCCATCTGTTTTTAATGTGATTTCGCCCTGTTTGATGATGCTTATCGCTAATCGTGAGCAGCAGATGCCGCTGTCCGATATTTTTAACTATCCCTCAGAGCAGCTGGTGGATTATCTACAACGATTTTTATTAGCTGGACTTAAAGCTTTGGCCGATAGTAACAGTGGCGGGTGGGGCGCAACTGCTTAAAACTTATTATTTAAGCGAGAATTGAATTATTCTTATCATCGAAGTCTTTTCCTTAGATTTTTATTGGTATAGTATTTTTGATTGTTTGAAACTATCAATCTGTGCACAATGACATTATCAAACGATATTAAGCGGCCTATCTTTAGATATTGCTGCGCAGAGATCTGCTGATGACTCATCTTTGTGATCCACGCTATCGTGCCAACGGGAAATGATATGAACTTGCGAGATTTAGAGTATTTGGTTGCACTTCAAGAGGTGAAGCACTTTCGTAAAGCTGCTGAAAAGTGTTTTGTCAGCCAACCAACCTTAAGTGGGCAGATCTCAAAACTTGAAGAAGAGTTGGGGTTGTTGCTTATCGAGCGGACCTCACGCAAAGTAATTTTTACCCACGCAGGCGAAGATATTGCTGCTAAAGCCCGGCTGATTTTAATGGAAGTCAAAGGGCTTAAAGATATCGCAAAGAACTATCAGGCTCCGCTTTCAGGACCGTTGCACATTGGTTTAATCCCAACAGTTGCGCCTTATGTCCTGCCTAAAATTGTGCCGCAGGTGCGCGAGCGCTTTCCCAATCTGGAACTGTTTCTTTATGAAGAACAGACCAAAGATCTGATTAAAGGGCTTGAAGAGGGCGAGTTAGATTGTCTGATCCTCGCACTGCTGCCCGATATGGAACGATTTGGCCATATCGATCTTTATCGTGAACCATTTTTATTGGCTCTGCCCAAAGATCATCCTTGGCGTGAGCGTGAGCGCATCGTATTAGAAGATCTGAAAGGTCATCGCGTATTAATGCTAGAAGATGGGCACTGTTTGCGCGACCAAGCGCTGGGGTATTGCTTTACTGCAGGGGCGAAAGAAGATACCAGTTTTAAAGCAACCAGCTTAGAAACACTGCGTCATATGGTCGCTGCTGATTGCGGCATCACTTTATTGCCAGAGCTTGCCGTTCCTAAAGCTGATGAAGATACTGAACTTGTCTATAAACGCTTTAATGACCCGCAGCCTGGCCGAATTATCAGCTTAGTTTATCGTATGCACTCGGTGCGTCGTCCGTGTTTTAACGAGTTGGCTAAATTGGTGCAAAATCAGATTCATTTTTGATCCGGCGTTAGATTTTGAATGAGGGCTAAGCTGTGAAATTTAAGCTAATCCAAGATTCACCGGATGTTCATGAATTTATGCAGCTTCGCAGTGATGTCGGCTGGGTGAACCCAGCGCCAGAGATTGTGCAAAAGAGCCTAGAACATTCAGTTTTTCAAGTTTGTGTTTATGCCGATAAGACATTAGTTGGTTTTGGCCGAATTGTCGGTGATGGGGCGATGTATTTTTATCTGCAAGATATTGTGGTTGCGCCAAACTGTCAAAACCAAGGTGTGGGTAAAATTATCATAGGCGCGCTCGAGGCATTTATTAAAGATGCCGCTAAAAGTGGTGCGACAGTGGCGTTATTAGCAGCTTTTGGTAAAGAGAATTTCTATCACCAATTTGGCTACAATAAGCGAGACGGAAAACCGCTAGGCTTTGGCATGTGCAAATTTATTAAGTGATGTTTGAATTTAAAAAATCCTCACAAAGTTTTCTATATTGCTTCACTTTTAAAATCAGCTCGGGGATATCATGTTCTAATATTGCCCCCCAATCGGATAGCAGCGTTGACTGGCTTAACATCGATGTATCAGCACTACCATTTTTAATGCTTTTTGCTATTTTTTCAATTTCGGCTGATTCGTAGCCTAAAATATCATAATGATCTGATTTGATACTATATTTACTTGATGCCTTCGCGAGTTCTTTAGCAAGAACTTCTCCGATATTTATAATTTCTTGCTTATCCATCATTAACTTAATGAAAATAGAAAAACATATAATGACATGAGCGTCTCTTTTAGAAAAGAATGAGCTAAAACGGGCGACAGCCTCTGGGAAAGTGGGGGTGAAAGAGATAGGTTCTTCTTGCAAGCGCGAAAACCAAATGTTTGGTTTGCCCAAGGTATTTTTTATGTACTGACTTTATAATCTGTTCTTTTCAATTAAATAGTTTTCAACATCAATTAGATACATAGCAACTAACGTATAGTAACTTTCAGCGCCCGATAAGTTCGGGTATTCATCCATGAATTGTTTTATCCGCTCAATAAAAATTGGAACCGCCTTTAGATGTTGGGCATTTAGGCAACCCATCATATTATTAACGTGACAAACCAATGGATAAACTACAGAGTTTCTGCGATATGCAAACTTTGGCAAAAACTCTTCGGTGTTTAACTTGCATTGTTTGGCTTTTATTTCTTCTAATCGATTCATAATATTAGGTGAATTAGCTCTTTTTAAGATATATGACATTGCATTAAAGTATGAGCATCGATAGACATTGCTTATCTTCGATGCCTTAATCACTATCTTCATGGCAAACTAAAATGCCATGCATTGTGAATTGCTCTTAATTGATTATATGTTAATCATCTTGCACGTATATATCGTAAAAGAACTCTTTAAATGAGCGATATAAAGGTTGTGAGAAACGAACGATATTCTCTCTTTGCTTACAGCCTTCTTCTGCTAATGGGATGATTTGCTCGTGATCAAACCAAATAACCGCAAAATCATTGCCTTCACTAGTCGGATTTTGCATGTCTAAACAGATGGGCCCCCACCCATCTCCCCATTGCGCAAACGGAATATAGCCTGATTTTACTAATGGGTTCCATGCTTCAATTAAATCTTTTAATTGAGCAAGAGGTCGATCTGATGGGCAACAAGGCATCATGACTAGCTGACCATCGTACTTGTTGCTAAAGACTTGATCGAGTAATTGATAGTAAGCTTTAAAGTAAAGTGCAAAATATGGTGGAAATTTAAACCCATATTGCTCTTCGATTTCCGTCAACTCTTCATCTGAGACATTACTTTTGATTGGTTTCCCAAAGAACCCAGCCATCTTCATTTACTGGCCCGTCTCTCATCTCAATCGGAACCGCTCCACTAACGCTCATGCAATAGTAGTTATCGGTATACTTCTTTATATATCTTCTTATTTCTTCGAGCATTTCACTATCCCATGAATGCTTAATTCAACGTTTAGGTGATAAATAATGGTCAATTGCTCAATGTATTAGCTATTTTTTAATCGCTTTAGCATAACAAACATTCCTATCTCATACCGGTCGGTTTTATAAGGTATTTCATCAACTATTTCAAATTGATATCGCTGATAGAATCGTTGGGCTTGAACGTTGTTTTTTAACACATCTAGCCACACGTATTTGCTAGCAAGCTCAGATGCAAGTTTCATGACATAGTCCATGAGTGCCGAACCAAGATGATTGCCAATACAGTTCTTTTTTAGATAGATTTTTTGCAATTCAATACATGCTTTGCCCATGCCATTTAGTTCTGAGTCTATATTTAATTTGGCAAAACCAACCAACGTATTGTCTCTAAATGCTAAAAGATAACGATGATTTGCTGGCGAATTGATACATGATGCAATTGCACTATCTGTAAAATCAGTATTTAAAAAACTATCAATGTCATGCCAAATATCGGCAAAGTGTTCTTTATATGTGTTACGGCCTAAAATTGATATAGTTGAAACATCATTTAATGTCGCTTCTCTTATATTGAATTTTGTTTCCAAATTTATTTATGCCTCATCACTTTGCTAGTCAACGTAAGTTATCGTTGTGCTTTGTTAGCCATTTATATACTCACCATAATTTATGGGTCTTAGATATTCATTTAACTTGATAGCTAGTTCTTTAATTAACGAGTCTCCATTTTTACAAAGAGATAGAATATAAACACCTGAATTGTCATCCCATCCCCAGTAAAATTTTGTACTTTTCAGTTTAAATTCACCTATGACTTCACTGATAAAGTATGAAGGTTCTTCCGTTATAAGAGCACCAAACTCACGACACATTATTTCTTGTAGGACGGTAAAAAAGCTCATTGTTTCATTTGATATCTCATAACGAATATGAGAGTCATCTGACTGAACAATGTGCCCTTTTAGTGGTTTCCTTTTTGGCATAATGCCTCTCGTTTGCGGATGAGTTGATGTGAGAAAAATTTTACGATAACTCTATATTGCATTTGCTTGGTCTATCTTTCGAGCCCATTCGCTGAAACGGTTTATTCATGATTTCTTCGTGTTTTTAACAGTACCAAAATATTAATCTAGTAGAATTTTTATCGCAGCAATTTTCGATGACTTCCATTGCGCTGCATATAGCCTCGTAATCAACGCTAAGTTTGTTCTTAGTTAAATGATTTTCGATGATTGCCTTAAACTCTGAAAATAGTAGCCAACTTGTTGATTCGAACTCTGGATCAAGTATCCAATCAGCATCTGTTCGACTGCTATGGTATATTTTAGAACCATATTGTTTTACCCAGTTATTAGCCAACTGTTTAGTACAATATTTATCGCCAATACACTTCGCAATTTCTTCTTCTTCAGCAATATAGACGAATGCTCTTTCAAAGAATGAAACACTATATTTCTTTGGCACACCGCGTAACTCACCAAGCATCCGCAAATCGTCGATAAGCTCAGTGTTGCGCTCTGGGTGAAATTCCCCAAATCCTATCCAGTTTTCATCTGCTGAGCGCCTATATTCTACGAAGTAACGTACATCTATTCCCATAACGATTCTCTAGCTGGCATTATTCCCATTTTAGTTGTGAGCAACGCTGTACAAAAGTGATTACTTGCAATCAGGGTATTACTTCATCGCAAACTAAAGTCGCCATGTATTGCGCTTTAGTTAAATTGTTTGTGTACTTTTATCTCGCGGAATTTCCTAATCTACTGAGATATTTTTATATTGCTTGTAGACAACTTTTATCGTTATTTTCGTTTTTTCCCAGGTTTTTTGTAAACCTTATATTGCGGATATCTGTCGATTTTTATTTTTATTGAGTCAAGTAAAGCATGGAGCTTTGTATTAACTTCGCTCTCGCTATTAACGTCAATCGTATGGCCATTTGATTGGCAAATCTTCAAGTCGTAAAAGCCATGCCCCATTGTACTTTTATACATTTCTCGAACGCGGGCTGCATCTTGGCTGTTGTAAACTCTCGGTACGCAATGGTTGACCTTGTACATTTCGAACAATTGGTTTAGAGCGTCAATTTCTTCATTTAAATCCATATGCAATTCGCTAGTTAAGTTGCTGTATACGCTCGAGTCGATTTGAACTAAAGCTCGTCATGCTTTTGTGGCTCGCTTTAAGGGCTTTGTTATGAGTATATTGACTTAAATACAAAAGCCACAGATATTCTGCTATAACTTGCCTGATATTTTCTATATCAGTTTTCCAAGATGTTTTCATTGCTTTAGCAATATCATCACAAATAAGTGACCTAAAAGAATACCAGATGCTATTTACATCTATTGCGATTTCTGGTTAGCGGCAACCTCAATCATTGAAGGGACAGCTCTTTTTTTTCACCATTTCGAAATGATGAATTTTACAATATGCACTGCCAGAGATAGCACCTCTATTACAGTGGCTCGTCTTACATTGAACTTCTTTTCTCTCATCGCCGAGATTTTCATAAAAATCCCTATCGATTTTGTTTTGGGCTTCATCATCTGATAATGCTTTAAACCCCGAATACGGCAAGAATGAATCATTCTCGAAATAATATAAAAATGATTCAAAAAGTAGAGCATCACTCAGCTCGCCATCTAAATGTTGAGCAAATGAATAGATACTTTCTATTGTCCTCGTGTCGAGCGTAGAGATTAGTCCATTTTCTTTTGCAATTATCGGCTCATCATCTTCATCAACTTCGGTGATATCTAATGAGTCATCATCTATTATCATTGCACGAGTTTCAAAACTCCATTTTTCACCTTCAGGCAGATACAACCAACCATCTTCTAATTGGCTATTTGCCCTTTTTAAAATGCTAATTAAACTCTCCATACAATCCTTAGTCCCTAAAATTTTACGCATTACCTATGCAGCCCCATAAACAACTGTATATCATGCGTGCATGATATCTATCTTTTCCCAACCGTTGATAATTTTCTTTAACTGTTCAAATTTTATGATTGTCATTTAGTTGGATGGTTTTGGCTTTTGTTCCAATCTTCAGGATGAGTCAGAAGTGTTTTATTCGCGCTAGTTTTTGCACGAATATCTTGCGGGTTATACAGCGCGCAGGATTCTAAAGACAGGCATCCGCAGCCGATGCAACTTCCTAAGTTATTTTGTAATGCTTTTAATTGTGCCATTCGATGCTCAAGCATAGCTTGCCATGTCGATGCCATTTGCATCCATTGCTCTTTGTTGGGGGCTTGGTGCTTGGGTAATACCGACAATGAGTTGGCAATATCTTCTAAGCTCAGTCCAACTGTTTGTGCCGCTTTTATTACGGCAATCCGGCGCAGTATGCTGCGATGATAGCGGCGCTGATTTCCTTGATTTCGCCAGCTATAAATAAGGCCTTTTTGCTCATAAAAGTGCAATGTTGATACTTTTACTCCAGCCCTTTGTGCAACTTCACCGATGCTCATTTCCATTGTTTGGCCCCCTTCGAACCAGCGTGTTAGTTACATTAATTAAAAAATTACTTTACCTCAAGTTAACTTTAGGTTTTAGGGTGAGAGATACGTTATCGCACAGGAAGTAAAAAATGGAACTTAACGAAAAAACACCCGCTGGGAGCTATTTAGTCGGCCGGTTTTTTGATGGTATATCCTCAGGACTTTTTATGATGGCCCTACCTTGGGTGATGTTATCAACACCGAATATGGGCGTATTTGTCTCTTTAGTAGCGTTGGTGTGTACGGTGATTTCTTTTGTTTTAACACCTGTGCTTTCCACTGTGATTGACCGATATTCGCGTAAAAACATTTTGATTCTTGTTCAGCTCTCTCAAGCTGCAACCGCCGCTGTTGTGGCCAGTGTTTATGGATTAGGATTTTCATCAAATTGGTTGTTGGCTGCGGCTCAATTAATCTTTTGGGTTTCTGGTAATGTGGCTTGGGCAACGAATCATGCTTTTACCCAAGAGAATTTTTATCCGCATGAATATGCCTCTATTTCAGGTAAACAAGAGGTGACCATGCAAGCGACTACGTTAGGTGCCGGCGCCCTTGGAGTAGCATTGTTGCAGCGCTGGGGGATGTTTGAGTTTTCCATCTTTGCAGCAATGGCTTCAGCTATGTCGGTCATTTGCTATTTTTTCACCCCCTATCGGCGCCAGTTACGTCATTCTCTTTCACTCTCATTTATCCAACTCATGACGCAAAGCCGGATAATATTTACTCGTCAGCCGCATTTTTATCTGTTTTTGATGTTATCGGCTTTATGCTATCCGATACTGACATTTCTCGAACAGCTGGTTCCCATTTGGTTTTCTCAAACCGGGATCTCTGGGGGTTGGTTTGCCGCTTATAACATCGCCTTTGCGCTGGGGTCGTTAATCACCGGAGTCTTCATCAGTCGGTTATTAACGATTGGGCCGTATCCACTGATTATGATTGCTGCTATGGCTTTCGCCGCTATGATGTTAGTGGGGATGAGTCTTTCAACGTCATTGCCATTGTTGATGATGTTTACGTTTTGTTTTGGTTTTTTTAATGCGTTAAATCGTATTGCTCGTGTAAACCTGATGCATCACAGTATTCATATTGACCAACGAGGTCGGGCCGATGGCGGATTAAAAATGTTCTCAACGTTTGCACAAAGTATCAGTTATGTCGTTATCGCTTTATTAAGCCACTTCGGCATTGCTCATTTTGGTTTCTTTATTGCCGCGGGGGTTCTGGTGTTGTCAGTATTGATGATGATGCGCCTTCATAAACGGCCAAATCTTGTGGTTAGTGCATCATCGTAATTGCCACATTGGCGGCATATATTTTCGGGGCTTGGTCGCGGCATTTGAAAACCACCCGATGAATAGCAACGCTTGTTTAAGCTTGGGTTTAATTTAGCAAAAGCGTTGAGCGATAAGCGAAGCTTAAATTTAGCTTATAGCGCAAAAAGAAAAGCAAATGGAAAACCATCGCTTTTCTTTATTTGCCCAAACTGGTTGGCTAGGAGTGAGGCCAAAGGATAAATGTTTAGGCTCTTGGTTTGCCTTTTGGAAAGTCGATGGGCATCTGCTCTGGTCGGTTACATGTGCTTTTAACTTCCACAAAACATTTTTCTTGGGCCGCTTTGGTAATTGCAGTGCACACTTCAAGAACATGAAAACCCATTTCAGCACTTAAGCGCGGTGCTCGACCTTCTTGCAGAGCATAGGCCATATCGATTAAGCCAATTCCACGACTATTTTGGGCGTGGCTGGTTTCTGTAAATGGATGGTGCAGCTCGACTGATTCCCAATTCATATCAACTTCTGGTCGAGGTAGATAGACAAAGCGTGATGACTCGGTAGTCTTTAGCCAGAGTGGACCGCCAAAGATATTAGGCCCCTCTAATGGGTCTAAATCAGGCAGACAGATGGTTCCTTTTGTTCCATAAAATTCCATTCTAGGTAACTGCGAGTCCCAGATGTCCCAGCTAATCAGAAATGTCACAATGCTTCCGCTTTCAAACTCTAGCAACGCCGTGACATAGGTTGGAGCTTCAACATCGATAACTGTTCCTTTCATTGGCTCGCTGTGTACTAGCCGTTGTTGGTAAGTTTTTTTAGCAAGGCCCGTGACCCGCGCAACAGGGCCCAGTGTTGCGATAAGTGCAGCTAAATAATAAGGGCCTAAATCAGGCAGTGGGCCAACGCCTTCACCATAATAGAACACTGGGCTGGCATGAAACCATTCCAAACCGGGGAAAACTGCGCTCGCAACTCCGCCTGTTATCTCACCAATTTTGCCCGAATCGATTAGCTCAATGGCTTCTTGTAAACGGCCACCCAAAATTGTGTCAGGAGCACAGCCGACAGTTAAGCCATTCGCTTTGGCTAAGTCGAGAATTTCTTGGCCATCTTCAAGGGTAGTGGCGATGGTTTTTTCGCTATATACATGTTTGCCTGCTTTAAGCGCAGTTAACGTTACCGTTGCATGCGCCGCTGGCGGGGTGAGGTTTAAAACGATATCAACCGATGGGTCTTTGACTAGCTCATCTACGGATGAATAAGTCGCTGCAATCGAATACTGGCGAGCTTTTTGTTTAGCTCGTTCGGTATTCATATCCGCTACGGCAACTAAGCGCACAATATCGTCGTATCGCGAAAGATTGCCTAGATAGGCATTGCTGATATCGCCAGTCCCGACGACACCAATTCCGAGTGGTTTAATGTGCATGTTATGTTCCTTTGTTTGTCTGCTATTGAACTCAGGCTAAAAAATTAGTTTTCGACCCTAGTACGAAATTCATTCTCGATGGCATCAAGGCTTTTGCCGCGGGTTTCTGGAAGAACTTTCCAGACAAATAGAGCAGCAAAAATGTTAATGGCAGCGAAGATCCAAAATACCGAACGGCCACCGATGCTGTTCAGTAGTGGCAGAACGACCAGTGAGATCCCAAAATTGACGACCCAGATGATTGCAGTTGCGAGCCCATTGCCAAGACCGCGTAAATGTCCGGGGAATATTTCGGCTAAAATGGTCCAGGTCATTGCACCTACAAATCCCTGATTGATAATTAAAAATAACGCCATTAAGGCAATCAAAACCCACGAGATAAGAACCGATGGGTTGGATGGGTCAATCAAACCATACACCCAACCAATCGCCGCCATAGTAATCGCGACGCCTGTTGTTCCTATGCCAAGCACGAGCCGGCGCGGCGCTCTATCCATCAGTCCAAATCCCAGACCGACGGCAGCCACAGTGCCTAACAACACAATGGGAACGGAAGCTAAGAGTGCATTCTGAGCGCTGAGCCCTACCGTTGTGAGCAGTGTTGGCGTGAAATACATCACGGCATTGATGCCGGTAAACTGATTAATCAGCGCGATAATGACGCCGACAAATAAAACTCGCTGCAGCCATTTTTCTCTAAATAAATCTGAAAGTTGCCCCTGTTTACCAGATTCAGATTCAAGCGCCATCATGGCTTGTTCTTTGGCGATAAACTGCTCGGTTTGTTCTGCAGTACTAGTTTTAAGTAAGGCTTTGCGCGCCTTGTCATTTTGATTGTGCCGTACATACCAGTTCGGTGTATCGCCGATAAAACAGACGGCGATCATCACCAGTACAGCTGGAATGGCTGCAAGAATGAACATTAGCCGCCATGACGCAAACGGGGAGACGCACGCATTGGCAACGACCGCAATCAGCTGGCCGACATTGATCATAACGGCATTGCTGGCAATTAATCGGCCTCGCGATGCAGCTGGCGCAATTTCACTGAGATAGATAGGCACAACCGTTGATGTTATTCCAAGGCCGCAGCCTAAAATAAAGCGCGAAATGACGAGCCAATTAAAGTTTGGTGCCACCACTGAAGCTACGGCGCCAACTAAAAATAAAAAGGCACCGACTCTAAGAATATTGCGCCGGCCTGTTTTATCAGCCAGTTGTCCGCCAAAAAATGCGGTGATTGCTGCGCCAAGTAATAGCACTGATGTGACTAACCCTTGGTCCCAACTGGTTAACCCGCCGCTGTGAAATCCCAAATCGACACTCAAATAGATAAGTGCTCCGGATAACACGCTGGTGTCATATCCAAATAATAAACCTGCCAGTGAGCCTAAAACCCCGGCCCAGAGCAATGTGCGATATCGTGATTTTGCTAATATTGGATCGCTCGTTGTCAGTTGTATCCCTGACACTGAAATGCTCATTCTCTCTACTCTCCACTCATGGCTTGTGCTAGTGCAAAAGCGCTGATTAATTCGAACAGTTGTTGCTAATAAAATTTAACTAGTTGTTTTTTCTTTTATTTTTAATGTTTAAACACAATGGCTCGGTATTTTCGGTTCCTTATTTGGGGGCTTTTTGGTTATAGAATTTATCTAGAACCAAATGCTCCATCTTCTCGAGTGGAACACCTTTGGTTTCTGGGACATAACGCCATGCAAACATTAATGTGAGCAGCGCAAGAACACCAAAGACAATCAGCGGGAAACCACCATGAAAGAGTGAGATTAATAATTTACTTTTGTTAAGCATGGGGAAGAGCTGCGCAATGATGAAAATAGTTATCCACATCGCACTAATGGCAATACTTGTTCCTACTGAGCGTAAATAGTTCGGGAAAATCTCACTGACCAGTGTCCACACAACCTGACCCCAAGTGGCGCCAAAGGTGTACATGAACACAAATAAACCGATGACACAGGCAAGCCCTGTGACGTTGTAATAGAAGGCAATAAAGGTGTAGACCATCCCAATGCAGGCAAATAAAGAGCCCCATAAAATCAGTTTGCGCCGGCCTAATTTGTCGGTGATGGCCATCCCGGTGACCACGCCAACAAATTGCGCAACAGCCAGCCAAGAGGACTTGAACATAGCTTCGTCAATATTGCTGGAGATATTGAGTAATAACGATGGGCCATAATATTGAATAGCATTGATGCCGGTTGCCATACTACAAACCGCAAGACCAACGCCAATCATCAAAAAAACGAATGTTTTTTTGTCGTACACAACTTTTTGATAGGTTGGCCCTGCGGCAAACGAGCCTTTAATGGTTTCCAGCAGTGATTGGGCATGTTCACGATTGGAGATGTGGGTGAGCGTTTTTAAAGCCTGATCATATCGGCCTTTCATAACACACCATCTGGGGGATTCTGGGATAAACCAGATCAGAATGACAAATGCAGCACATGGGATTAAGGCCATGGCCATCATATAGCGCCAGCCTGATTGTTCTAGCTGTTCTGCGCTCATGCCTCGGGCAATAAAATAATTCACAAATTGCACAATGGCCTGCGCCCCAACGCAGCAAAACATATTCAGAGCGCCAACTTGTCCTCGATAAGCTGAAGGTGCCATTTCGGCAAGATAGGTTGGGGTAACAACCGATGCG
Source organism: Celerinatantimonas sediminis (assembly GCF_046054195.1). Taxonomy (NCBI): domain Bacteria; kingdom Pseudomonadati; phylum Pseudomonadota; class Gammaproteobacteria; family Celerinatantimonadaceae; genus Celerinatantimonas; species Celerinatantimonas sediminis. Next base: position 454,121 of record NZ_JBEQCS010000001.1, read on the forward strand.
ACACCTATACATAAGCCGCCGAGCATGCGAAAGGTGACAAACATGGTAAAGTTGACCGACCATGCGGTTGCAGCGACAGAAACAACAAACAAAATGGCAGTGATTGCCAGTGTGTATTTTCGCCCGATTTTATCGCTCAAGGGGCCTGCTACAAAACAACCGATAATGCAGCCAATAATGACGTTAGAGACCGCCCAACCGGTTTCGGCAGGGGTTAATTGGTAATGGTGACTTAGCGGTTCAATCGCTCCAGAGATGACCGATGAGTCGTAACCAAAAAGGAATCCACCTAGCGCTGCAACACTACAACACAGCATGACGTACACCATATTGTATCGAAATTTATCCATATTTCTTGGTCCGCGATATAGAGGAATTTTTAATGAAATTAATTTTTCATTAAAATAAAATAAGGAATAAATATTCTTTTAATATATGGATTTTATCAGTGATAATCATCACAATTTGGCAATAGCATAATTTGTATTGCTTAAAAATTATCTCTTTAGTTCGATAGTTTTTATTTTTAGAATAAAAATACTGTTTGTGGCTTTTGAGATATACGTTTTATGTCCGCTGTCAGTCTGCTTCTAAAATGATGCGGTGGACTTTAGCTAGAGTTGATAGTTGAACCGTTTATTGTAAGAAGAACTAAATAGAAAAGGCCAAAGCAGTGCTTTGACCTTTTTCTTTTAAGCTGGAGAACAAGATTAGAAGATCTGATCCTGAATATTCTCATGTTCAGCGTTACTTTGCTGAGCGTACTGAGTCGGCTGCGAGCCATCAATGAAATATTCAAAGCGGCTGGTGTAATCTGTTTTGTTACTGAGCAGGCCCGTTTTATCATCGATGCGTACAGTGACAATACCTTCCGGAGTTGGGATCTGACGCTCAGGTACACCATCAAGTGCTTCTCTCATCAGTGAAATCCAAGCCGGTTGCGCTGTTTTGCCGCCAAATTCACCACCGTAGACCTGATTTTTGCCCAGATTGTTGTTGTAACTACTGTGGCCTAGGTCGCGGTTGAAATCATCAAAGCCAACCCAACTGGTTGCGACAATCCCCGGGCCAAAGCCGGAGAACCAAGCATCACGCGAGTCATTAGTGGTACCACTTTTGCCATATAAATCATCGCGATGCAGGCTCAGTGCTCGCCAGCCTGTACCGTTCCAGCCGGTGTGATGAGCCCAGCTGCCGCCACCTGTAATGACACTGTGCATTGCCTGTGCGACTAAGAAAGCATTTTGCGCAGAAATAATTCGCGGAGCGAGTTGGTTTGCCCTGGCATATTGGATTGGACACTGTTTTAGCGGGTCGCCCTGAATACTTAGCAAGTCATTCGGCGATGGGCTAGTCGCTGCTTTATCGCAATTGCGACAGGCAATCTTAGGTTGCGCCTGATAAATAATCTGATCGGTTGAGTCGCTAATATGGTCGATAAAGTAAGGCGAAATTAAAAATCCACCATTGGCAAATGTTGCATAACCTCGCACCAGTTGCAAAGGCGTAAGTGAGGCTGAACCTAACGCAAGTGTTTCATTGTGTGGCAGTTCATCTTTCTCAAAGCCAAATAGCTGCAGGTGCTTAATGACGCTATCGATGCCCATTTTGCGAACCAAACGCACGGAGACCACGTTTTTCGACTCAGCTAGAGCGACTCGAAGACGCAGTGGCCCGGCATATTCAGGTGGCGAGTTTTTCGGCCGCCACGCAACCCCCAAAGACTGATCCCACTGATTCACAGGGGCATCATTGACCAGTGTCGCTAGCGTCATGCCACTGGCAAAGGCGTTGGAATAGATAAATGGTTTGATATTGGAACCAACTTGGCGACGGGCTTGAATGGCTCGGTTAAATTTACTCTTGTTGTAACTAAAGCCGCCTGAGATTGCTTCCATCGCGCCATCTTGCGGATTCAACGCAATAATTGCACCGCTAGCATCGGGCAGCTGTGAAAGTCGGTAATCATCAGAGTCAGACTCTTTGGTGACCCAAATGACATCGCCTGCCGTTAAAATATCACTGGCTTGTTTAGGCTCATCGCCTTGGCGGCTATCGGTAATAAAGCGCCGTGCCCATTTCATGCCATCCCAATTCAGGGTGATATTTTTTCCACCTTTTAACACCGCTTTAGCCTGTTGGCCTGCAACGCTGGTAATGGCCGCTGCAATTAGATGCGCGTAATTGGGTAATGTTTTAAGCTTTTGATTAATTGCATCATGGCTAAGCGCGCTCTGACCTGCCTTCCAAAGGTGCATAATTGGGCCGCGGAACCCATGACGTTGGTCGTAATTAAGCAAATTTTCGCGCAGGGCATGCTCTGCCGCTAACTGACGTCTCGCAGTAACAGTTGTATAGACTTTCAGCCCGCGAGTATAGGCTTTATCGCCGTATTTAGCTTCCATCTGCTGGCGAACCATTTCGGCAAGGTAGGGGGCGTGAACCTCAATTTCAGCGCCATGATAGGTGGCGGTAATCGGTTCAAGACGCGTCTTTTCATAGGTTGCTTTATCGATGTAACCCTGCTCTAACATTCGGCCCAAGACAGTATTGCGTCGATCTTTCGCTCGCACTGGGTCGTGTAACGGGTTTAACGCCGAAGGTGCTTTGGGCAGGCCGGCGATCATGGCCATTTGCGCAAGGGTCAGCTGATCCACCGATTTGCCATAATAAACTTGAGCGGCGGCGCCTACACCAAATGCGCGATAGCCCAGCGCAATTTTATTGAGGTACAAATCGAGAATTTCATTTTTAGTTAAAACGTGTTCAATTTGCAGCGCTAAAAAGATCTCTTTGATTTTACGAATATAGGTTTTCTCACGAGTGAGAAAGAAATTACGGGCAACCTGCTGCGTAATTGTACTGGCACCTTGTGACTTTTTACCGGTAATGACTAGATTCACCGCCGCACGCATGATCCCAATGGGGTCAATGCCTGGGTTTTGATAAAAGCGAGAGTCTTCTGTGGCGATAAACGCTTGCTTCATTTTGGTCGGAATATCGTCAATAGGCAGTGGGATCCGGCGTTTTTCGCCAAATTGTGAAATAAGTTTGCCATCAGCGGTATAAACACGCATTGGTGTTTGTAACTGAACATCTTTCAGGGTGCTTACGTCCGGTAATTCAGGCCGTACATAGATATACATTGCCCCGACTCCCGCCGTGCCAACAATGGCACCGAGAAGCATGATCCCCAAAAGTCGTTTAAGCCACGTCATTAATTATGGTTACCTGTTGGTGTTTTCGTAAACGCTAATTATATAAGTAACTGCGGCTATGATTCGACCCATTTTACTGAAATAACAGATTACTCTTTAAACTCTTTTATTGATTTATTTATCATTAAAAGGATAAACTAGCGCATAACTTAAGCAAACAGGGAGAAAGTTTGTGAGCAGTTATGCCGCTTTAGGAATTGATCTGCAAGAAGATGCCATTCGGGCTGTGTTATATCGTCCGGCTCAGCCGATTAAAGTATTTAAGGCCGATTTTTTAACATCAGGCAATTGGCCACAAAGCTTATGGCAGCACAGTGAATTATTACTCAAGTTGCTTGTGCAAATTAAGTCACAGCTGGGTGTGAAACGTGTTCGAGTGATGTTCAATGTGCCTTATGAATGTGTCCAGATGGCCATTATTTCGCTCGCTGTGAGTGAGCACCAATCTAACCATTATCAAATCATTCAAGCTTGTCAGCGCAATGGCATGGATATTTCTGCTAGCTGGCAAATCCAAACGCGCTGGCTTGCCAATGATTATCGTCATCACAATCATCAACTGTTTCAAGCCGTTGCACTGCCCAAACGATTAATCGGCGTTATCGATGGTGTTTGTCGCACATTGCATTGGCAGTTAATCCGTATTGATCTCGCTTGTTTTGCCCGAGCCTATTGCTGGTGGCAACAGCAAATCCCTTGCGTGGGACGATTCGCTGAGTTACATCTGGTGCAATCTGCCCATGGTTTGGAAATTAGCTTATTTTTAGCCCGGCGCTTATTAGATTGGTGCAAGATTGATTCATTCAATAGCCAGTCATTAGCCACTTACTTAGCGCAGCTTCCTTTATTATGGCGGCGTTTGCCTGGGATTCGCCTAAAACAAGTTCGCTCTTTTGGTGAGAGCTTGCCATCTCTTGGTTGTTCACTGGACGTATTAGAGTTTAAAAGCAGCCAGATTCATGATGCCAGCCAAATGGCAGCGTTTGGGGGCGCATTAAACGTTTATGAGCGGCTATAATTTTTCCCCTGATGCGAATACACCTTCGCAACTTAATCGCCATTATCTGATATTGGCATGGATTTTTGTTGGCCTACTCGGGCTTCATAATTGGCAACTGCATCAGTCAGTGCGCTCGCAAACGCACTATCTTTATCAATTATCGCGAAAAATTGGCAATCAACATCAGCTAAATTATCACCCAACTCACTGGTCGACTAGGCTTAAAGAGGTCGCATTAGCATTACCCAAAGAGGTTTACTTTGAGCAGCTAGCGCTTAAACAGTCGGTATTACGACTGCAGGGAAAGACCCAAAATGCCAACGTATTAAAAAGCTATTTGCGGTCATTGCGCCAATTGAGCTGGGTAAAACAAGCGCATTTAGAGCAGTTAAAAGCGCCCACTGGCGAGCAGTTACAGTCATTTATTTTAACGTTGAGCCTTAACTGATGCGCCTTGATAAAAACAAATGGTCGATGCTGTTGCTCGTTATTACACTCGTGGCGTTGGGTATAGATTGGCTTAACTGCGCTTATCAGGTTCATCAGTTACATCATCAGATCTTTTTAAAACGAAAGTTAGTGAATGCTCACGTTCATCGCAAATCTTCTGCGAATTTACAAATAAATCGTTCTTGGTTAAGCGAGCTGCCTTTTGCATTGCAGTCTTATCAGCGCCATGGACAAGAGCTAATTCTCAATGGGCAAGGCGATTTCGCGTCTTTTATTACGTGGCTTAATAGTCCGATTAATCTTGCTATTAATGAACAAATCCAAGAAATCACGCTCTCTAAAAGTCCTAAAGCTGAGCATTTAACCATTCGCCTGAAGCTGTTAAACCCTAAGGCAACATCGCGATGAAAGTTACTTGGCTCTGGGAAATATTGGCTTTATTGATGCTTTGGCTGCAAGTGCCAGCTAGAGCAGAGCCGCTAACGCGTGACCCCTTTACCCCAGTTATACAAAAGCCTAAGTTCAAATCATCTCACGCACAGCGAAAACAACCAGAACATCCTCATTCAAAGAATGTACTCGCAAATCCAAAATCGGCCTCGTTAGTTAAAAAAGTCGAGCCAATCTCAGGGTGTCCGAAAGGGTGGCGTTATTTGGGAAATATGACGGTTAATCACCAGCTACAAGCACTCTTAGAGCAAAAACAACATGTTTTGCAATTTTTTCAAGGACAGCAAATAGCAGGAACTGCATGGAAAATTCATCTTATTGGCAGCGAGCAAGTCATGCTTGCCAGCGCTCAACAAAAATCTCTGTGTGTCTTAAAGCGCTGGTCATCATCCTCGTAATTGGTAGCTCTTTGGACGCTCATTTGGCATGGGCTGAATCTATTCGTTGCGCCATCAGTCAAAATAATCATGATGACAGCCTTAAGTTAGCATTTACTCCGGCTCTAGCTCATTACCGAGCGAGCGTGACAAATGCTAAAGTACAACTTTGGTTTGACTCATCTGTGCAATTTGACCTTTCACAGTTAAAGAATATTCACCTTCATCATCGGTTCATCCGTCATGTGAGTTGGCAGCCGAAGCTCTCGCTGTTAACGATTAGCTTATTGCCTCACGTTTTGGCAACGATAAAACATTCAGAACAGCAAGCAAGTTTGCAGATTGTCTTTATAACTGAGCAACAACCGAGTTCGCTGCAAATTACGATGGATGTGGCCAATATGCCTCCAGGAGAACTTTTATTATGGCTTGCCCGATTGCGACATCAAAGTTTGTTACTTAAAGCTCAAAATTTACCGCCTATTAGTTTATCGGTGCATCAGCAAAGTTGGCAGCAGGTCTTTGATTGGGTATTGGATTTATGTAACTTGGTCGCGAGCTCTCACCAGCACGGCTTATATGTTGAGTCGGTTGAGACGTTAACTAAGCGACAAAAAAGCCGCCTTGCCCAGCAAAAAATGGCTCAAACATTAGCGCCGCTACAGACTGAGTTTATTAAAATTCGCTATGCCAAAGCGGCGAACCTTGCCAAAGTCATTAATAAAGCGGCAAAGCATATTCTCTCATCGCGCAGTTCTGTTTCGGCTGATGCGCGAACCAATACGCTTATTTTGCGGGCGCTTAGCTCTGAGCTTTCACAATTACATCAACTGGTTCAACACCTCGATTTGCCAGTGCGTGAAGTGGCTATTGCATCTAAAATGGTGACCGTGAGCTCACAGGCTTCTAAAGAGCTGGGGATCCAGTGGCAAGCAGGTTCTGTTAGTTCAATTGAGCAAAGCACGCCTGATCAACTTAACATTAATTTGCCAGTGGCTTCGCCAACCACGAGTGCTACGTTTAAATTGGCAAGGCTCGGTGTTTCCTCACAGCTCAATCTTGAACTTTCGGCTTTGGAAGAAGAGGACAAAGGCGAGATTATAGCCAGCCCTCAGATAACCACGCTAGATCGCCAAACCGCCTATATTGCTCAAGGGCGAGAAATCCCTTATGTTGAATCTGCTGCAAGTGGTGCAACTTCGGTCACTTATAAAAAAGCTGAGCTAAGTTTGAAGGTGACCCCGCAAATTACCCCAGATGATGGTATTATTCTAGATCTGTTGATCACGCAAAATAATGCTGGCGATGAGGTAAACACGTCCACCGGCCTTGCTGTAGCAATCAATACCCAAGAGATTAAAACTCAGGTACTGTTACAAAATGGCGAAACTATCGTGTTAGGCGGTATTTATCAGCAGCAAAAACAAAAATCAGTTGAAAAAGTGCCTTTGTTAGGAGACATCCCCGGTATCGGTGGCTTATTTCGTCATACCAGCGATCAGATACAAAAAAATGAATTATTAATATTTGTAACGCCAACCATTATGGCTTCTCAAATGAAGGTATTGTGAACCAAGTGAACTGATTTTCCGGTTGCCAAGACGGGGCGCAAACTGCGATAATCGCGCACCTGATCTTTGTTAATCAAAAAGGTTGGTTACGATGGTACTCCGCAATTTTATCTACGCGGAGAAAAATTGACGCAATAGATTGTTAATATAGAGACATGGCTGAAAAACGAAACATTTTCTTAATCGGCCCAATGGGTGCCGGAAAAAGCACCATTGGTCGTCATTTAGCTTCACAGCTACATATGCAGTTTTTTGATACTGACAGTGAGATTGAACGCCGCACCGGTGCAGATATTTCATGGGTCTTTGATGTCGAAGGTGAAGACGGCTTTCGAGCCCGCGAAGAGACAGTAATTGATGATATGACCCAAGAACAAGGGATCATTCTGGCAACTGGAGGCGGCTGCATAAAAAGCAAAGAAAGCCGAAATCGATTGTCGGCGCGTGGCATTGTTGTCTATCTGGAAACATCTATTGATAAACAGTTTGCCCGCACGCAACGCGATAAGCGTCGCCCTTTACTGCAAAATTGTGGTGATCCAAGAGAACGGCTTGAAGAGCTGGCCAAAGAACGTGGCCCATTATATGAAGAGATTGCTGATTATCGGGTTGTGACCGATGATCAAAGTGCCAAGGCAGTCGCCAATCAGATTATTGAACTGCTAGGCTTCTAAAAAGGGAGCATATGAAAAGATTAACCGTCGCACTAGGTGATCGCAGCTACCCCATTTCAATCGGGCCAGGCCTGTTAGGTCAGCCCGATTTTTTTCAGCAGGCGATCAAAGGCCATCAGGTCATGGTGGTTACCAATGATACCGTTGGTCCATTGTATCTTGATGCATTAGTTAAAACATTATCAGCTTATCAGGTTGATGTAGTGACCTTGCCTGATGGCGAACAGTACAAAACGAGTGAAGTTTTGGATAATGTTTATAGCGCCTTGCTAGAAAAACGCCACGGCCGAGACACAACGATCGTTGCTTTAGGCGGCGGTGTTATTGGTGATATGGCGGGTTTTGCAGCGGCCTGTTATCAGCGCGGGATCCCGTTTGTGCAAGTGCCAACCACACTGCTGGCGCAGGTGGACTCTTCTGTGGGTGGCAAAACGGCGGTGAATCATCGGCTGGGTAAAAACATGATCGGTGCTTTTTATCAGCCGCAGAGCGTTGTCATTGATATCGATTGCCTGAAAACCCTTCCTGAACGCGAATATCGTGCAGGCATGGCAGAAGTTATCAAATACGGCATTATCTACGATGGTGAATTTTTTACCTGGCTGGAAAATAACTTAGACGCACTGCATGCACTCGATGAACAGACGATTACCCATGCGATTTATCGTTGCTGCGAAATCAAAGCCGAAGTTGTGGGTAAAGATGAAACCGAACATGGCATTCGGGCATTGCTTAATTTAGGGCACACATTCGGTCATGCGATTGAAGCGCACCAAGGTTATGGTAATTGGCTGCATGGTGAAGCGGTCGGCACTGGCATGGTCATGGCAGCGTTATCTGCGCAAAAATTGGGTTATCTCAAAGATGAGCAGGTTGAGCGGATCATTGCGCTCATCGATAAAGTAGGCCTTCCAGTAAAACCACCGCAAGCGATGGGTATCGATGATTTTATGACGCACATGATGCGTGATAAAAAAGTACTCAATCAGCAATTGCGAGTTATCTTACCGACAGCGATTGGTTCAGCTATCATTACTGATGCACTCTCCCAGGCTGATATTGAAAGCGTCATTGGAGCGCTTCGGGCAAGATGATGCAAACTGCGTTGGTCGAGCTATCTTCCCAACACCAGTTGCTTGAGCGGCTGGAAACATTAACTCGTTTCTCCAGCCACATTATTTTTGTCCATGGTGACAGTGGCAGTGCTAAGACAACTCTGGCGCAGAGTCTGCTCGATCGTTGTCAGTTTGCTAATCAAGCTTGGGTATGCGTTGAGTCGGAGCTAACTGACTCGCAGATCCGTGAGCAGTTGCTTAAACAATGGCTCAGAGATCCACTTTTTAATGCTGACGATCCATTATGGGAGAGTTTGTTCCGTAATCAGGAATCCTCCGGTGGTGTTCAGTTATTGGTTATCGATCAGGCTGAATTATTATCGCCACAGATATATAGTGAACTCTTTGAACTCGTTGAAAAATATTCGCAAAACTATAAAGATGCATTAAATGTAGTGTTGTTTTCATCAAGTCGATATCGGCAACTTGCTCGTGAATATAGCTGGCAGGTGAGTGATGTTTTAGAGCTAGATATTGAGCCGCTTGATGAATATGAGTCAAATCTTCTCGCCAAACAGCTGTTTGTTCGAGCGCAATATCAATCAAGTGTTGCCAACAAACAAGCATTGGCCAAGTTAATAGAAGCTGCGCAGGGGAATCCTCGCGCTATTTGTCAGGTCGTTGAGCAAACTATTTCAGGAGCTGGGATCATGTCTCAAGAGCAGAACAAAGCACGCAAGCCCTATTTAATTTGGATGATTATTGCTGTCATTATTGCCGCTGTCGCAGGTTTAGCTGTGCAGCTGCTACATTCAAATGATCAACCTGAAGCCAAGCAGTCAGTACCGCTTAAGCCCAATAGCGAGATCCCAGTCGTTATCCCTGCGAAAAAAACAGCTGACAATAGCGCAGCTGCGGCTCAATCAGACAGTGGCACAACTCCAACAGAGTCTTCACAAAAGGACAATACTGCCGATTTGCCAGCGCCCGTCACGGACAAGACCATTACCAAAAAAGATTCGCCAGAGGTTGGTCAAAAACGTGTTGTGGTTGATGACCAAGTGGTCGATGAGCTGTTAAAAGCTCAGCAATCATCAACAGAGCAGCAAAGTGCTGATAAAGACAGTGCTAAGGCTGAACAATCAGCAACAAGCCCACAAGCGCAGGATGAAAGCGCCAGTGCAGCTAGTTCATCAGCGAGTGACTCTCAGCCATCAGCGCCAAGTGCTCAGAATTCTGCTGATACTACGCCAGCAACACCGGCTACAAGCTCTAACTCAGCAGCCAACGCAAGCAGTACAAATACCACAACAACGGTTGCAACACCTGCGCAGGGGCAAGATACCGAAAGTGTCCTTAATGCCAAAGCGCCAAAACATTATACATTGCAGCTCGGAGCCTTTAGCTCAATGCGTGCGGCGACTGATTTTGTTAAACGTGGTAAATATTCCCCAGCTTGGGTTTATCCATTCCAAGGTAGTTCGCAAATTCTTTATAAAGTGATTACGGGGGATTTTGCCTCTCGTCAGCAAGCTTTGGGAGAACAGCGTAAACTCAAAGCTCAAGGGCAGGTCAGTTTACTTAAATCATTCCGCCAAGTTCAGTTTGAACTCAAGCAATCATAGGTTGTTAAAAGTTGTTGGCAAGGACGATGAAAATTCGGGCTTTTTTGAAATGGGCCGGCGGTAAATATCATTTAATTGAGGATATTCGCCGCCACTTGCCAGATGGTGACCGATTAATTGAGCCATTTACCGGAGCAGGCTCTGTTTTTCTTAATACAGACTATAAAGATTACCTGCTCACCGATATCAATGCTGACCTGATTAATCTGTATAATTTGCTCAAGAATAGTCCGGATCAGTTTATTCGCGATGCTCGCACGTTTTTTAACGAGCAGAATAATCAGTCGGAGCGCTATTATGCGCTGCGCCGAGAGTTTAATGCCAGCGGTGATATTTATCAGCGCTCATTGCTCTTTTTGTATTTAAATCGTCACGGTTACAATGGCCTGTGTCGATATAACAAAAGCGGTGGCTTTAATGTGCCGTTCGGGCGCTATAAAAAACCTTATTTCCCTCAAGCCGAATTAGAAGCCTTTGCCTTAAAAGCGCAGCAAGCGCAGTTTCTCTGCTGTGGCTATGAACAGACTTTTGCTCTGGTCCAGTCTGGAAATGTCGTTTATTGCGATCCGCCATATGCGCCATTGTCTGCAACGGCCAGCTTTACGGGTTACACCAGCGGTGGGTTTACCAAGAGCGATCAGATTCGACTCGCAAAGTTGGCTGAACATGCCAGCACCCACCAAGGGGCCACGGTTTTAATTAGTAACCACGAGTTAGCCTTTACTAAAGAAATCTATCAGCGTGCGCAGTTAAGCTCATTGAAAGTGCGTCGCACCATCAGCCGCAAGGGTAAGCAGCGCATCAAAGTTGATGAATTATTAGCGCTTTATCCAGCTAAACAGGGCGTTGAGCCATTAGCGAGTCTGGCTGGTGATGTTAAAGTGCGTTAATATCGACCATTCTATCTTCTTACCAATGGTGACATCATGAAATTACCTTATCATATTGCACCTTCGATTTTATCGGCTGATTTTGCCCGCTTAGGGGAAGATACCGCGGCAGTGGTGGCCGCTGGAGCTGATCAAATTCATTTCGATGTGATGGACAACCATTATGTCCCTAATTTAAGTTTTGGCCCGATGATCTGTCAGGCGCTGCGTGATTATGGCATCACCGCTGCGATTGATGTTCATCTGATGGTCAAACCAGTCGATCGGATTATTCCTGATTTTGCCAAAGCTGGCGCCAATACGATTACTTTCCATGCCGAAGCCAGCGAACATATTGACCGCTCTTTACAGCTTGTCAAAGATAACGGTTGTCGCTGTGGATTGGTTTTTAATCCAGCCACGCCATTGAGTTATCTCGAATTTGTGATGGATAAAGTCGATCAAATTCTGCTGATGTCGGTGAACCCAGGATTTGGCGGCCAAAAATTTATCCCTGCGACCTTGGATAAAATCCGCAAAGTCCGTGAACTCATTGATGCCAGTGGCAGAGAGATCCGTCTTGAAGTCGATGGTGGTGTGAGCGCAGATAATATTGCCGAGATTGCCAAAGCTGGAGCAGATACGTTTGTTGCGGGCTCTGCAATTTTTAATCAGGCGGATTATGCTCAAGCGATTGCTAAAATGCGTCAACAACTGGAGGCTGTATGAACAGTGCTGCGCTAAAAGCGATAGCTTTTGATTTTGACGGAACGCTGATTGATAGCGGGCCAGATCTGGCTTTAGCAATTAATTTAATGCTTAAAGAGCTCGGTCGAGACACCTTTGTATCAACGGTTGTACAAGGTTGGGTGGGCAATGGCGTTGAAGTGCTTGTGAAACGCGCTTTAAGTGGCCAAGAAAATATCGCCCCAGATCTAGATGATGCGCTCTATCAAGATGCTCGGGCTCGCTTTGATAGGTTGTACGGTGAAAATTTATGCGTCAATACCAAGCCGTATCCTGGGGTTGCACAAACATTAGAGCGCCTGCATGATAAACAGATCCCCATGGCGGTGGTTACTAATAAACCTTACCCATTTACCAAAGCACTATTGGTTGAGCTTGGCTTCGATAGCTATTTTGACATTGTGCTCGGTGGTGAATCATTACCTAAGCGTAAGCCCGATCCTTATCCATTGCAGTATGTCTTGGAAAAACGCGCCCTTGAACCATCACAGATGCTGATGGTTGGTGATTCGCGTAACGATATTTTGGCCGCAAAGGCGGCTGGTTGCCCAAGTTTTGCACTGACTTATGGCTATAACTACGGCGTTCCTATTGCCGAAAGTGATCCCGATTGGGTGAGCGATAGCATTCGCGATATTGAAAAGCTTTTTGACTAAGGGTTATAAAAGTCAGCAGGTTAAAGTCCGATATCAGTTTCTGATGTCGGATTTTTTTATCCAGCGGTTTTCATCTTAGGTACTTGCAAATAGGAATGAGAGTGCGCCAATAAATAGATTTGCGCTGAGCTCATCTATTTATTGGATAACAACGCGGGCATTGAGCGGCTGTGTTGGCCGAGCATTGCTCTGGCCCTTTTGGCTTTTATTTAATTTGTCTATCTGGTCGAGCGATATAGTGTTGGGCGCTTGCATCAACATCCAAGTGACGCCTTCTTGACAAGGAGGCGTAGTCATTGAGCCGTTAAAGCGCAGGTAAGCTTCATTGAGTGGCACCAATAAAATCGGATTAAAAGTGTGTTTGGGGCGAACATGCTCGTCTTCATGCATGGGCAGATCCCGCCATAAGCGAGAGAGTATTCGATTGGCTTTGCCTTGGCGGAACAAAATACTAATCACCGCTATTTGGCCTGTTTTACTGGTATGGATAAACTGCACTTCCATTGGGTAATGCTGGCCATCAATGGTGTTTTCACTGGGGCTATGAAATGATAGTTTATTGAGGTAATAGCGCTGATGGGCCAAGGTTAAATAGCCAGCTTTGGTTAGCTTAACGCTGATGCCATGATTGTTGTTAATAAGTTCGGCGTGGGCATTTTTATAGTGCAGGGCAAGCTCTGGCAATTGTCCTTTAATGGTTTCATTGACATCTATTGGCGACTGATTTTTTCCGGTTTGGCACAAGCTATAGGCGCTTTTTATCTGACCCCAATGCTCCGGTGACGTATCGCCACTATAACTCCAGTCATTGGCGTAACTGGAATAGCTGATACAGCCAAACAAACTTAGTAAGCTTAGTTGGATAAGCTTTTTCATGGCACCTGCTCTTTTAACCGATTAACTTCATTAGTTTAGAGACTTTTCGAAATTTTGGTAGCTTTGACAGACCCTAAATCAGCCACATGACAGTTGCTTTGAAACCGGGTAGAGTGAGCGCTCGGCTATAATGCTTAGAGTAATCATCTCCACACGTTTTTCAGGAATTCCCAAGTGCTGCTTATCATCGATAATTACGATTCCTTTACTTACAACCTTTATCAGTATTTCGCGAAACTTGGCGAGCAAGTCTGTGTGTATCGTCATGATGAGATCACAATTGCTCAAATTGAGCAATTAGCCCCAGATTATTTGGTGATTTCACCTGGGCCTAAAGCGCCCTCACAAGCGGGTATCTCGTTGGCCGCGATTGAGTATTTTGCGGGAAAACTGCCGATTTTAGGAGTCTGCTTGGGGCATCAGTGTATTGCTCAATACTTTGGTGCAGACATTGTGAGAGCACCTAAATTAATGCACGGTAAAACCAGCGTGATACATCACACAGGCCAAGGCGTGTATAAAATGTTGCCTGAGTCTTTTTCTGTCACTCGTTATCATTCGTTGATGGTTGATGCCAAATCGCTGCCAGATTGCCTCGAAGTCACTGCGTGGTCGTATGATGATGAGGACTCAACTGCGATCATTATGGGGCTCCGCCATAAAGCAATGGCGATAGAAGGCGTGCAGTTTCATCCGGAGAGTATTCTGAGTGAATATGGTTTAGCCATGCTAAATAACTTTATTGAGTCGAATAAATCGAACTAAATAGTGTTATCAAAGAAGATAGCGATACTTTTTTAGAATGAATATAAAGTGAATAATTATTCACTATGTGCATTATCAATAACTGGTAGGTGATGCTCTAAGACCAATTATAATGGACATTAAATGCACTTAGCGCGATTATTCATCTCTACATCTGTTGGATAAATTCAGGAACTATCCAGACACTTGGCTTAAATTTTGGAATAATTCGAAGACCCAATAAAAGTAATACGCTAAGTGATTGCATAATAAACAGGTCGGTATAATGAGGAGAGAGTAATGACCAATGCAAACCATCCCACTCGGGCACTTTTTGATGAAGTAATGGTGCCAACCTATAATCCTGCTGCCATTATTCCGGTGCGAGGAGAAGGTTCTCGAGTATGGGATCAGGATGAACGTGAATACGTCGATTTTGCTGGTGGGATCGCGGTAAGTGCATTAGGACATTGTCATCCTGCCTTGGTGGGCGCACTCACCGAACAGGCCAATAAAATTTGGCATCTAAGTAACGTGATGACCAATGAGCCTGCATTGAAATTGGCCAAACAACTTGTTGATAGTACCTTTGCCGATAAAGTGTTCTTTGCCAACTCTGGTGGTGAAGCTAACGAAGCTTGTCTGAAACTGGCCCGGCGTTATGCGTTTGATAAATTTGGTGAAAAGAAAAGTAAAATCATCGCCTTTAAACAGGGTTTCCATGGTCGGACATTCTTTACCGTAACTGTTGGTGGCCAGCCTAAATATTCTGATGGGTTCGGTCCTAAACCTGGTGCAATCACTCACATTCCATACAATGATTTAGAAACATTTAAAGCAACCATCGATGATGATACTTGCGCAGTGATGATTGAGCCATTGCAGGGCGAAGGCGGTATTATTCCACCAGATGCTGAATTTATTTCGCAGGTTCGCGCTTTGTGTACACAACATAATGCATTGCTGATTTTCGATGAAGTTCAAACTGGTATGGGCCGCACTGGCGAGTTGTATGCCTATATGGGCTTGGGTGTCACTCCGGATATTTTAAGCTCTGCTAAATCGCTCGGTGGCGGTATTCCAATTGCTGCTATGCTTACCACTAATGAAGTTGCTGAGCATTTCCAGCCAGGGACTCATGGTAGTACTTACGGTGGTAACCCATTGGTTTGTGCTGTTGCCAATAAAGTAGTCGAGCTGATTAATACACCACAAGTACTTGATGGCGTTAAAGCTCGTGAACAGTGGATGCGTGACGGACTTAATAAAATCAATGAAAAACACCATATTTTCACTGAAGTTCGTGGCAAAGGCTTGCTGTTAGGTGCGGCGTTAAAAGAAGAATATCAGGGCCGTGCTCGCGAGTTCTTAACCGCTGGGATCGACAATGGTGTGATGGTCTTGGTCGCAGGACCTGATGTCATCCGTTTTGCGCCTTCGTTAATCATTCCTCGTGAAGATATCGAAGAAGGCCTGGCTCGTTTTGAACAAGCAGTTGCGCAAGTGATTAGTGCCTGAGGGAGAACGTTATGTTAGTCGTTCGTCCGATTAAACAATCTGATTTTGCCGCGTTGTTTGCGATGGCAGATGAATCTGGCGTGGGGTTCACCTCACTGCCAGTTGATGAGCCATTACTGCACGATAAGATAGCGCATTCGTTGCGCTCTTTTTCTGGTGAATCAGATCCAGAACGATTCTTCTTAATGGTGGCAGAAGACAGTGAGACCGGCGAAGTAGTCGGGACCACTGCAATCGATGCGGCAGTTGGCTTAACCACACCATTTTATACTTACCATTTGGGTAAAGTCGTGCACGCCTCGCGTAGTTTAAACGTGTATAACGTGGTTGAAACGCTCACTCTTGGTAATGATTACACTGGTGTGACGGAGCTTTGCACCTTGTTTTTACGCGAGTCACATCGCGGTGGCAATAATGGCCGGCTGTTATCGAAATGCCGCTTTTTAATGCTAGCTGAGCACCCAGAGGTGTTTAATTCAATGGTGATCGCTGAAATGCGTGGTGTCTCTGATGAGCAGGGCAACTCGCCATTTTGGCAATGGCTTGAGCAACACTTTTTCAGCGTTGATTTTCCAACCGCTGATTACTTAACTGGTGTTGGCCGTAAAGAATTTATCGCCGAGCTGATGCCTAAGCATCCGATCTACGTTAATTTGCTCTCTGAGCAGGCGCAATCGGTAATTGGTAAGGTACATGAAAAAACAGTGCCAGCACTGAAACTGTTACAAGCTGAAGGGTTCCAAAATCGTGGCTATGTCGATATTTTCGATGCCGGCCCAACGGTTGAATGTCAGCTTGATAATATTCACTCAGTGGCGCAGAGCCAGAAGGTCAATGTCGTTATTGGCGATGTGATCGGCGGTGATGCGATGCTGCTGGCCAATACTAATTTAAGCCAGTTTAGAGCGTGCGTTGATAAAGTAAATTTAAATACCAAACGTGCTGAAGTCACGATTACTGCCTCAACCGCTAAAGCGCTGCGAGTCAGTGAAGGCGATCCACTGCGTTTGGTCGCCGTGCGCTAATACCCATTTGTAATAAGGAGACAATATGCAGCTAATTGCAGGTGTTTGGAGTGAAGGTCAAGGTGAAACATTCACCTCAGTTGACCCGGCCAAAAACCAGGTAATTTGGGAAGGTGCCAGTGCCAGTGACGCACAAGTTGATGGTGCCGTTCAGGCCGCTCGTAAAGCACAGCAAAGCTGGTATTTGGCTGGTTTTGATAAACGTTTAGAGGTGGTTAAGCGTTTTGCTCAACTGCTTGATGAAAACCGCGAATCACTGGCGCTGTTAATTGCTCAGGAAACGGGAAAACCGTTATGGGAAACCCGAACTGAAGTTAATTCGATGATTGGCAAAGTCGCCATTTCAGAAAAAGCCTATCACGAACGAACTGGCGAAAAACGCCAAGCGATGCCAACCGGTGGCGAAGCTGTTGTCAGCCATAAACCCCATGGTGTAGTCGCGGTGTTTGGTCCTTATAATTTCCCGGGGCATTTGCCAAACGGCCATATTGTTCCTGCTTTGTTAGCGGGTAATACCGTTGTGTTTAAACCCTCAGAGCTCACTCCCGCTGTGGCGGAGGCAACCGTGCAGTTATGGGTGAAAGCTGGGGTACCAAACGGTGTGATTAACCTAGTTCAAGGCGAAGTTCAAACGGGTAAGGCGTTATCCGCTCATCGTGATATTGACGGCCTGTTTTTTACCGGCAGTTCTCGTACCGGTAAATTATTGCATGAGCAATTTGCCAGCTGTCCGAATAAAATTCTCGCGCTTGAGATGGGCGGTAACAATCCACTGGTTATCGATAAAGTCAGTGATGTTGATGCAGCAGTTTATACCATTATTCAGTCTGCGTTTATTTCTGCCGGTCAGCGTTGTACTTGCGCAAGACGATTAATTTTACCTGCCACTGAGCAAGGTGAAGCGATTCTTGAGCGATTGATTGAAGTGACCGCGCAGCTGCGAGTTGGCGTTTATGATGATCCTGTACAGCCATTTATTGGCGCCATGATTAGTGCAAAAGCTGCCAGCAACATGGTTAAAGCGCAGCAGATGCTACTCTCTCAAGGCGCTCGTTCTCTCGTCGAACTGGTGCAAACAGACGAGCAAAAAGGCTTTGTCACTCCGGGAATTATTGATGTGACTGGCGTTCCTGAAGTGCCTGATGAAGAGTTCTTTGGTCCGTTATTGCAAATTATTCGTTACCAAGTCTGGGACCAAGCTATCGCGATTGCTAACAATACAAGTTATGGCTTATCTGCTGGATTGTTAAGTGACAGCCAAGAGCGCTGGAGCGATTTTTATCAGCGTAGCCGTGCTGGGATTGTTAACTGGAACAAGCCGATTACTGGTGCATCAAGTGGCGCTCCATTTGGCGGCATTGGGGATTCTGGGAACCATCGGGCCAGCGCCTATTATGCGGCTGATTATAGCTCTTATCCTGTATCAACAGTGCAAGACGATCATCTCAGCATGCCAGACTCTTTAGCCCCTGGTGTTACTTTTTAAGCGTCTGTTCTTTTTATAATGATGAACCCCCTGCTTGTCAGGGGTTTTTTATTCCCTATTGTTTTCCCAATTAAGTGGTTTGGATCGCATTTTGGATTATAAATGGATTTAATATGGAAATCGGTTTCCATAAATGTGCGATTAAACACACTCTCATAAAATCTGATCCTCTACTCTCTCGATGAAAATCAAAGTCGTGGCTAGGAAAATCGGCCTTTTGATGATTCACAGTGAAACAGCTTTTAGAACCAAAGTAAGGATTTAATCGGAAATCGTTTTCCGTTTAAATCTGTCACCAGACGATTGGGATAATCGTTGATTCATTGTTTTGATAATCGAGCAGCTTGCATAGACAAGTACAAGCCAATGGATGCTTGAAGGATCTTAATTATGAAAATCAGAGCACTATCTCTGGCAGTCGCCATTGGCTGTAGCAGTTCTTTATTAGGAAGTTTTGCAGCCGCCGCTGCCACAACTTCCAGCGAAGATGCAGCCATATTAAAAGCACAGATTGAAAAAATGAGCCAGATGCAGCAATCGTATGAAGCTGAGCTGGCAAAGATGAAACAGCTAAGGGAGCAATATCAACAAAAACTTGATGAACTTGATAAATCTCAGGAACAGGTGGTGGTGGATCAGTCTTCTCGTCAGGCGAACAATCGCTCTTATGACAAATTAAAAGAAGAGCTCGATCGCATCGACATCTTTGGTTTTTTCAGAGCTAAATATGATGACGATGACCGCTCAGGAATTGGTTCGGGTAGTAACAACAAACATTTTTACTTAGATTTAGAAGCGAAGATGCGCGTCAACAAAGATTGGGATGCTCATTTTCAAAGTGAAACTCGCAAAGGTTATACCGTCAATCAATCATGGCGGGATGGTGATGACGGTAGTGATGATCAAGATGGGACTGTTCAGCGTATTTGGGTTGAAGGCAGACCATATAATGTCAATATAGCGCTGGGGACAAAATGGTGGGGCTTGGGCTTTCAGAATGTGCCATTTGGTCATGCGGCCGATGGGATTTCGGTTGATTACGATGTGGTTGAAAATTGGAATGTAAAAGGCTTTTGGTTGCGTCCTCGTCAAGGGGATTTGATCAGCATGCCAAATGGTTCTGAAACAAATATTCGCGGGATTAGTATAACTACCGATCTTAGCGACACGCTCAAATCTAGTTTGACGTATGCCAATAACGAGAACCACGATGGCGACCAGATGATGAACAACATGGCCGCGGTAGAGCTGCAGTTCCAGGCAACCAAGGATATTTTACTAAGAGGCGCTCTGGTTCGCACCAATGCCGACGATGATAATGTGAGCCAAGAGTATCGAATTGATTATAAAGGTTATGATTTACAAGATGTCGGCTCGTGGGGGCTGTATACCCGATATATTGATTTTGAACGCTATGGGGATTACTCCCATGATGATGAATGGGGATCATTGCCTGGTGATGCGAAAGGCTGGATCTGGGGCGCGACATTCGTGCCATTTAAAAACATCGTCTGGGAAACTTTCTTTTCTGTTCAGCGGCGTAATCGCTCTGCCGATGCAACCAGCGATCGCAATGCGATGCGGCATCTGTTCAGAACCCAGCTTGATTACCACTTTTAGCGGTTAATTCAATATGCTTTAGGGGCTTCTTTTGTTGGATTCAATGATCAAATTGATGAAATAAAAGAAGCTTTTTCGTATCTCTACATACAGATCCGTGAGGGGGCTCACAAAGCTAAGAGTGGGGAAATGCTCTGTATCAGTTAAGATAAAAGTACCAACATGCTCAATTGTGAGTTTCGTGGCTGGAGGTGGTGATGAAAATCGATGCCTTGTTTGCCAAATTATGGCTGCAATATCTTGAAGTAACCCCCTGTGCAAAACCTATTCAGCAATTGCTTTGTGATGAGGATGAGATCATTAATGATCATGTTGCCTTTCGCACCTACGCATTGCCGGATATCCGTTTAGAAGACTTAGCGCGTCATTTCATTGCGCTAGGATATCGCTACAAAGACGAGTATCAGTTCAAACTTAAAAAATTACGTGCCCGTTATTTGTTGCATCCCGATCCACATGTTCCCAAAGTGTTTATCAGTGAACTGAAAGTTGATGAGCTTTCAAGCGGTGCGCAGCGCATTATTGGCCAGCTCTATCAACAGATTCCTGCCGGTTTTATGAAAGATAGCAGCGCTTTATATAGTGGCAGGCCTTGGCGCATCAGTTATCAGGACTACCAAATGCTCTTAAGCGAGAGTGAATATGCCGCGTGGGTGGCAGCATTTGGCTATCGAGCGAATCATTTTACGGTGAGCGTTAACGCGCTGAAACGTTTTAATACGCTTGAAGATGTCAATGAAGTGTTGATTGAGCATGGCTATCAGCTCAATCGCAGTGGTGGGCCAATTAAAGGAAGTCGCTCTGAGATGTTAGAACAATCGGCAACTCTTGCCGAGCATGTCTGTGTAGATTTTGTTGAGCAAAAAGAGCTGATCCCCTCATGCTTTTATGAATTTGCTCTGCGCTATCCAGATGCGAGTGGCCAGTTATATCAAGGCTTTGTGGAGGCTTCGGCCGATAAAATTTTTGATAGCACGAATATGCGAGCGGCTGGCTAATTAAATCAATAAACACAAATAGGGCTTGATAAAGCCCTATTTTTTATGTGGCAATTAATAGTGAAAACTTATCAATAGTTAAGGTATTAACAATTTCTATCAATTAAATAACTAGACTATATTTAATCTCGTTAAACAAACAGTGTGTTCATTTAAGGAGATTACCCATGCTTAACACTGCGATTAAACCTTTTAAAGCAAATGCGTTCAAACAAGGCGAATTCATTGAAGTATCAAACGAAGATCTTAAAGGCAAATGGTCTGTTATTTTCTTCTATCCAGCTGACTTCACCTTTGTTTGTCCAACCGAATTAGGTGATTTGGCCGATCACTATGAAGAATTCCAAAAACGTGGTGTAGAAATTTACTCGGTTTCTTGCGATACCCACTTTACCCATAAAGCATGGCACGACTCATCTGACACGATTTCTAAAATTCAGTACACCATGGTTGGCGACCCAACTCATCTGTTAGCCAATAACTTCGGTGTGCTGCGTGAAAATGAAGGCGTTGCAGACCGTGCAACTTTCTTAATCGACCCAGAAGGCATCATCCAAGCGATGGAAATCACCGCTGAAGGCATTGGCCGTGATGCAACTGATTTGCTGCGTAAACTCAAAGCTGCACAATATGTTGCCGCTCACCCTGGTGAAGTTTGCCCAGCTAAATGGGAAGAAGGCGAAAAAACTTTAGCTCCTTCACTGGATTTGGTTGGCAAAATCTAAGTGAGATTTAAGAGCAGGGGCCACCTGCTCTTAGCTTGGTTCTTTGTTTTATACACAGTTACGGGTTAAACACGATGTTAGATGCAAATGTAAAACAACAACTAGACACATATTTTCAAAATATCACTAATCCGATAGAAATAACTGTGTCTGTCAATGATTCAGCAAAAGCTCAGGAATTAGCAGAACTTGCCAAAGAAGTAAGCGCAATATCCGCTAAAATTAGTTGCCAAATTAATCAGGTCAGCGACTCGCGAGCACCTTTAATGCAGATTGCTCCCAAAGGAGAAACTCCACGGGTTGGCTTTGCGGGCATTCCAATGGGCCACGAATTTACCTCATTTATCTTAGCGTTATTGCAAGCAGGTGGTCACCCGATTAAAGAGGATGGGGCGCTGATTGAAGAAGCAAAAATGCTCTCTCAACCGCTTCATTTTGAAGTTTATGCATCGTTATCTTGCCAAAACTGTCCAACCGTTGTTCAAGCGCTGAATGCTTTTGCGCGGGTCAATCCGAACGTCACCACCACAATGATTGACGGGGCGCTGTTTAAAGATGAAGTGGAACGGCGCAACATTATGGCGGTCCCAACTATCTATCTTAATGGTGAAGAGTTTGGCCAAGGGCGAATGACGTTGGCGGAAATTATCAACAAACTTGATAGTGGGGCTAGTGCCAAACAAGCAGAGCAACTTTCACAAAAAGCACCCTTTGATGTGTTAATTGTTGGTGGTGGCCCAGCAGGTGCAGCCGCTGCCATCTATAGCGCTCGTAAAGGTATTCGAACTGGCGTTGTTGCCGAACGTTTCGGTGGCCAGGTTTTAGATACCAATGCAATTGAAAATTTTATCTCAGTCCCTACAACTGATGGCCCAAAATTGGCGGCAAGCTTAGAAGAACATGTTCTGGATTATGATGTTGATATTATCAAACCGCAGCGTGTTGCCAAATTAGCCAAAAAAGATCTCTTTGAGTTAGAGCTGGAAAATGGTGCACAGCTTAAAAGTAAGGCCGTTATTATTGCAACCGGTGCCCGGTGGCGCGAGATGAATGTCCCCGGTGAGCGCGAGTATCGCGGTAAAGGTGTGGCTTATTGCCCACATTGCGATGGCCCACTGTTTAAAGGTAAGAAAGTTGCTGTCATTGGCGGGGGCAACTCTGGAATTGAAGCTGCGATTGATTTAGCTGGAATTGTTGAGCATGTCACAGTGCTTGAGTTTTCCGATACTCTAAGAGCCGATGAAGTGCTGCTTAAAAAAGTGCGCTCTATGAGCAATATCGACGTTATTACCCAAGCTGCGACAACCGAGGTCCTCGGTGATGGTCAACGCGTAATAGGTTTAACTTATACCAATCGAGCCAATGGTGAATCAGCGCAGTTAAATGTTGCGGGAATTTTCGTCCAGATTGGCCTAGTGCCAAATAGTGAATGGTTAGAAGGTACGCTGGAGCGCACTTCTCGTGGCGAAGTGATTGTGGATGCCAAAGGACAAACGTCACTGCCAGGTGTATTTGCCGCAGGGGATGTGACTAACAGCCCATACAAACAGATTATTATCTCAATGGGCTCGGGGGCAACCGCATCACTTGGCGCATTTGATTATCTTATTCGCAGCTCAGTGAATTAAGCTAACGTAAATTACTTCCTGTGCTTTACGCCCAATATTAATGCAATATTGGGCGTTTTTTTATAAGTGCTGTTCGGGATTACTGATTGCGTTTGAGCAGTTGTCCGGCGCGCCCAATCACTTGGCCTTCTTTATAAGTGATTTGACCATTGACGACGACTAACTCAATGCCGCTAGTTGGTTCAGTCGGATTGGTGTACGTTGCCTTACTTTGCAGGTTTTCAAAGTCAAACAAAGTTAAATCAGCCCAAGCGCCCACTCGCAGATGACCACGGTCTTTTAAGCCAAATTGCTTTGATGGCATGTATGTCATTTTACGAACCGCTTCATCAAGGCTCATTAATCCTCGATCGCGGCAGTAATGAGCCAATACTCGAGAAAATGTGCCCCACAGCCGTGGATGTGGATTCGGATCGCTTGGTAAGCCATCAGAGCCAATCATCGACATCGGATGGGCAACAATTCGACTCACATCATCATCTGACATATTGTGATAAATTGCGCCCGCAGGCATCAGCTTTTTAGCAGCATCTTCCATGCTTAAACCCCAATCATCAGCAATTTCATTGAGCAGTCGATTGGCTTGTTCCGGATGAGGCTTGGACCAGGTGATACGAATTTCAAACTCGTGGCGAACCCGCCATAAATCAAGCGTTGTCGAGCATGCATCGTAAGGATAACAGTCGCAGCAACACGTTTGATGCTGTGATGCTTGGGTAATCTTGGATAATGCTTTAATACTCTTGCCCCAGTTTTCTGGGTCGGCACATTTAAGATGGGAAATAGTCAGCGGCACATCATGCAGCTTCGCGCCAGAAAGTGACTCATCGATTGAATCGAATAGATTTTCTCGCTCGTTACGCATATGCGTGCTGTAGCACGCATCGTGCTGGCCGACGACTTCTAAGAGTGCTTCAACCTCAGAACTCGGTGTCGCTTGGGCATTGCGATAAGCTAAACCGGTACTAAAACCAATCGCGCCTTGTTCAAGCGCGTCGCCCAAAAGCTGTTTCATTTTCTCTATTTCGTCATCGCTTGCTGCTCGGTCATATCTATCCATGACTTGCGAGCGTAGCGTGGTATGGCCAATCAGAGCTGCGACATTAACCGCGGGGATGCTTTGATCAACGGCTTTGGCATAATCACGAAATTGCGGATAGACAAACACCTCCTGATCACCGAGCAAATCCATTGGATCAGGTGGTGCGTCATTTAATACCGCAGGGGATGCACTGATCCCACAGTTTCCTACAATCACCGTTGTAACGCCTTGAGAAAGTTTGGTTAACATCTCAGGGTGTTTAATTGCTGCGATATCGTCATGGGTGTGAACATCAATAAACCCTGGCGATAAATAGTGCCCTTGTCCGTCAATGATAACATCCGCTTGTGCGTCATTATCAATCTCTCCAATGGCTGCAATTCGCCCATCTTTTACCGCAAGAGATCCCAATTGAATTGGATCGTTAAGCCCAGTAACCAGATGAACGTTGGTGATGAGTAAGTCCCAGTGCATCAAAACTCCTTAATGAAACATAGTGGTGGGTAGCCAAGTCGAAATCGTTGGGAAGGCTAATAAAATTGCCAAAACAACCAAGTCACTGGCAACGAACGGCCAAACGCCAGCGAATACTTCGCTCACTTTCACCTCTTTGCCCGCAGCACTGCCAAGGGCGAATGCGTTCAGTCCCACAGGCGGCGTAACCCCTGCGATTTCAGCCATTTTCATCGCAATAATACAGAACCAGATTGGGTTATAACCCAGCTGGGTAATGATTGGAAAGATGATCGGTAAGGTCAGAGCAAAGGCCGCTGCTGGCACAATGATCATGCCCATTAAGAACCAAATGACCAAGACTAGAGCCATAATTACCCAGCCTGGCATCCCAGAGGCAACCAGATAATGGGAAATATCCAATGGAATCCGAGTCAAACCTAAGAAACGGCTGAAAAATAATGCGCCAATGATGATGAAAAATAAGGTGGTCGTTACCCCTGCTGATTCACGAAGTGATTCACGCATAGTTTTGATCGAGCGCAGTGGACCACGGATCGCACCCATTAACAGCGCGCCAAAAGCGCCAACGGCACCTGCTTCGGTTGCAGTAAATAACCCAGAATACATACCGCCTAAAACAACACCTGCTAGAACCATCAACTGCCACAGGTCGATGAAACCTGTCATGCGAGTTTTTACATCAGGTTTTTTCTCATATTTCGGTGTTGGGGCAATTTCTGGATTACGTTTGGCTTTGACAAAAATAACGACAACATATGCAACAGCCGTTAAGATCCCTGGCAAAACACCCGCCATAAAGAGCTTTCCAACTGGGACATCAGTAAAAATAGAGAACAGAATGAACATCCCACTTGGTGGGATCATCGCAGCCAGTGACCCTGAACAGGCGATACTTCCTAACGAGAATTTTTTCTCATAGCCATATCGACGCATCTCTGGATAAGCAATTCGGCCAAATACGCTGGCAGTTGCAAGAGAAGAACCACAAACCGTCGAGAACGCAGCACTTGCAAAGGCTGTGGCAACAGCCAGTGAGCCAGGAACTGTCCCAATAAGTTTATGAATACCTCGATAAGCTTGTTCGGCAAATCCACTACTTGCGGCAAATGAGCCCATCAAGACAAACAGTGGCAACACGGTAAAGGTCGGTGAGGCAATTGCACTGTAGGCTGTTTCACCCAACAATGCGGTTGCCACATGGGTATTGAGCAGTAAAAAAATACCTACAAAACCGGTAATAATAAAACTTAATGCCAGCGGTAGCCCGATAAACAATAAGAGTAAAAGTGCACCAATGGCACAGATCCCAACAGTCGTAAAATCCATATCAGGCCTCTTTCGAACAATGTAAAAACTTAAGGACATTTACGTAACCATTCATTAAGGCCTGAACCAGATACAGAATGAATGAGAACGTCATAATAAATTTAACCGGATAGATAAGAATCGGCTGTGGGCCTGCAATAGCTTGTTTGCTTTCAAAGGACGCTGCGGCATTTGTCCATAACGCCCATAAAACGATGGCGATGGTTGCAACAGAAATGATGGAGATCAGAATGCTTAAAGCATAACTCCAACGAGTCGGTAATTTTTCTAACAAAAAGTCGACATTGATATGAGCGCGTTTTTCTTCACTATGTGAAAGGCCAAGATACACAATCGAAATCATGGTAAACATGGCCATTTCAGAAACCCCATAAAGGGGTTTCGATAAACCGCGAGTCACCAAATCGAGACACATGAAAAACATCACAATAATCAATAGCCAGCCGCAAAGTTCTGCCAGCCATTGATTAAGCTTCGTGAGCCATCGAGGTTGTTGATACTCTACAGGCATGATTACTGCCCCAGTGACTGTTTAATCAGAGCACCCATCTTGTCGAGGATCTGCTCAGGATTTTTGGCATTTTTCTGCTTCGCGTCTTTAAGCCACAGATCGCGGTTCTTTTTAATCGCAGGTGAGGTTACGATCGCGTTAATTTCAGCAGGAGTTGCGGCATTTACGTGATAACCCGCTTTTTTCTCTAAGTACACAATTTTGTTAAATGACTTGTTGTAGTACTGGCCGAATTTTTGGGTTGCAACTTTGCGCGCTTCGTTGAAATAACCTTTCATCTTCGGTGACAACTGATCCCATTTGCTTTGGTTTATGGTGATTAGAATTGGAACCGCTACCCACAATTTTTTGGTGGTTAAGATGTTTGGCGCAATTTGGTCCATACCGACACGGTGTAAGCTATCGTAGTTAGTCATAACGCCGTCAATGGTGCCACTTTGCAGGGCTTGATAAGTGTCGCTCCAAGGCACAGAAACTGGCGTTGCACCCATGCCGTCGAGGATATTGAGCAACCAACGGCTCGATGCACGGATTCGTTTACCTTTGATATCTGCAGTTGTTTTGAGCGTATCACGAGAGATAAACGCATATGGCAGATAAGTATACGAATAGATAATTTTCTGACCTTGCGCTGCAAACTCTTGGTTCAACTGAGGGATCTGTTTATAGATCTCATTGTAGAGCTTCATTTTGGTGTTGAAGTCTTCAGGGCCTTCAGGGAAGAGCTGGAAAGCACTGTTGAGCAATAAACGAGTTGGGTAGTAGTTGATGTTGACAAAGCCCATGTCGGCAACGCCGTTTTTCACGCCATCGAGAATCTCGTTCCCTTTCAGCAGTGATCCACCCCAGTATGGAACAACTTTAATTTCGCCGTGTGATACTTTTTCCAGAGTATCAACAAAACCTTTTTCTGCTTCTCCGCGAAGACCGCTTAACGCAGTATTAGAGGCAAATGTGAGTGTTTCAGTTGCGAAAGCTTGGCTACTGAAGCCAGACATAAGCATGGCAGATGTGAAAGCAACAGCCGTTAACTGGCGCTTTCGTGAATGGAAATATGTCTTTAACTTCATAGTGGTCTCCGTAGATGTTGTGATTCAGATATAAACTGTTGAACAGTTCAACAAGAAACTGGTTTATCCAGAACCTTATTTGATTGTTCAAAAAATTATCGTTTTTGTCGTATGCTGATTTATTCGTACCCCTTAACCTATTGTTATAGGGTAGTCGTAATCTGCGTTAAAAAGTAAATTCGTTGGCGGTATAGTCCTGCATTTGCTCAACAAATAAACGAGCCATCTGCGACAGTGGTGACTGGCGCAAATGAATTAAGTTAGCGTTGAGCCGGTAGGGAGTTTTTATTGGCAAAACGGCTAGATTGTCTTGATGGACGGAATAGGAGAACTCATCCACTAAGGTAATCCCTACGCCAGCTTTGGCCATTGAGCAGGCATATTGCGGCGAACTGGCTTCAATCGTGGGCAGATATTGGGTATCTTCTTCTTCAAAGACCGCTTGAGTCAGCTCGCAAAAAGGGGTTTCAGGCATATACCCGATGAATGATTCATTCTCAAGTTCGGCTAAAGTTAGCTGCTCACGCTGCGCTAATGGGTGATCTTTGGGGGCGACAAATAGCAACCGGGCTGAGAGTAATTTAGAGACTTCAAGGTTCGGATGTTCAATCGGAAACAGTGAAATGGCCAAGTCCACATAACCATCTAATAAGCGGTCTCGCAGCAGGATATGTCGTACACACTCAAGGCTGACGCGCATATCAGGGTATTGTTCTCTAAATTGAGCAATGACTGGAGGTAACAAACAATGTCCAAGACTTGGGCTACTGGCGATACGCAATATGCCATGCTGTTGTTGGAGCAAGTCTTTAATGGTGGTATTCACCCGTTGCACATCTCGATAAACGTGCTCAACATCCTGAAATAGACGACGTGCTTCAGGTGATGGGTAGAGTCGCCCCTTGATCCGTTCAAATAACGTTAAGCCTGTTCGTTGTTCGGTATAGGAGAGCATTCGGCTAATTGCTGGCTGTGAAACCATCAATAAGCGAGATGCGCCACTGATTGAGCCGGTGACCATAATGGCTCGAAAAATCTCAATTTGACGTAAATTTATATTAGAAGGGGAAACAGACATAGCTTGAACCAATGAACAACGATGTAGCATTCAAGCAATTTAGATACCACCTTATATAAGAAAAGTTAGAGTATAACCAAAAGGTAATGATATATAAGGAAAGACGGGTAAAGAGAGATTTTTTTATTCTTTATTTATAGATAAGTCATCAGCAAATTTTGTACCAAAAAATAATTTTTGCACAAACAAAGTGCATTGCCCTGTATCAAGGCAATAAAAATGGTGCAGAACGAAAGCTATCTTTAAGGAAGTTAGCCATAGTATTTTATGGCTAACTTCTCGTTACTATCGGGTACCGAAGACTACGATTGTTTTGCCATGTGCAGAGATTAAATTCTGTTCCTCTAGCATTTTTAAGATTCGGCCAACTGTTTCTCGAGAGCAACCGACAATTTGCCCGATTTCCTGACGAGTAATTTTAATCTGCATTCCATCAGGGTGAGTCATTGCATCAGGTTGTTTGGCAAGGTTCAACAATGTCTGAGCAATCCGCCCGGTTACATCTAAAAATGCCAAATTACCGACTTTCTGACTGGTAACTTGCAGTCGCTTAGCCATCTGAGTGGACAGGCGCATTAAAATATCAGGATTCACCTGAATCAACTGACGAAATTTTTTGTAGGATATTTCGGCAACTTCGCACGGAGTTTTAGCCCGGATCCACGCACTACGAGTTGACTCATCGTCTTCTTCAAATAGGCCAAGTTCTCCCATAAAGTCACCCTGATTTAGGTAAGAGAGGATCATCTCTTTGCCTTCATCATCTTTAATCAGAACGGCCACTGAACCTTTTACGATGTAATAAAGAGTTTCAGCTTTTTCGCCTGCGTGAATGAGGGTACTTTTAGAAGGATATTTGTGAATATGGCAGTGTGACAGAAACCATTCTAATACAGGGTCCGATTGAGGTTTTCCGAGTACCATAGGTAGTCCTCTATATTTTTGTAGTTTTATATTAAATAGTGCAAGAAATCCTAGCACTTCGATTCATCCCTTAGACTTCTAGCATAAGCGGCTTGAACAGTCGCTGCAAGAGGCTTTTTTGCAATAAACTGGCCTTAAATTTGCGAAAGATCAATTGCCTTTAGTTAAATTTGTCAACTATTACAACCAGCTATAAAGTAATGAGGTTAATAAAATGTAAAAATAATTTCCTGCTATATTCAAATAACTGATAACCAAGCTTTATTTTAAAACTTTTGGACTAGAACATCGGACATTTTGATGGTAGCGTTGAACGTTGTGCCAAATTATTCGTTATTTGTATTTTTCTGCAATTTAGCTCTTCATGCCATTCATTGTGTGGGCAATTTTTGATTTAATTTAATCTGCTGCTGCTCTTTTTGTTCATTTTTATCTTCTGCTTTTTCTATCTTTTGTCTTTGCTGTGCTGCGCTCGATAGCGCTAGCCTTTCGCCTTAAGGTTGATTAAGCTGATGCACTATTTGAAATAGAGCATTAGGAGAGAGTGATGCAAGTAAAAGTGAAATGGGCTGGAGATATGCAGTTCATCGGTGAATCCGGTTCAGGTCATACCATTGTGATGGATGGTAATGGTGCAAAAACAGCGGCAAGCCCAATGGAAATGGTGTTATTGGCAGCAGGTGGCTGTAGCTCTATTGATGTCGTTTCAATTTTAAATAAAGCGCGCCAGCCAATTAGTGACTGTCAGGTTGAGTTAACGACAGAACGCGCTGACACTGCACCTCGTGTATTTACCAAGATCAACATGCATTTTACCGTGACCGGCTCAAGTGAGCTTAGCGAAAAACAGGTCGCTCGCGCAGTTGACTTGTCGATGGAAAAATATTGTTCAGTCTCACTAATGCTGGCGAAACACTGCCCGATTGAACATAGCTATGAAGTTGTGATCAACGAATAGTTTTAAAGCAGCAGCGTCTATCGGACGCTGCCTGTTTGCAACAACTGCTCTAAAATTGGCAGCAAGATAAGCTCCATTGCAAAGCCAATTTTCCCGCCAGGAACGACCATTGTGTCGATGCGCGACATAAAAGAACCATCAATCATCTGCAACAAATACGGAAAATCGATGTTTTTCATACCGCGAAAGCGGACCACTAACATGCTTTCATCGGCGCTTGGAATGGACTTAGCGCTAAATGGATTGGATGTGTCAACCGTAGGTACGCGCTGAAAGTTAATGTGGGTACGCGAAAACTGTGGTGTGATGTAATTGATGTAGTCATCCATCGAACGCACAATGGATTCCTGAACAGCTTCGCGGGAGTGGCCCCGTTCGGTGGTGTCTCGAATTAACTTTTGAATCCACTCTAAGTTGACAATCGGTACCATTCCGATGAGCAAGTCGACATGTTGCGCCACGTTGACATCTTCCCAGACCACACCACCATGCAAACCTTCGTAAAACAGTAGGTCAGTGTCGGGGGTTAGGTTTTGCCAAGGGGTAAATGTGCCAGGCATCTGATTATAAGGCACAGCGTCATCAAAGGTGTGCAAGTAGCGCCGGTAATGACCGCTGCCTTCATCGGCATATTCTTTGAAAAAGTCATGCAGCAGCTGAAAATCATTTGCTTCATGGCCAAAATAACTAATATGGCGACCTTGTTCGCGGGCTTTGCGAATCGCAATATCCATTTCAGGGCGGGTATAACGATGGAAGCTATCGCCCTCGATAAATGCCGCTTTTTGGCGAAGCTGACGAAATAGGTGGGCAAACACTTCGCTGGTGGTAGTTGTCCCTGCTCCTGATGAGCCGGTTACTGCAATAATTGGGTGTTTCGCAGACATAGTCGTTTCCAGATGCTAAAGCTGTTCGTTCTCGGACGCTTTAAATTCCTCTTTTTTCATCAGATTGACCGATTCGTGTAATTCCGAATAGACAATCACAATGTCACCATTTTCTAACTGGCTACGTAAGCTCTCAATTTTTTTATCAAAGGGAACTTCCTGTTCGCCATAATCGGTTCCTTCACGCAGTGCATAAGATTCCAGCAAGTTGGTCAGCGTTTCACCGTTTATTTGCTGCCAAGGAATAATCATTTCTCCCTCCTAATCGAGAAAAGAGCGTCATATTTTGTACCACATAATAGCCTGTTCAGCCAATTTCAAAGTGCTGGTGTTTGATAGTTAAACAGCATTTTTATTTGTTTTTATGACATTTTTATTCTCACCCTTTCTCGCCTCTAACGCAAACCATTGTATAAGCATTTTATCCAGCCAACTGCGTTTGGCTAAGAGTGAGTCGCAAAACCCAACGTGACCACCATAGGGGGTAATTTGAGTGTAAACGTGAGGGCTTAGTTTTGCTTGAAAATCCTCTGGTAATGGATCAATGACGGGGTCATCGACGGCGCGCAATAGCCAAGTAGGCGTTTGAATCGTGGCTAGCTTATTTATGCAACTGGCTTTTTGATAATAGTCGTTGGCATCGGCAAAACCGCAACCCGGAGCGGTGTAAAGCTCATCAAACTGGGCAATGCTGCGAACGGCTTTTACATCGGCTAAGCTCAGTGGAGCATTGGCAAATACATCGATTTTGTTGATAAGGCGCTGCTTTAAGCTCTCTAAAAGATAACGGCGATAGATGCGACGAACTCCGTCATTCATCATTTGTGCGCTTAGCGCCAAATCAAATGGTGGGCTGATTAGCGCCGCTTTTGTGATTTCACTATGAGCGCTTAAATAGTTTGCCAGCAAATTTGCGCCCATTGAATAACCCACGGCAAATAGTGGCCGTTGGGGATATTGCGCTTTAAGCATGTTTACCAGTGCGATTAATCCCATCTGGTCATTGCTGTGGTAGCTCCGCCAGAGGCGATTAGGGCTTTGGCCGCAGCCGCGGTGGTGCAACACAATCGCAAGAGTGTTGAGCTGCGAAATCTTACCCAGCAAGCGTTTGATATAGTGGCTCTCAAGTGAGCCCTCTAAACCCGGTAGCATGATGACAATGGGCAGCGGTTCTGCTGTAAGTGCACCATTGAGTGCAAGCTCGACAAAATCGCCATCGTTTAGCTCTAAGCGTTGCCATTTGATGAATGGTTGATGTTGCCGCGCAAAGGTCGGGTAGATGGTCTGAAAATGCGGATTCTTAAAAAGGAGCGGCGGATTAAAAGGGGCTGTGAGCTGACTAGGCATAAATCATGGGATCCTTCATCCAACATATCCATGATTATAAATAGCGTTGGTCAAAATTGCATCTGTATCAGGGGGGGTGATCTTCGGTGGTCTGATTTTGTTCAAATGAAACGTATTTTGAACAAAACTAATCACAAAAGATCAACCGCCCTAGCTAAACAGCACAGATGCAAATGACTTAAAATTTATAGGTCGCTGATACGTTAAGTGAACGAGGATCTCCCGCCACTAAATAACCGTAGCCAGTGTAACCACCGACAGAGGCCCAATAGGCTCGGTTGAATAGGTTTTTAACCTGACCACGCAAGACTAACTGATCGTCACCCAAGTCCATGGTGTATTTGGCACCTAAGTCAACCCGAGTCCAGCCGCCGACTTTAAGGGTATTGGCTGAATCGGCATAACGTGAGCCGGTGGCGATAACCTGGGTATCTAAGGTTAATGCTTTAACCGCAGGCACGGTATAGAAAAGCCCAACGTTCCCTTGCAAGTGCGCAACCCCAATAACATTTTTGCCACCAGTGGTGCTATCGGTAGTATCAGCTTGTTTGGCGTTGAGATAGGTGACCCCACCCGTGACGCTAACTGATTGTATTGGTTTGCCAAAGAAGGTCGCTTCAATACCGCGATGTTTTTCTTTGCCATCAACAGCATAGTAGTTATCGCTATTGATACCAGCACTTGGTTTGCTGGTGGTAAACAATGCTAGCGTTCCGCCCAGGTCGCCGCCATCATATTTCACCCCAATCTCTTTTTGTTTGGAGACATAAGGAGAGAGTACCGCACCATAGTTATTCGAGCCTGTTGTGGTGTTAGTCCCGCCTTGTTGAAGCGCTTCGCTGTAGTTGGCGTATAACGAAACATCTGGAGTCAGCTCATAGACCACGCCTACAGCAGGTGATAATCGGCTTTTTGAGTATTTGGTGTCCAGTGAGCCTGCTGTTTTACCTGTGCCTGCATCGTCATTGTAGAGATAACTGCGGATATCCATATGCTGATAGCGAGCCCCAAGGGTTAAACGTAAGCTATCATCAAAAAATCCTAAAGTATCGGATAGTGCAAGACTAGGTAGATTATTTCGCGCTTTTCGTCCTGGATTATCCATGTCTCCACCGGAATAACATGAAGTTAAAGTGCAGCTCACAGTGGCAGGTTTACTGACATCGGTTGGGTTGTACAAATTGGTATTAATCCCGTTGTAGTCACTCCAAGCGTAAGCTGCTTCTTCATATAACTGATAGGTTGATGCTTCAATGCTCCAGTGGTGGCTAACCGGACCCGTTGCAAATTGGCCACGTAACCCCATCTTGGTGCTAAACACGTAATCGATTCGATTGGTATCCGCAGCATAGGTGGTGGCATCGCCATCGGTTGAGCTTAGGGTTAAGTTAGCCAGCGAGCTGCTTTCATGTGAGATGCGCCCACCGATTGCAAACCAGCCAGTGGTGGTATCGCTAAAGTCATGCTCAATGTGCACAGTACCGAAGACATCCCGTTCGTCGGAATAGCTCCAAGGCTGCGCCCAGTTGCTAGTGGTTTTAGGAACCGATGGAACGCTGCTTAAACCATCGATCGTAACGCTAGGGCGACCCTGTTTGATATTGTGCTCTTGATAGGCTAAGTCAGCTGAAACTCGGGTTTTATCGCCGCGCCAGTCGTAACCTAATGAGACAACGTTAGTCTTAACTGATTCTTCATCAATTGCGGTATCGCCATTGGTATGGGCAACGTTCAGGCGTAGACCATGCTGGTCATGCTCACCAAAGCGCCGGCCAATATCAGCAGAAACGGTTGTTTGGCCTTGGGCATTCACACCCGCTGAGATATTCGTAATGGGAACATTCTTAGCCCGCTTGGGAACTAGGTTAATTGTCCCACCCGTACCACCGCCACCTGGTGCAACACCATTAATGAAGGTACTTGCGCCCCGAAAAATTTCAGCCCGTTCAATCAACTGGGATGAAACATATTGGCGAGGCAGTACGCCATATAAACCGTTGTAGGCAATTTCATCGGAGTTAACGAGAAAGCCGCGAATAAAATAGGTTTCTTGAAAGTTACCATAGCCGCGAGCAACCCTGACGCCTGGGTCGGTCTGGAGAATATCGCCAACCCCTTGCGCTTGAATATCGTCGATGTAATCAGATGTATATGACGTCCCGCTGTATGGGATATCCATATAGTCCTGATCACCTAACAAGCCATAATTTTGGCCACGGGCGACTAAACCGCCAGCGTAACTTTCTGACAGGCCATTGCGTGATGCATCGGCACTAGCAGTTACGACTACGTTATCGAGTTTTTTAGTGTCTTTTTTGGAATTAGTGGAATCTGTCGTTGCGGCATGAGTGATTGCTGGCAACAAACAGGCGGATAACCATAATACCTTTAGTTTCATCGTCCCTGTCCAACAAATAGTTATACAAATAAAAAGGAGAATAATTATCATTTAGTTTATGTCGGTGAGTCAAATGTTAAAAAGCCTTTTCAAGACAACTTTTTAGCAATCCGATAATTTGTTTGATCCAGATTAATTGAATATTTTCAAAGTGATCGCGAACTTGCATTTAGATAAGATATAAATAAGAATCGTTTTTATTTGCATCAAAAGATCCCTATGAAGATTTTCGCACTGCGTCTTTGGCACTATTTTATTCTTGGGTTAGCCCTGACTAGTTTTGTTGGTGTGGCTCATGCCGGAACTTGGCCAAGGCAGATTAAAACCCCATTGAGCACAGTTACTTTAGCCAAACCCCCAACACGAATTGTTAGCACTAGTGTGACACTAACCGGGTCATTGCTTGCCATTGATGCGCCCGTGATTGCAACTGCGGCGGCAGTTCCTAATAATCGCTTTAGCGACCAATATGGTTTTTTTAAGCAGTGGGGCAAAATTGCCCACAAACGCGGCGTTAAACCGCTATATATTGGTGATGTGGATGCCGAAAGAGTGGCTCAAATGCATCCTGATTTAATCGTGGTTAGTGCCTCGGGTAAAGATTCAGCCATCGGCATGCTTGCCAAGCTGCAAAAGATTGCTCCAACATTGGTATTAGATTACAGCACCAATCGTTGGCAAAAACTGGTGACAATCCTGGGCCAAGCCACAGGCCATGAGTCTCAGGCGCATGCGCGAATCAGTGAATTTGCCAAGCGCGTGCAAACGCTCAAAAGTAAGTTGAAACTACCCCCACAACCCGTGAATGCCTTTGTTTATA
Source organism: Celerinatantimonas sediminis (assembly GCF_046054195.1). Classification (NCBI taxonomy): domain Bacteria; kingdom Pseudomonadati; phylum Pseudomonadota; class Gammaproteobacteria; family Celerinatantimonadaceae; genus Celerinatantimonas; species Celerinatantimonas sediminis. The sequence continues at coordinate 490,271 of NZ_JBEQCS010000001.1, forward strand.
ACGCTGCCATTCGCTCGGTTAGTCTTTGGCAGCCGCATTCAGCTCAGGGCCAGTTACTCTCTTCTTTGGGATTTAAGCTTGCTAAACCCAATGGCGCTATTGGTAAAACTAATCAGCGTAACGACATGGTGCGGGTCAGTGGTGAGCATCTTTTTAATGCGCTGAGTGGTAAAACCTTTTTGCTATTTGGGGTAGGCAATAAAGCGGTGAGCCAGCTCAAGCAGGATCAGCTATTGAAGATGTTCCCGGCGGCCAAAGCCAACCGGGTTTATGCGCTAGGTGCAGATACGTTTCGTTTAGATTATTACAGTAGCAATGCGCTGTTAGAGCGACTCTCTCAACTATTTAATAAAAACTAATTCGCCCAAAGTGCACACAAGCCATCGGTGAGACCGCCACGCCAGCACATTGCATCGTGTCCGCCGGTAACGGTGCGAGAGATAAGCGCATGTCCTTGGGCTTTTAATAGTTCAATGACATGTTGATTGGCTTTTTGAATCAGTAATTCACCGTTGCCTGATTCGATAAAAAAGCGCCGACGCAAGCGACTAAATTGATGTTGCTCTAGCTCGCTAAGCAGTGTGCCATCAAGGTTGTCTTTTTGCTTTTTAGGCCACCAGAATGAACTGGACTGACAGATTGCATTACGGGCAATCGATGGGAATTTTAACGTGGCGTAGGCGCTCGCTAATCCGCCAAAACTTTGTCCGGCAATAATGGTGCGCTCTGGATCTTGCGAGTATGGCGTATGTTCTTTAATTTGGGGCAATAGTTCATGTTGCACGGCCTGCCAAAAGGTCGGGTTACATGGCAGTTCTTGAGCGCGTTGGGCTGAGTTGACCGAATCGATGAACAGATACACCGCATCCGATGGCAGTTTGCTCTGTTTGGTTAATTGCGAAAGTGGAATAGGCAGGGGCATCTGTTCAATCCAAAATGCACCATCTAAGATGATTGCCAGTGGTCTTTGGTTTGTGCTTTGGCCAAAACAAAGCGTCCAGACGCGGCGGCTATTTTCAAGCAATGCACTATTCCAATGGTGTTGGGTGAGTTGAATATCGCCAGTTATATTGGCCCCTTCATCGACGCTTTGCCAGATACTTTGATCGGGGGCATCCGGCATGTGTAGCGCTGAAGATGGGATCCCTCGACCACCAGTCCAAGAACGATGATGGTTCAATGGGTCGGCCTGAGCATGGCTAAAAATACTCTGCCACCAAGTGCGTACACTGAGCATGTCATCTGCTGGGCCTTGATAGTCACTATCTTGGCTACTTGGCATTAACACGTAGCTACCGCGGTAGGTTCGGTTAAGGTTCATCTCTAATGCCCAGACATCTGTTTGGCCAATCCGCTCAAGTGACTGTGGATACATGCATTGATGGTGATCATTCACCCCGGTCAGATTGAGCCACACTCGTTGAGTGTTGGATTGTTTTGCATCTGGTTCTGGGTCTTGCCAAATAAAGCTAACCCGAGCCGTTCCATCGTCCTTATCGCTCTGTTCAATTAAGGGCGTTCCTATCTTTTTCAGTTCGTCCCACCAACTTTGCTCGCCTAAGTCGGGCCGTTTGAACCAGTCACTCTGCATGAAAATAGCCTTTGTAAGAAATCATTAGCAAATGATATTGATAATACTTATCATTTGCAATATTATCTGATGCTTCACTCGGTCAACCCCATAATCACTTATTTATCAATATATAGGGATAAATATAGGTGCTCAGATGGGCTTTAGAAAAATCTGATAGTGACTTATCAGATGCTGTTTTAGGGATATAAACGATGAAACCAATAGGAAGAACAACACTGGCTGTCGCAGTGCAACTTGCTCTGTTGACTCTAGCCACCCCCGCCATCGCCAAGAGCCAAGATTCCACCACAGACCAAAGCAAAGTAGAAAAGAAGCAGCAGATGGTTGTTGTTGCGGCTAAGCAAACTCTGCAGGCTCCCGGCGTTTCCATTATTACCCAAGATGATCTCGAAAAAACACCACCAGCGCGAGATCTCTCTGAAATTATTCGGACCATGCCTGGGGTGAATCTTACCGGTAACTCCACCAGTGGTCAGCGTGGTAATAATCGCCAAATTGATATTCGTGGGATGGGACCTGAGAACACCATGATTTTGGTCGATGGCATGCCTGTGAAAAGCCGAAATTCAGTTCGCTATGGCTGGCGTGGTGAACGTGATACGCGTGGTGATACAGGTTGGGTTCCACCAGAAATGGTCGATCACATTGAGGTGATTCGAGGACCCGCGGCAGCGCGTTATGGGAGCGGCGCCGAAGGTGGGGTGATTAATATTGTCACCAAATCGCCAACTAAAAAATGGCATGGCAGTTGGAACACCTATATGAACGCCCCGCAACACAGCAAAGAGGGCAGTTCACGGCGTACTAATGTGAGTTTAAATGGTCCGCTAAGCGATTCATTATTTTTGCAGTTATACGCAGGTTATAGCAAAACTAAACCTGATGCCCGTGACATCAATGCTGGCCACACCACCGAGCGCACCGGCACCTATGCTGATGAATATCCAGCTGGTCGTGAAGGGGTTGTCGATAAAGATTTGCACTCTAAATTGCGCTGGGATGTTACCGAGAATCAACATTTAGAATTTTCGGTTGATTACAGTCGTCAAGGCAACCTCTATGCAGGGGATACACAAAACACCAACAGTAACACGCTGGTGGAAGAAGAATACGGTGATGAAACCAACCGCCTGTATCGTCAGCAGTATGCTGTGCACTGGACTGGTGGTTGGGCAAATGGGATTACAACCAACAACTACGTGCAGTATGAATACACTCGTAACTCACGTATTAATGAAGGGTTAGCTGGGGGTACGGAAGGGATTTTTGATACCACCAATGAAGGATTTAGCACTATTGCACTGCGAAACTGGACATTGCATTCAGAGGTGGATGTTCCATTTAAAGCATGGGTGAATCAAACCATGACGGCCGGGGCTGAATATGTTCATGAACATATGAATGACCCAATTTCAACCTCTCAAAGTCTGTACGCAGCATATGGTGATATTGATGGTGTTTCATCAGATAGAAGTCCTTTCTCATCGGATGAAATCTATTCGCTGTTCTTAGAAGATAACATCGCGCTGACTGACTCAACGATGTTAACGCCAGGGCTGCGTTATGATCATCATTCTTTCTCTGGAGACAACTGGTCACCATCGCTTAACTTGTCTCAGGAATTAGGCAGTGACTTCACTCTGAAAATGGGTATTGCCCGTGCTTATAAAGCGCCAAACCTCTATCAGACCAATGCAAACTATTTACTGTTTAGTAAAGGTAACGGCTGTTATGACAGCAGTGATGCCTGTTATTTGATGGGTAACCCTAACTTAAAAGCAGAAAATAGTGTGAATAAAGAGTTGGGCATTGAATATGACCATAACGGTTATCAGGCCGGTTTAACCTGGTTCCGTAATGACTATCATAATAAAATTCAGGCCGGGACAACTCCTGTTGGTACAACTAGCACCGATGCTGCCAATATTTATCAATGGACTAACATTTCACGAGCAGTAGTGGAAGGTTTAGAAGGAACGGTAAATGTTCCGCTGAGCCGTGATTTAAGCTTGAAAAACAACCTGACGTATATGATCCAGAATAAAAACAAAGATACTGGTGATTATCTCTCGGTTATCCCTCGCTTTACCATCAACTCCAAACTGGGATGGCAGGCAACGGATTCACTGTTTTTGCAAAGTACTATGACTTGGTATGGTCGCCAGAAACCGCGTAAATATGATTATCAAGGTGAACCTGCGGAAGGCAGTGAGAAAAATGAAGTTGCGCCATACGCTATCTTTGGCTTTAGCGGCACTTATGAAGTGAATAAATATGTCTCATTCACTGCAGGAGTTTCAAACCTGTTTGATAAACGCCAGTACCGTGAGGGCAATGCTCTGACCGTCACTAACTCAAGAACAAATGATTATATGAGTGGCGCAGGTGCGCAGACTTATAATGAGTCAGGCCGGACCTTTTATGCCAGCTTAAACACGCACTTTTAATTAGCTCTAACCAGAACTTATCTCTGGCATGCTATGATGCATTATCTTTTGTTAAATCGATAATCTCATATGGCATGTCAGGGGTGTTCTAGCGATTGGTTCTGGCAAAAATTAGGTCGCTGTCGACAGTGCATGATTTTAAACGCACTGCTTCTAATCATTGGTTTAATTTGCCTGTGGTACAGTGATAACCTCACCGCAGTTTATCGCGTCATCGCTATCTTTATTAGCGCAGCTGCTGGGTTATTGCTGCTCGCGCATTTAGTGATGGCGCTTTATTATAAAATCTCAGGTGATTCAAAGCTAAATTGATCAATCACCGTACAAGCTTGCTGCATTAAATCTTGATGGGCATCGAGCCAGTGGATATTGTCACCGCGCCGCTGCATCTTGCGAAACCAGGTATCTTGGCGTTTGGCAAATTGATGAATTTGTGAATTTAGTTTCTGAAACATATCGTTGTAATTAAGCTCGCCCTTGAGGTGCTGCGCAATCAAACGATATTCCAGCCCAAAAAACTCCAGCCGCTCGAAACTCACGCCCTGTTGATGTAGTGCTTCAACCTCTTCTAGCATTCCTTGCTTAAAACGCTCTTTAAGGCGCTCAGTAATGCGCGCGCGTAGTTCGCTGCGCGGCCATTGGATTCCTAGAATCAGTGGCTTAATTTGCGCATAGGACACCGGTTCAACTGGCTCTTTCTCACCGAGTGCAATTTCTATCGCGCGTACCAAGCGAGGCCTAACTATTAGGTCCGTGTTGTTATGCTGTTCAGGTTTAAGGGCCAGCAGTTTTTCTTGGAGCTGCTCTAAGGACAGCTCTTTTAGTGATTCGCGAAGAGTGTGGTTAATTGGCACTTCTTTAAGTGCAAAATTTTGGGTAATGGCATCAATATATAGCCCGGTCCCACCAACCATAATGGGCAGTTTCTGTCGGTGGCAAATGTCTTGATAAGCGCTAAAAAAATCTTGCTGATAATGAAAGACGCTGTAATCAGAACCTGGCTCGACTAAATTAATCAGGTGATAGGCAATTTCGCCATATTCTTCTAAATCTTTACCAGAGCCTAAATCCATCCCTTTAAAAACCTGACGCGAGTCAGCGGATAGAATTTCACCTTGATAATGGCGGGCGAGCTTAACGCCTAAACCGGTTTTACCCGATGCGGTAGGTCCGAGAATAACCAGCAGATTGTATTGGCTTGAGAAAGACATATGCACTTTGTTTGATTAAAAACCTGAGGAAGTTTAACAAACCTTGTTTCGTTCGAACAAAGCTTTTATCAGTGCGCGGCAGTGAAGATGGTGCAGATGCAAAATCGGCACGCTGAGCGTGCCGAAATTAAGAAGACGAATCCGTTAAAAAATCCTAGCGTTGCCAGAAATATTTATTAACTTCGTCCTGACGTTCTTGTTTGTTTAAACCGATATCCCGGAGCAAGTATTCAGGCATATCCTGTAAATGCTGACGAGTACGATGGCGATCTTGCCATTGGTTCATTACAACTGCTGCTTTTTGAAAAATTTGACGCCATGACATAGCGTCCTGATTACGGTGTTCTACCTGTGCGATTTTTGTAGCCATTGTGGATTCCTCCTTCGTAAATTCTGAGCAGATAATAGTCAGTCACTGTATAGCAATCAAACGATCAAAACTCATGTCTAAGGATTACTTTTTCTAATGATTAATGGCTGCCTTGTTTACACTGATGTTACGTCTTGCAGCGATGGATATAACTCATTAGCGCTATCAGTGAAAACCCATATCTATTAATTATTGCAGTTATTACAAGGGTTTTTGTGACGGGTTCGGGGAAATAATAAAAAATCTCAATCCGTTAAATTTAACAATTTATTCATATAAATTTATTTAACCCAAATGCGATATAGAGTTATCTATTTTTTATGCATATATCAGCGCTTTTGGCCCAACTTAATGAATAAATATGTCAGCAGCGGCAAAGATGGTTCGAGGTGAAAAATTTGAGCTCAAGTCCTGACATCTTTTGCTGATGTTGCGTATGATGAATATAGATGCGATCAGATAGGAGGATTTGTGAATTTAGATTTTTCACGACTCAAAGGCAATGATAGTTATCACGCCATGATCCAGACGATAATTCCCCGTCCAATAGCTTGGGTTTTAAGTGAAAATGACTCAGGTAACTACAACATTGCTCCGTTTTCTTTTTTTAACGCCGTGTGTGCTAACCCACCTTTAATCATGTTCTCGGTTGGGCCTGCAACGGACAACCGCGATGAGAAAGATACCCTTTATAACATTCGTAAACGCCGTCAGTTTGTCGTGCATATTGCGGATGCATCATTAGCCGAGCAGGTGACCCAGACAGCTGCGAGCTTGCCACGTAACCACTCTGAAGTTGGAGCAAGTGAACTTACCATGAGTAAGATGACTAAATTTGCACTGCCACGCATTAGTCAGGCAAAAGTGGCGCTGGGGTGTAAATTACATCAACTGCAAACGATTGGTGATGAGGGCGCTCAGACGCTAATTTTCGGGCAGATTATGCAGGCTTACATCGATGATGATGTTGGCTATATTAATGATCAGGGGCGGATTATGGTGAACCCGCAAAAACTGATGCCTCTGGCTCGTTTGGGGGGAAATATTTATCAGTTGCCGGGTGATATTCTTACTGTAAGACGACCTAAATGATGTCAATTTTAGATAAACAAACGCCGCCATAAGTGGCGGCGCGAAAGTAACTAGCAGAAAAAGATACGACTACTCATCGTCTTCTTTATCCCATGCCAATGAGCGCTTCACGGCTTTTTTCCAGCCTTTATAGCGATTTTCACGATCTTCTCTTGGCATTTGTGGTGCAAAGGTTTGGTCTATCTCAAGCGATTTGCGTATCGCATCAGTGGAAGGCCAGAAACCAACCGCAAGGCCTGCAAGTAAGGCTGCACCAAGCGCAGTAGACTCAATCATTTTTGGCCGTTCGACACGGGTGCCCATGATATCGGATTGAAATTGCATTAAGAAGTCATTAGCGACAGCGCCGCCATCGACTTTTAGTTTTGCCAGTTTAAGCCCTGAATCCTGCTGCATTGCATCAAGAATATCACGGCTTTGATAGGCAATTGATTCTAATGCTGCACGGATAACATGATTGCGGTTTGCCCCACGAGTTAAGCCGACTAAGACGCCTCGTGCATGTGGGTCCCAATATGGCGCGCCGAGTCCGACAAAGGCGGGTACCAGATATACGCCATTTGTATCATCGACTTTGCTGGCAAAATAGTCGGTATCGCGAGCTTCATGGATAATTCCCATTTCGTCACGTAGCCATTGAATGGTTGCGCCGCCCATAAACACCGAGCCTTCAAGCGCATAGTTGACTTCACCGTTATCACCAACAGCGAGTGTGCTGACCAAGCCATGCTCTGATTTAACCGCAGTTGTGCCGGTATTCATTAACATAAAGCAGCCAGTACCATAGGTGTTTTTGGCCATTCCTTTTTGGGTACACAGCTGACCGAAAAGTGCCGCTTGTTGGTCACCCGCGATACCAGCAATTGGAATACGAGTCCCGCCTTTACCACCGATATTGGTTTTACCATAAATGGTACTAGAACCTTTTACCTCCGGCAGCATGGATTTAGGAATACCCAATTCATCGAGCATTCGTTCGTCCCAGTCCAGCGTATTAATGTTAAATAGCATGGTACGTGAGGCATTGGTGTAGTCAGTGACGTGAACGCGCCCTTGCGTCATATTCCAGATGAGCCAGCTGTCAACGGTGCCAAAGGCCAGCTCACCGCGCTGGGCTTTTTCACGAGCACCTTCAACGTTATCTAAAATCCATTTGATTTTTGTACCTGCGAAATAAGCATCGATAACCAAGCCCGTATTTTCACGAATATATTGCTCTAAGCCGCGCTCTCTTAGTTCATCACAGATGTCACTGGTGCGTCGGCACTGCCAGACAATTGCGTTATAAACTGGTCGGCCTGTTTTGCGATCCCACACAACAGTGGTTTCACGTTGGTTGGTGATCCCGATGGCAGCCACTTGATCGGAGCGGATCCCTGTTTTAGCGAGCACTTCCACTAAGACGGAACTTTGACTTGACCAAATTTCCATTGGGTCATGTTCAACCCAGCCGGTACGAGGATAATACTGGGTGAACTCGCGCTGCGAAACACCGACAATATTGGCCTGTTGGTCAAAAATAATAGCACGTGAAGAGGTTGTTCCCTGATCAAGAGCGACAATATAATCTTTGTTTGGAATGGAATCACTCATAATTAATACCTTGTTAAACTTTTGAAGACTGATGAGTCGCTGATGGTAATGACGACTCCTGTTCTTTTGCTGGCGATTCGCTCTTTGGCATGGCTCGCGCTAAAACCCGACTATATAAAGCTGCTCCTATCTGTGCTCCTATAATGGCACCGACTACTGGTGCCCAGGCATAAAGGGTTGGACGTCCTCCGGTCATGGCAACATTGCCCCAACCGAGCCAGTCAATCATTATGCGTGGGGCTAGATCTCTGGCTGGATTCATTGAAAACCCGGTTAATGGGCCAAGTGAGGCGCCTAAGGCCGCCACTAATAACCCGACCAAAATTCCGCTAAAAATGCCTTTGGGTCCGAGGTTTTTATCATCTCCAAACGCTAAAATACCCAACATTAAAATGGCCGTAATTGTGATTTCAACAAACATGGCATGGATATTAGATAAGTTAGCATTAGGGAATGTGGTAAATATGCCAGCCGTTTGCAAGCTTGCTATAGAACCACGAATCACATGATGTTGAACTTCCCAGTGAGCAAGCAGTGGCTGATATAAAAGATAGGTTAGTCCGGCGCCAATCGCTGAACCAATAAATTGGGCGACGATAAAAAATGGCACTTTCTGCCACTTAAATCCCATGAAGCTTGCCAGTGCTAAAGTAACCGCTGGGTTGATATGCGCCCCAGAGATCCCACCGATAGAATAAATGGCTATTGCAACAGCAAGACCCCAGATAATACTGATTTCCCACTGCCCGAACTTAGCAGAACTAAGCACAAGCGCTGCGACACAGCCGGTACCTATAAACATGAATATCGCCGTTCCGATAACTTCGGCCAGACATTCATCCCATAGTGACGGGTGTTGTTGCTTCATGTTGCCTCTCTATAAATTAGTTGTTATATGCAGCAAACAGATTATTGACAATAAATAAACATTTGTGAAACATATTTTATTAAAAATTTGAGCGATATCACTCATTAATTCATTTAAAATGTTTTTTTACGAAATTAAAAAGTTTGTTTTTTCGTGATTATTGAGAGAGTTGGACACGACAGTGTGTCAAAAACTCGCTAAAATCAGTCTATTCATAAACTTTTCGTGCTATCGCTTCTGCGCGATGGCTCCAAAGTTTGTCAAATAATAAAGAGGGTTGAGTCTTTGAAGCAATCAGAACGTCACAGCCAGATTATTGGACTTCTCGGCGAACATGGTTTTTTAAGCACTGAAGAGTTAGTGAATTACTTCGGCGTAAGTTCGCAAACGATTCGTCGTGACCTTAACGATCTTGCCGCGCAGCGCCGTATTCAGCGCCATCATGGCGGTGCATCACTACAAACCAGCACTGAGAATGACCCTTATCCAAATCGCAAAATGGCATTTCTTCAGGCAAAAGAAAGAATTGCTAATGCAATCGCCGAACAGATCCCCCACGGTGCGTCACTGTTTATTGACATCGGTACCACAGCTGAAGCTGTGGCGCAGGCACTGCTGCAACACAAGGGGCTTAGAATTGTCACCAACAACATTAATGTGGCTAGCACATTGCTCAAAAACGAAGATTGCATGGTGATCTTAGCTGGCGGCGAAGTGCGTCATCGCGATGGTGGCATTATTGGCGAAGCAACCCGCGACTTTATTCAGCAGTTCCGTATGGACTACGGCATCCTTGGTATTTCAGGGATTGATGAAGACGGTTCACTGCTTGATTTTGACTATCATGAAGTGCGAGTGAAACAGGCTATTATCGCCAATGCTCGGCATACCTTTTTAGCTGCCGATGCCAGTAAATTCGGGCGTAATGCGATGGTGAACATGGGCAATATCACTCAAATTGGCGCCTTATACACCGACGTTGAACCGCCGAAAAAGATTAGTGAACTGTTAAGCGCCAACCATATCGAATGCCATCTCTGCTAACACCTCTGCCACTGATTTGATGAGCTAAAATGCTCATCAAATTGTCATACTTATCAGCTAAACTCAGACAAGGATTCTGGCTATTTTGAAATGCTTGGCGCCAGATTGTGAGCCCTTTAAATGTTCTGGACGCTCAAATATGTGTCGGTAACTTGTTAATGTGTCCTTTTGCGAAAATTTTTTAATAAAATGATTGAAATTTTTCGTTTTCGAACAATAATGGGTGTTAAAACTTTTTAACATTTGTTGTTGGAGGATCTATGGCGATTCACGAATATGATCTGGTTGTGATCGGAGGCGGCATCAATGGTTCGGGGATCGCTGCTGATGCGGCCGAGCGAGGACTAAAAGTCGCGCTATTTGAAGCAAAAGACTTTGCTAGTGCGACATCATCGGCTAGCTCTAAACTTATTCACGGAGGTCTGCGTTATCTTGAGCAGTATGAATTTCGTTTGGTTCGCGAAGCTCTCGGTGAGCGAGAAGTCTTATTGCAAAAAGCTCCGCATCTGATTACACCAATGCGATTTCGTCTGCCACATCGGCCTCATCTTCGTCCGGCATGGATGATTCGCATCGGCTTATTTTTATATGATCATCTAGCAAAGCGGGTCACTTTGCCTGCTAGTTGTGGAATTCGCTTTGATCCACATACGAGTGCACTGCAAAGCCAGATTCGCAAAGGCTTTGAGTACTCTGATGGTTGGGTAGATGACTCACGTTTGGTTGTGGCGAATTTGATGCATGCCCGTGAATTGGGCGCAGATGTCTATAACTATAGGCCTTGCGTGAGCGCAACACGAGATAATGGTCAATGGCTGGTCACCGTTCAAGATGAGCGCTCTGGTGAAACCTCCCAAGTCCGGGCTAAAGCGCTGGTTAATGCCGGTGGTCCTTGGGTGAAATCTATTTTCGATGAGCAATTAAAATTGAAATCACCTCGCGGGATCCGCATGATTCAAGGCAGCCATATCTTAGTGCCACAGATCCACAAAGAAAAATGTGCCTATATTTTGCAAAATGAAGATGGTCGTATTGTCTTTGTGATCCCATATTTGAACAAATACAGTTTAATTGGGACCACCGATTTAGAATATAAAGGCGATCCCCGCCAAGTTCATATCAGCGAGTCAGAAATTGACTATTTATGTAATGTGGTCAATAACCACTTCAAACATAACATTCGCCGTGAAGAAATTATCTGGAGTTACTCGGGCGTGCGTCCTCTGTGTGAAGATGAATCCGACTCTCCACAGGCCATTACCCGTGATTACACGCTTGAGCTGCAAGATGAGCAGGGGCAAACGCCACTTGTCTCAATCTTTGGTGGTAAGCTGACAACCTTCCGTAAACTTGCCGAAGCGGCCGTGAATAAATTGCAGCCCTATTTTAATTGCGGAGACTGTCAGAGTGAAAAAAGCATTCTTCCTGGTGGGAACTGCGACCCTGAGCAATTGGCTACTCAGCTGTTAAATGACTATCCGTTTTTAAATAAGACAATTTGTCGGCGTATCGCGCATGCTTATGGCACCAATGTCTTTAATTGGCTTGAAGGTGCTCACTCTAAAGAAGAGCTAGGTCAATGGTTCGGTGAGCAGTTAAGTCAGCGTGAAGTGGATTATCTGGTTAGCGTTGAATGGGCTCTTAGCGCGGATGATATTCTCTGGCGACGGACAAAACTTGGGATTATTACCGATGAAAGTGACGCTAAAGCACTAGCTGACTATTTACCAAGTATGCAATCAGCCGATGAAGCTCCAATGGCTCAGGTTGGCTAGAGCTGCTTCAATTCGTTGTATTGATAAAAACCGCTGGGAATAACCAGCGGTTTTTTATTCGAACAAAAATTAAAAAGAATATAAAAATTATAAAGTTATAAAAAATCCATAAAGAGGCTAGAGTAGAAGAGTGAGGGAGTACTTTTGCTTCCTACCAGCGAAGGTCTTTGACTACATAACGGCTCCTCATTATGAGGTTTGATAGTTAATGCATTTCCCCGGCTCCCTCACCTCGATATAGAACTAACGCGAATTTTATCCAAAATCAATATTATATAAATAACAAATTCTATTTTATATTTAAGTTGAGTATTTAAATTATATAAATTATAAACTTACATAATTTAGTGAACTCTTATATGATAAAAACATGAGGGAGCAAGATACTCTAATAATGTCCTTTTGCGGAGCACTGCATCGGCTTACATAATGCTCCTTGACTATTATGTAGCTTTTGCTTTTCTTGTCTCCCTCACTTTTAAACTCATTTCGGTATGAAATGCTATTCATATAAAATCAATTTATTTTTCTATTTCGTTATCTATCTAATTCTAGTTGATAACTTCTTGTAAAATCATTCAATGTTGTGTTCTCACGTTTTAAATATACTACGACATATTATCTATTCTTATATGTGCTCAATAATAATTAATGATTTAAATACACAGAGAAGATAAAATATTTTAAATAAAAACACCTGCAGTATTAACCTGTTTTATCTACTAAATAGTATTTTCTGTACATCTTTGTTTTATATGAAAACTGCCTCAGTGATCACTTTTTTTGATTATATTTTCCTTGCTTTAGTATAATTTACATTAACTTACAATTTATACCGCGCTATTAGATTTAATGGTCAGGCCATAAGCTAAAAAGTTATAAAATAATATAAATTTTTTGAAAAATATTTAACTGCACTAATAGCAATTTTTATTTGATTATTTTAAATAAACAAAATTTAACAATATTAAGTTTTATGGTACCGATTACATTAAATTTGTTATAGGTGAATCATTATTTTTACTCATGGAAAAATATATTTAAATATATAAGAATAATTTCTATAGTAATTATAAATTGTTGATGAATCAACTAATAACATGGATGTTTATAAATAGATTGGTCATTAATTAAGGATGGATTAGTATGACTAAAGAGCAAGAGAATAAAAGCGACTCAACACGGAGTGAACAAAATAAAGATCTGATAGATGAAAATGACTTAATAAAAAATCAGATAACGCCTCCATTTTATTACACAATCAGTAAACATAAATTAGCCGATAAACCTAATTGGATTCAATTTTCTCTAGGTCCAGCATTCTTTTTTCATTGCAGTTGTTCTCCACAGATATTTATAAGAGATCAGATGTGGATGGCTCTGCATCCTGAAACAAATTATATTGTTATTCAGTTTTTAATTTCCGGCAGTGGTAAAGTGATATGTGGTGAAAATTCATTTAATGTGAGCAATCAGCTTCATGTTATCAATTTAAATAAGACTTCTCGTTTTGAATGCCATGGGATGGAGGTTGTTGGGGTTGCATTGCCAACTGATTTTGTTATGGATGAATATCCTCGCATAGCAAGGATCTCTGGTATCATATCTAATAGTGGTGATATTTTAGAAAAAATATTTAAGGATATAATATTATCAATTATTTCTCATCGAGAAATAATAAAAGAAAATGAGTTTAATAAAATTAAATTACTTTTAATAAAAAACTTGAATATAATAATTGATAGACGGGAACAGTCTAGAGTTAATTATAAAAGTGATAATGTTATTGATTTTATTATGAGAAATATTAGAAATTCTGAACTATCCATAGAGTATATTTCTAAGCACTTATTTATATCAAGAGCATCATTATATCGAAAGTTTAAAATAGAAGGTGGCATAAATCATTTTATATCTGCTATTAGGGTGAAAATATGTTATAATCTAATTATGAAAAATACCCAAATGAGAATTAAAGATATAGCTATAAAGCTAGGTTTTAAAAGTCCTTCATATCTTTCTACATGCTTTAAGAAATTCTATGGTATTTCTCCACATCAAATGAAAATTGGTGTTCAAAATAGACATGAACATCGAAATAAGAAAAAATAGAAATTGCCATGGTTTACAGTAACTCAATTTTCATTGGGTTACTGTAATTAATTTAATAATTTTTATTAAGCTTAAATTTTAAGCATGAGTTCATGTTTTTTAGTAAATTAGTAGTATTAAATAAATTTACTGGAAAGATAAGAATGATAAATTCACACCTAAAAGAAGGACCTATTAAAAAAGGTAAGATAAAAAAGGTTGTATATATATCGATTTTCTTAATGCTAATCATTCTATCTTTTCCTTTTATTACAAATAAACTTTTTATAAATAACTATGTGATGAGAGATGTTTGTACATCAGTTCTTAAGACAATAGTTTATGAACCATTAAAAATGAATTTATTAGATATTAATGACGAATCAGATAAGCTTTCTCTAAAAGAAGCTCTAGATATGATTAATCATAAATATAGTATATTTTCATCACCGGTTTCGATAAACAGATTGAAAAATATAGATATAACTGTTGCTAAAAATGAGTATTCTCAGCAGAAATATTTAGAAAAAATATTTATTCATATTTCTTATCGTTCTGATAAAACTGATTTCAGTCAATTTAAACAGAAGTTTACATGTGTCTATGTAAAAGATTATTTTAATAGATCTTACCTATATTCATTAAAGTTTAATAATAGAGAAGTTGTGAATCTTTCAGAATTTTTTCTTTTACATGAAAGGCCATCACGCCTCACTCCATTATTAGAATTGAGAAAACTGAATTATATCGAAAAACTAATGATCTTATTTCAAATTAAATAAATAATTTAAATAATCTTTGACTTTTTATTATATGAAATTTAGTTTGGATAGAGTATCCTCGTGAAAATGTAGTGATTTAAATGCGACTATTATTTATTTTTATTTGTGTTATCTCATTGAATTATGTTTTTTCATATAACTCATCAAATGCTAAACCAAATACTCCTCTAAATTCGCATGATCAAATTTCTTTTAAATTAAATAATTCGACTGCCGAAAGTCCCAAAATATACAACCATAATGATAATGATGCGAATAGTACGTTAGCTAATGATCATCATTCAAGAACAAAGTTATCTAGCCTAGCTCTGTCATCATATAAAAAAGATATAAGAGAGAATTTTTTTTAATTAGTAATAATTTTAATAAATTTAAGAGGGGATAAAATGTTGACTGACTTTAGTATAGGTTCTGCGGTTGTGGGAGGGATCGTTGGTGCAGTGTGTATGGTCATTTCGGCAAATAAGATAGAAGCAGTTAAATATAATAGAAAAAATAAGTCATATCTATCCAATCTATATCTAGAGTTGCAAGATATTAGTGAAGAGTGTTCTAATGAATTAGATTGTCTTTATGATATCTATGCGAAAGCTATTCATCAGGATAGCTCTGATACACCTGGTCTCATTAAAAAAATTGATCTACCAGAGTATTTGCTTAATTTAACTTTAAAAGAGTTTATAAAAACTAATTTATTTATATTAAAAATAAATCAAAGAAAATCGTTAAAAAAAATCATTAGCCTTATCGATAAAAGTAATATTTATTCATCCAGATTGATGAATGATTGTAAAGAAGGAAATATTTCTCAAATTATATATAATTCTAGATATTTAATAGTATTGCATGCAGTTATCTACCAACTCTCATTGAATATGGCTATTCAAAAAGACAGATATATTATTCCTAGTAAATCTACGAATCAATTGCTAAGAACAACTTTAGAGATAAAAAGAATGGATTTATCTACAGCTGCTTGTATCCGTTATGTAAATTATCTTGGAACTATTAATTAAAAACGATTGTTCATACTTAATAAGTATTTTTATTGGTTATGAAAAGATCTGATTAAGTTCTCCTTATGGCCTTAATCGAAAACTACTCTTTAGCCCCCAAATCCAATCTGCTGTGCATCTTCCCTCTGAAGTAAAAATAAAATTTATTATGTTGTTTTTATTAGCAAAGAGCTATGAAGTTTAGTTAAGATATATATCTCCTTTATATTGGCAGTTTCACTTAGCCGGCTTTTGCCGGCATTTTTTTACAAATATAATTTTTATAACTTTAGAAAATCTAAGTAAGTGCTCTTAACTGACATAGCTTCCTGCTATGTCAGTTTTTTTATTTTATGTTTTTTAAGCAAAATCTATTAATATATCTGAATCATCTTATGAAGATCTCAAAGAGAAACCATTGCTAATAGGGTGAAGAACACCCTGTATTTTATAGCATAGATGTTCTAATGATATTAATAACCGCGTTCTAGTATTGGTTTTAAAAACCGCGCCGTGTGTGAAACCTTATTATCTGCAATTTCTTCTGGGCTACCCGTTGCGATAATTTCGCCGCCACCTTTACCTCCCTCAGGGCCAAGGTCGATAATCCAGTCGGCTGTTTTAATCACATCTAAATTATGTTCAATCACAACGACCGTGTTACCTTGATCGCGAAGTCGATGAATGACTTTCAGTAGCATATCGATATCGGCAAAATGCAGGCCTGTAGTCGGTTCATCTAAGATGTATAAGGTTGAGCCGGTATCTCGCTTGCTAAGTTCGCGCGCAAGTTTAATGCGCTGCGCTTCACCGCCACTGAGCGTGGTTGCTGCTTGTCCCAGTTTGATATACGACAGGCCAACATCCATCAATGTTTGCAGTTTACGAGCAATCGCAGGGACTGCATCAAAAAAGTCACGAGCCTCTTCAACGGTCATCTCCAGACATTCGTGAATGCTCTTGCCTTTATATTTAACTTCTAAGGTTTCACGGTTGTAGCGTTTGCCTTTGCAGGTATCACATGGCACGTAGATGTCCGGCAAAAAGTGCATTTCAACCTTAATTACGCCATCACCTTGGCAAGCTTCACAGCGCCCACCTTTTACGTTGAAACTAAAACGGCCAGGTTTATAGCCGCGCGCACGAGCTTCTGGCGTGCCAGCAAATAGTTCTCGTATCGGGGTGAAAATCCCAGTATATGTGGCTGGGTTTGAGCGCGGTGTACGGCCAATTGGACTCTGGTTGATATCGACAACTTTGTCGAGTTTATCCAGCCCATTAATCGCTAAATAAGGCGCAATATCATTGCCTTCGGCTTTATTGAGATCGCGATGGGCTATTTTAAATAGCGTGTCGTTGACCAGCGTTGACTTACCGGAGCCTGATACACCAGTTACACAGGTTAATAACCCAACTGGAAATTTAGCGGTGACATTTTTAAGGTTATTGCCGCTGGCGCCAACAATTTCAACCCAGTCTTTTTCGGGAACATGGCGCGCTTGTGGGATCGCAATGCGTTTTTTACCACACAAATATTGACCGGTCAGAGAGTCCGGTGTGTTGATGATTTTTTCAACGCTTCCCTCAGCGATGACCTTCCCACCATGTACGCCTGCGCCAGGGCCGATATCAACAACATAATCGGCGCAGCGAATCGCATCTTCATCATGTTCGACGACAATGACGGTATTGCCCATATCTCGCAAACTGGTAAGAGTGCTTAGCAGTCGTTCGTTATCGCGCTGATGCAAACCAATGGACGGTTCATCAAGTACGTACATAACGCCGACCAATCCTGCGCCAATTTGGCTGGCTAGGCGAATTCGCTGCGCTTCACCCCCCGAGAGGGTATCGGCACTACGCGAAAGCGATAGGTAATCCAGCCCAACGTTGACTAAGAAAGTTAATCGGTCATTGATCTCTTTTAAGATTTTGCTAGCAATCTGCGCTCGTTGGCCTGTTAGCTCGAGCGCTTGGAAAAATTCCAAAGCTTCATGAATCGACATCTGCGTAATGGCGGGCAGATTGGTCTGATGAATAAAAACATGACGCGCTTCTTCACGTAACCGACTGCCGTGGCAATGCGGACAAGGCTGGCTGGAGATATATTTGGCCAATTCATCGCGTACCGCATTTGATTCGGTTTCGCGATAGCGCCGCTGCATGTTAGGGATAACCCCTTCGAACGGATGTTCGCGAAGGGTTATATCGCCTCGGTCATTAACATATTTAAAGGCGATTTTGGTTTTGCCAGAGCCATACAGCAAAATTTGCTGAATATTTTCTGGTAATTCCTGATAGGGAATATCCAAGGCAAAATCATAGTGGTCGCTAAGCGAGCGCAGCATCTGGTAGTAGTAGAAATTGCGTTTATCCCAACCACGAATGGCGCCGCCTGAGAGGCTAATCTCTGCGTTCACAATTACTTTTTCTGGGTCGAAGAACTGCTCAATCCCAAGGCCATCACAGTGAGGGCAGGCACCTGCTGGATTGTTAAATGAAAAGAGCCGCGGCTCAATCTCTTGCATGCTATAGCCGCAAATTGGGCAGGCAAAATTAGCTGAAAAGATAAGCTCTTGCATCTGGCCATCCATTGCTGCGATGGTCGCGGTACCACCCGAGAGCTCAAGCGCTGTCTCAAAAGATTCGGCTAAACGCTGCTGCAGATCAGCTCGAACCTTAAAGCGGTCTACAACAACTTCAATGGTATGTTTTTTTCTAAGCTCAAGTGTTGGTGGATCGGATAAATCGCACACTTCACCATCGATTCGTGCGCGAATAAAACCTTGAGCATTTAAACTTTCTAATAACTTGATATGTTCGCCTTTGCGCTCTTTAACGACTGGCGCCAGCAGCATCAGGCGCGCGCCTTCATCAAGCTCAAGTACTTTATCGACCATCTGGCTGACAGTTTGTGCTGTCAATGGCAAATCGTGATGCGGACAACGCGGCTCGCCAACACGAGCATAAAGTAATCGTAAATAATCGTAAATTTCGGTGATGGTTCCGACCGTCGAACGAGGGTTGTGTGAGGTCGATTTTTGCTCGATGGAGATAGCAGGTGAAAGCCCCTCAATATGATCCACATCCGGCTTTTCCATCAGCGATAAAAATTGGCGTGCATAAGCGGAAAGAGACTCAACATAACGGCGCTGACCTTCGGCATAAAGCGTGTCGAACGCCAGTGATGACTTCCCTGAGCCGGATAAACCGGTGATGACAATGAGCTTGTCCCGAGGGAGCGTCAAATTGAGGTTTTTCAGGTTGTGGGTACGGGCCCCGCGTATCTCAATATTATCCATATCACCTAAAGCATAAGTTAATATTTAATCCAGCAGTATCGCATAATCAGATGCTATGAGCATCTTTTTACATAGCTGACGCAAGCTAAACAGCCATGTTATGATGCGCCCAATTGTAAACATTTGATAACATTTCTAGGAAATAAGATATGGCTCAAGAAGCGATTTCGGCAACAGAAAAGCGTGGCGCCATGTCGTTAGCACTGGTATTTGGGCTACGGATGGCCGGTTTATTTATGATAATGCCGGTTCTAGCGATCGCTGCACAACATCTTAAAGGATTCTCCCCGGTTACCGTTGGACTTGCCATCGGGGCTTATGGTTTAACCCAAGCTATTTTGCAGATCCCAATGGGATATCTATCGGATCGCATTGGTCGTAAACCGGTGATTACCACTGGCTTAATTATTTTTGCCATCGGTAGTGTCATCGCTGCGATGAGCGATTCAATGACTGGCATTATTGTGGGCCGCGCCGTGCAGGGCGTTGGGGCTATTGCGAGTGCTATTTTAGCGCTGGCCGCTGACTTAAGCCGCGAAGAACATCGCTCAAAAGTGATGGCAACCATCGGTATGAGTATTGGCTTGGCATTTGCTGCCTCCTTGGTATTTGGCCCGCCACTGGCCAGCTGGATTGGCTTAAATGGCATGTTTTGGGTGAGTGCTGGATTTGCAATTTTAGGTATTTTGGCTGTTTGCTTGGTCGTGCCGAGCGTCTCAACCCATGCGCCTAAAGGTGAAGTGGCAACCTCTGTTGCACAGTTTGCTAAAGCGGTTAAAAATCCCCAGTTGCTGCGTTTAGATTGGAGTATTTTTGCTCTTCATCTATTACTCACTGCTGAGTTTGTGCAGTTTCCTGGGCGCTTAGTCGAGGCGGGGCTTTCAACATCGCATCAGTGGTATTTGTATCTGCCTGTGCTATTTGGATCGTTTATCCTGATGGTACCGATGCTGATATTTGCGGCCAAACGCAATCAACATCGTGGCTTTTTCCTGCTCGCTTTGGCTATCTTTCTGGTTTCAAACATCATCTTATTGTTTGCCAGTAGTTTGCCGATGCTGATTATCAGCGCGTTATTGTTCTTTACTGGCTTTAACTACATGGAAGCGTCACTCCCGGCAATGATCTCATCGCTCGCACCAGCAGGGCAAAAAGGTGGGGCGATGGGCGTATATTCAACTTGCCAATTTATCGGTGCTTTTGTCGGTGGCTCTTTAGCGGGGTTAGTGATGAGCCATTTAGGGCGTGAACCGCTGGTGATTGCTGCTATTGTCGTACTGGTGATTTGGGCGATTATTGCTTTGGGGCTAAAAGTACAAAGTGGCCTTAAAAATTACACCATCAGCTTTGAGCAGCGTCTTGACAGTCATGCATTGGCCAACCATTTGGGCCAGCTTGAAGGCGTGCAAGAAGTTGTGGTCATTCCTGATGATAAAACCGCTTATCTGAAGGTGATTAATAAGCAATTTGACTTAGCTTATGCTCAAGCTTTGGTGCATGAGTTTGGTCGAGCTGACAAATAATTTTATAAGCTGTAGCTCAGTGAGTTAGCGGTCTGGCCATCGGCTGGGCTGCGCTTGTCGATAGAGATTGCGATAAAGAGTGTGGATCGTGATTCTAACCTCCCTTATAATTTAGCGAATAATAAAAGCAATGTCGGCACATCCAATGTGTTAACGAGGCATCCGTTAATGGTTGCCATTTCATTGTTTTTAAACATCTTAAATGGTCTGAAATCGATTTAAAAAGAGGCATGTATGAGCAGCAGAGGTGTGAATAAAGTAATCCTGGTCGGTAATTTAGGTCAGGACCCGGAAGTGCGTTACATGCCCAATGGTAACGCAGTAGCCAATGTGACTGTGGCAACGTCAGAAAACTGGAAAGATCAGCAAGGTCAGCAACAGGAAAGAACCGAGTGGCATCGCGTGGTTATGTTCCGCCGTTTGGCTGAAATTGCCGGTGAATATCTGCGCAAAGGTTCAAAGGTTTATATCGAAGGCAAATTGCAAACGCGTAAATGGCAAGATCAACAAGGTCAGGATCGTTATACGACTGAAATCGTCGCCAATGAGATGCAGATGCTTGATAGCCGCGGTGCAGGTCAAGGCATGGGCCAAGGTCAAGGCGCGCCGGCACAAAATAACTGGAGTAATCAAAACCAAGGTGGTGGATTTAACCAGCAGCAACCTCAGCAGCAGGGCGGGTTTAATCAACAGCCTCAAGGTGGTTTTAATAACAATCAAAACCAGCAAGCACCACGCCCACAACAGGCAAGCACACAAAGTCCACAGCAGCAGCCAACTTATAATGAGCCGCCAATGGACTTTGATGACGATATTCCGTTCTAGCGATTACCTGAGACCTAGTTTTGTTAAGTTTTATAATTGAGTAACCAATTTGAAGCCCCGTTTTTACGGGGCTTTTTTGCCGACTTTTCTGGCAATCGATTTAATTTGTGATGGCGGAATACCATACATTTCACGAAAGCAAGTGCTTAAGTAACTCGCACTTTCAATTCCTACCCTAAGCGCTACCTCTTTTATGTGTAGTGAAGGGTCTGCAGTGATCATCGTGTAAGCTAGTTTAATCCTTGATTCTTTAATGAAAGTGCTAATACCTAACCCCTCTTTTTGAAACTCTCTATACAATTTGGCTCTAGATACAAAAAAATTATTACAAATATATTCAACTGATAAATTAGGGTCGGTTAAATGATCGCTAATATATAGTTTAACTGCATTGACCAATCCTTTTTTTGATAAACTAATATAATCTGTTTTTTCCTCTATAAATAGAGTGTTTATCAGTGAAAAAATAGTTCGTTGAATTTTATCCAGTTCATTTGGCTTAACAAATGGGATATGTTTGCTTAACGATATTAAATATTGCTTGAATAATTTTTCAGAGCAACTATTTGGTTCTATAATAATACCCACTTTAGCGGGAAAACTTGTAGCATACTTATGTAATAGTTTTGAAGGAATAGCTAACGAAATTAGCTCAGCATCATTACTATAAGTCGCTTTAAATGAGCTATTTAAATCTATTAAATGAACTTCCTTAGCAATTGGGTAGATTTTATTTTTGTATTCGAAAGAACTATTGCCTGATAATAAGAATTGAATAATAATAAATTCAGAGCTATCTTTTTCTAAATCATTATTTCTAATTAATTCTTCTGAAAATAGATAGCTTTGAATAAAAAAAATGCCATTTATATTCAAGTATGTCAATCGATGTTTGTCGTTAGTTTTTCGAGTAGGTGATAAAGTAAAATACTGTGAAAATATTTTTGAAAAGATTACATCAGAATTTTTATATGTTTCAATCAGTCTTGGAAAAATATTCGGTGCTTTATGGTCGGATGAGCTATCTTCTTGATACATAAAATTCCTTCTTCTCGTTATGGTTTTTACTTCAGTCTAGATATTTAATTTATAAATTATGATTAATTGGTATGACATATAGGTGTTTGCCTCGTTTCTCTATAGATGTGAATGATCTTAGAAAGGTTATATAGTTATTAGAATTGATTATATATGATATATAATTTGACAAAGAGCTATAGCTGTTTATGTAAACTGTACTAACAGTATTATAGATATAAACAGGTATAAATTTTATTATCATCAAATAATCTAACTTTATGCAAGTTGTAAAACATTAATAGGGTAATTATGAGATAAATTTAAAAGTTTTAGCCGTTACATGACATAAATCGCTATGTCAAACAAAGTGATAGGAAGAAAATTAAGCAATATCATCTCTATATATTAAATGATTCAGAATAAAATATGTAACTACTAGTGCCTATCTTCCTGAAACCATAAAATGACCTAGTTGGATAAAAAAACATCATCGTTGGAGGTGAATCGATTTAGCTACCCGTTAGACGGGATAAATATAGTGAAAGATAATTCATTACTAAATGTATGGACATTAAAGCTTTGTGTACCAATTCATTACAAAATTCATGGTTATTAAAACTTTGTATACCAATTTACGACTAAATATAGGTTTGTTAAAATCTAGCATACCAATTTCTTGTCTTAATTTTGAACTCATACTTATTATATACCATATTATTTTAATTAAATAATATATTAAAATATATTAATACTTATAATTAAATCTATATTTATTATAATTTAAATAATAGTTGATCGAGCTATATTAAATGGCGACATTTATAGCTATAAATTCTATTTAATACATTCAATTATATGAAAAAAATTGCTGCTATTATTTGTGTTTTTTCTTTTTTATTATTTTGTGAAAAGGGAATTTCCAAAACGAAAATAATTGACTTACAACAAGCTATAGATTTAGCGATGACTAACAGTCCTAGTATTAAAAGTAAATTATACGGAGTGGGCATGAAAGAGCATCAACTAGATGCTAAAAAAACCTCTTGGTATCCGACTTTGTCAGGAAACTATGGCAAAGATATGCATTACAAAGAACATGACGGCTCCATTACAATTTCTCAACCTATCTGGTCTTTTAATAAAATATCTGCAGATATTAACTATTCAAAAAATGAAGTAAATTTGGCTAAATTAAATTTGGAAAAAGAAAAAAATAAAATTTTAGATAAAACTCTTGAATACTACATATCAATTGTTGGGCTGCAACAACAAATATCAGTAATCAATGAAAGTATAGCAATTGATGAGAAGTTAGTGAGCAGAATTAAACGTCGTTACCAAGGACAGCTAGCCTCAAAAGCTGATGTAATCTTATCATCATCTAGGCTTGCTCAAGTAAAGGCTGATAAACAAAAAGCATTGGGGAAATTAAGAACATCAATTTTGAATTTAGAATCGTTAACCAACACAGAGATAGAGTCAGTTGTAAATTTAAAATATGAAAATATAGTCCTGCCCGCAGATGGTGCAATTCATAGCCTGGTCCTTTCTAATAACACGGACCTTTTATATGCCAAGGGTCAAATAAGTGAGTCAAAACGAGATAGCGACAGGGTTAAAGTGAGCATGATGCCTACCATTTATCTCCAAGTTACTCATACATATTCAGAACGAAGCTCATATGCTAATGAAACTCAATATGGTTTATATGTGAAAGCAAACCTTGATGGGTTTGGCTTTTTAGCAAAAAATAATATAGAAGCTGCACAATCAGCCATTAATTCAGCTATGTCTAATTTTGATTATGTTCGATTAGATGTAGAAGATAAATATAAAAGTTATATCGCTAATCGAGATGTCGAAAAGAATATAGCTGTAACTCAAAAAGATCTGATTATCGAACTTAACAAAACTTTCGATTCTTATGAACGCCTCTATAATAAAGGTAGGAAATCATGGTTAGATATATTAAATATTGCAAAAGAAATTTCTCAAGAAAAATTAAAACTTATAAATGCTAATAATTCAGTTCTTAGTTATAAAGCCAAGTTATCTATTTTATATAACAATATAAGTATTCAACAAAATTAATGGGATTTTTCTAAATGGAAATTTATAATATTTCAAAAGATCTTTTACATAAGGCGTTATATCAAAAAGGGATTCGAATTCCCAAGCAATTATTTGATGAGGAATATGATAAGCTTCAAGAAGAAAACCTGCCACCCTTAAAATCTTTGGGGTTATTATGTAATAACTTAAATCTTCGTGGTACTCGGTTATCTATGATTCGCTGGGATCGGCTTGACCGTCGAGTCCTTCCTGCTCCTATCTTCTTCAATAACCAATGGTGGATGGCAGACAATTCTGATGAAGAAGAAAAAATAAAAATAATAAATGAAGATGAGGAGGAGCAAGAAGTAACATCTGAACAACTTTTTGGGAATTGCTATGTATTATGGATTAAACATCCCAAAATCAGCATGTACAAGAATAATATAGGTAATAAAAAAATATCAAAAATAATATTGAAAGAGATCTTTAAAAGCAAATCTTGGCTAACCAATTGTATTATTGCGAGTGTAATAATTAATACGCTGGTCATTTTTACTTCGCTATTCTCGATGCAAGTTTATGACCGTGTTGTTCCAACACTTGCATTTTCTACATTAACGACCTTGTCTTTTGGTATGCTAATAGCTATTGCTATTTCATTTGTACTAAAAGTGTTACGCTCTCGTATCATTGAGTCGTTGGCCGCTGAAGTAGATGACACTGTAAGTTTAAAGATATTTGATCATTTACTAAAGTTGAAAATGGGAGTTGATAATTTTAGTTTAGGTTTGCTACATGCCCAAGTAAGTAGTTACGAAAATATAAGGAGATTTTTCTCAGGTAACGTGATTTTTAGTATTGTTGATTTACCCTTTGCCTTTTTATTTATCGCATTTATTTATCTTGTTGGGCATGATATGGGGATTGTCTACACTATCTTTTTTGGGATATCTCTGATTGTTGGATTATTTTCATACTTCTTATCGAAAGATGTTGTGAGAAAGCAAATCACACAATCTAATGAGCGAGAAGGATTATTGGTTGATTCGATTCGAGGTCTTGAAACGATTCGCACCAATAATGCTAACTGGCGATTTTTATTCAAATGGAAAGGTATTAATAGCTCCGTTTCAAAGTATAGTTACAAGCAGCGAGATGTAGGTCAACTTTGTAGTTCTATCATTTCAGGATTAGGGACGATGGCTTATGTTTCAGCGATCATTGTTGGTGTGATTCAGATAGCTAATGGTGATTTAACAACGGGTGGCATTGTCGCATCCACTATTGTCGGTTCTCGAATTATTAATCCTGTTGCACAACTGGCCAATACGCTTGTTCGTTGGCAGGGCGTTTCTCAATCCATTGCTCTAGTCGATGGCCTTTTAAATAAAGAAACAGAACGAAAATATGAGCAAGACTTACTGCTACTAGAAAAAAGTGTCACCAAAATCGCTTTAGCTAATGCGAAATTTTTCTATCCTGAATCTCCTACATACTCGTTTTATACTCCAGAACTTGAGTTTAACTCCGGTGACCGAGTGCTAATTTTAGGTTCGATTGGCGGTGGTAAGTCTACATTATTAAAAATGTTAGCGGGAATATATAGGCCAAATGAAGGAATGGTAAAAATAAATGACATTGATTTATGGGAAGTCGATCCTATTCAATTAAGCACCGAAATTTGTTATCTATCACAAGATAGTCAATTGTTTAAAGGAACATTAAGAGATAATTTGTCTTTGTCTGGAATGGTCGCTCCTGACTATGTATCAAAAATTGCCAATGAACTGGGAATTAACCAATTTGCATACAAAAGTCCCTATGGATTTGATATGCCTGTTCAAGAAGGCGGTCAGGGGTTATCTGGGGGGCAAAAGCAACTTGTTGCTCTAAATAGAGTCATTTCCTCTAATCCATCTGTTTGGCTACTAGATGAACCAACAACATCGATGGATAAATTAACTCAAGAAAGAGTCCTAGCCACACTTAAATCATATGTTAAGCCATCGGATATTTTAATTGTTTCTAGCCATAACGACACTTTATTAGATGGGTATATTAATAGAGTTATAAATATTGGGGATGGGAATATCATTAGTGATTCCTCTTTAAGAAAACCTGTAACAAGAATTAACAAAAATATTAAACTAAAACTCGCCTAGGATATTGCTATGAATTATCACAAAAGAAAGTTTGGTTTACTTTTTATTCCATTAATGATTTTTTTCATTGTGTTCATTTTATGGAGCTATTTTTTTAAAGTTGATCAAGTTGCTCGAGCTAGGGGAGAAGTGATTGCTAGCAGTCGGGTTCAGGTGATCCAGTCGGTTGATGGTGGTGTTATTCAAAGTATTAATGTTAAAGAAGGTGATATTGTCAAAAAAGGTGAAGTATTAGCTACTTTGGAACAAACCAGGGTTGGTGCAGCTGTCGATGAGATTCGGGCAAAACTTGTAGCTCAGCGGCTAAGGATTATTCGTCTTCGCGCTGAAGTTATTGGTAAAAAGACTGTTTCTTTCCCTGATAAATATAAAAAAAATTACCCTGATATTATCGAGGTCGAACGAGCTCTTTTTTATCAACGAGTCGAAGGGTTGCACTCCGAATTATCGAATCTGTATACCGCTAAAGCTTTAGCAGAAAAAGAGCTTAAAATGGTTACTGACTTGAAGCATCATGGTGATGTGAATGAGTCAGAATTGATTAAAGCGAAACAAAATTTCAATGAGTCCAAATCGAATATTATTAAGAAAAGGAATGATTATTTTGAGAAGGCCCGTTCAGAGCTAGCTAAAACTGAAGATGATGCTAGTCAGACAGAGCAAGTTTTAACTCGCAAAGAGCAGGAGTTAAAAGATAGTGTTTTTATCGCAAAAGTTCCTGGCATCGTTAAAAATATTAAAGTAACAACAATTGGTGGCGTTCTGCGGGCCGGTGAGGAACTGATGCAGATTGTTCCAACTGACGATCAACTTATTGTTGAGGCGAGGGTAAGGCCACAAGACATTGCTCGCGTTCATAAAGGTCTAGAATCTGAAATTCGCTTGGATCCTTTTGACTACACAATCTATGGAAGTGTCAAAGCAACCGTGAAGTATGTCAGTGCAGATACTTTAAAAGAAAAGGATGGCGATAATGAAGAGATTTTTTATCGAGTCCATGTCATACCTAATTTATCGCCAGTCAAAACGAATACTGGCCATCTAATTCATATCATTCCAGGAATGACCGCATCAGTCTCTATCAGAACTGGAACTCGGAGTTTGTTAGATTATTTATTAAAACCACTGCGTAAAACTATTTCACAATCATTTGGTGAAAAATAGTTATAATGGGAGAGAAAATTGACTTTCTTAAATTATGTTAAGTGGATATTTACGCTAAGTTGTATATTTTTATTAGTTGAGCTTTTGCCTCCTATTTCTAATGAAAATTTGAATTTTATTATTGTGTTCTTATTTTTCTGCTGCCTGATGTGTATTTGTATATGTGCTTTATATATAAATTTACATATTGCTAATAATCGCAAGAAAAATGTTAACTTTAAGAAAGTAGTAAATAACTTTATTTTTATAGATAATAAAAAATTCAACTATGATGTCGTTAACGAGAAAAAATCCATTTGTTTTTATTCAAATAAAAGTGATTAATATAATTTTAATAAAAATTATAAATCTAGATATTAATTTATTTAATATGCTGCTTTGCTAATATTAGTAGTGTTATCTAAGGAGATTGACAGTAATGCTTAACAGTTATCAGGTTTATGATCATAACACTATCTTTGATATTAGTCCTCGTGTAGAAAAAGTATGTCTTTCTTCTTCTGGAGACGTAGATTTTTATGAGTTACTTTCTAGTGTATATGTTGGAAAAATCAAGGTAGATCCACAAGAGTTTTTTGATAAGTTTGATCTGGCTGGATTATATATTATTTATAATAATGCTATTCGAGAATTAAAAGGGATGTCTATATTTAAGGTTTCTGTAAATATCAATAAGGATTTTCTTTATTCTAAATATATAGAAAAGTTAGCAACTGAAAATAAATCATCATCTATTTTTTTTGAAATTAGCGAAGCAGAACAATTTAAGTTTTCCAATGATGCGTATAAGCGACTCGAATATCTTAGAGATAAATATTCAATACAGTTTATATTAGACGATTTTGGTGCGAAAAATTCCAATTTTGATTTTATTATTAAAAATAGATTTCATGCTGTAAAGATTGATAAAAGTGCTTTTTGGGATTTCTTTGAAAATGATAAAGAATTTTTGTCTAAATTGATTGGCTATCTTAAGTTGAAAACTGAAAAAGTAGTCATTGAAGGGGTCGATTCATATGAAAAATATATTTATTGCCAATCAAATCATTGTTTAATGCAGGGGTATTTTTTAGAACGAGCTTCTGATCTTCATGAAACAACGCCAGGGTTAAATAGATAGAACGAAGGCTTAATCTATATTTGCTAGTCAAAATTTATTGATAAAATTGTCTATATAAAAATATCTAAAAATGAGATAAATTTAAATGTTTTTGAGACGATATTTAATATAGATGGTATTCATAAACATTATAAACTTAGGTAATATTTATTTTTAGAGGAAAATCTTACACACACATTTCATGCTACGAAATGTTTTTTAAGTTTACGAAATGTTAAGGGATTATAGTGATAGATTTTAAAAGAGAAAGAATTGCGGTCGTCTTTAAAGACGGATTAGATTATTGCACTAATTTTTGTGAGCTATGTAAGTTCTATAATGACGGAATCGTTATAGATGATTCAAGCTATCTTAAGGGAGGAAATCTTTTTTTTAATGGTGAACGCCGTTCTATTAATAAGTCATATTATCGGATTCTCTGCGCATTAGTTGCTAATGTAGGAAATGTAGTTACGCGAGAATACTTACTCAAATATGGCTGGTTAAATCAAACCAATGTGATTAATAATGTTAATGTTGCTATCTCTGAATTACGGTCTTCACTGCGAGGTACGAATATGCAAATAATTACGATTAGAAAAGTAGGCTACTTATTGGTTGTCCAAGAATGAAATGTACTACATTAATTAATCTGTATTAATATATAGACATGTTTTAAGTGGTTTTTATTACATGTCTATATAAATAAATTTTTTATATATTCAATTTCTTCTTCATTTAGTGGTTTTCTATTAGTTGTTTTTATTCTGTTTTTTTCAGGTTCGTTAAAAAAAGATAACATTTTACTGCATAGATAAATCTTATCCATTTCCGAAATATTGTTCAGCCCTTTTTTGATGCTATTGAACAATAGATCTCTTATTTCTAATTCTATTTCATTATGTTTGATATTATCATTTAGCAAATCTGCCATTTGTGTTAGCAGATAAAAAAAGCTTTTATCTATGCTTGATGTCTTATGCAAAAGATAGACTCCTGTTGATGATGTTTTTTAATCATCCTATAACTATTTTTTTATCGCAACTAAAGCAGTAAAAATAAAATTTATAATCAATATTATAAATGAGTCTTTATATTAATAATTTTAAACATAATAAAAATTATTGATCGTCAAATATCACTCTATAAGTTGTTTTCTATACCTGTTTGATAAATAGTAGTAAGTGTGAAAATTATAAAAAGGATATAGAGATGGAAGTTGGATATATACGTTATGCAGATGGCAATTCAAAAGATGGAAAACAGCTTTTCGGTATAAAGCTAGATAGAGTTTTTGAAGAAATATCTATTCAATCAGTCACTGATAGAAATGTTTGGCACAATTGTAAAGATTTTTGTCGAAGTGGCGACACTGTGCATGTTAATTCTATCGATAGAATTTGTCATAAAGATATTGGCGAAGCCTTAGCTTCAATTGATGAATTAAATTCGCGAGGAGTTAATGTCGTTTTCCATAAAGAAGATCTTGTCTTTAAAGCTGATGCATCATCTTTGCAGCTCGCAATGATTCAACTTTTAACATTTATTTATGACGCTGAACGAGTTCTTGGTAATGAAAGTAAAGTCAAAAAAATTGATGTTACGAAATTAGTGAATTCAAAATAATATAAATATTAATAATATTTATTATGTTATGCGTTTATCTCTATAAATCTATAGTTACAAATACGCCTAATCATATCGAAGGGATATCTGGTTATGAACACATTCTTATTACTAATTAATGGCAAGGCTATTTCAAAAGTTTCTTCTGAGGAACTAGCTGCCTTTAAAATTAACGCTGTGGAAGGAGCTAAGTTCGCACTCGTCGATTTAGCAACAGGTAAATTTCCTGATTACGTACAGATGACTAACTTCCATGACAGCCTCAATATTTATATTCATGGCAAGCTAGTTGTTGTGGTCAATGAGTTTTTTGATACCTCGAAGCATGCCTCTTTAGATACTCATGTTTCCTATGACATGGAGCAGGTTCAAGATCTTATTTTAGATGTCCCTGCAACTGAAAATCTTGACGCTGCCATTGACGAAGCAAGCTCGCAGGATGCCAGTAGCGAGGTTCAAGATGGCTCTTCATCCTTGTTTACGCCTTCTTCTCTTATCCTAGCGGGGGTCACTGGTCTGATTGGTGGTGGCATTGGTTATGCAGCAGGTGATGATAATAGTGATAGTGGCTCTAGTTCAGCAACTTCTACGAATAACGAAAGCGAAGCCATTTCATTTGCGTTAGCAGATGAT
Organism: Celerinatantimonas sediminis; assembly: GCF_046054195.1. Taxonomy (NCBI): domain Bacteria; kingdom Pseudomonadati; phylum Pseudomonadota; class Gammaproteobacteria; family Celerinatantimonadaceae; genus Celerinatantimonas; species Celerinatantimonas sediminis. Next base: position 521,542 of record NZ_JBEQCS010000001.1, read on the forward strand.
ACCGGCAGTTCTGATTCAGACAGTATTTCAAATGATGCGACTATTAATGTTGAGCTCTCCTCTGATGCTGCAAGCTGGGTATATTCAACCGATGGTGGTGAAACCTGGACGACTGGTTCAGGTACTAGCTTTGATTTAGATGAAGGAACTTATGCCGCTGGTGAAATTGAGGTTCGCCAGTTTGATGATAGTGGCAATATGATTGGTACTACTGCAACCAATAGCGACGCGATTACTATCGATACTACCGCTCCTGATGCTCCATCGTCTTTAAGCTATAGTACTTCGAATTTAACCGTCACCGTCACCTTATCTGATTCATCTGATTCATGGGAATATTCAACCGATGGTGGCGATACATGGACAGATGGCTCTGGCACATCGTTTGTTCTAGATAGTAATACCACCTATGCAGCTGATGCTATTCAGGTTCGCGAAACGGATACAGCGGGTAACGTCAGTACTGTTACAAGTAATGACACAGCAGTAACAGCCTCTGCTGATACGCTCACAGTTAGCGTAGCTGCCGGTACGTTTATCTCTACCGTTGAAATTACTGTATATGATGCCGATGGGAACGTGCTCGACCAAACGGATTGGGATTACAGTAGTGGAGATTATGTATTTACCAATGACACTGATTACTCAGGTAACATTTTAGTCGTTGTTTCTGATGCCAACGGTGATGATGCAGACTATATCGATGAAACAACTGGTGAGGAAGTAAGCCTAGGTAGTACGACTTTGAGTGCAATGTACTCGATTGGCTCAGATGATGATAGTTCTACGCTAAGTGTTACGCCTTTAACTGAATTAGCCGCCACTTTAGCTGGAGTTACGGTAGACTCTTTAAGCAGTGATGGCTTATCTGACGATCAGGTTTCATATAACAGCTCTGTTGCTGAGCTGTTTAATTTGAGCAGTATTACTAGCGAAGTCTCTACCACTAGCAGTGATTCATATGATTCGTCAGATGGGACGGATGATTCAGAAGCTTATGGTTCTATCCTAGCCATTTTATCAGCCTTAGATGAAAGTACAGGTAGTGTTTCTGATACGATAAGCGCATTAGTGGCAGAGTTAACAACTGAAGATGATGGAAGCTTAAGTCTTTCTGATGACGGTTTATCCCTTCTTGAAGCAGCCATCACAAATTATAACAATTCAGTCTCCTCAACAGGTAATGCTTCTGTTTCTACAACCACTTTCGATGATCCTGAGGTTAGCGTTTCTGATACTTCTATTTCTGCCGATGAAAGCTTGGTATTTCAAAGTACTCAAACAGGTACAGCTTATTTAGTCAGTACATCGGTTACTGTGGACGACTCTACCGACCTTGCTACTGTGGCAACAGCCTCTCAAACCATTACCGCCTCAGGTGTTGACACTACCTTTAGCTTGGATGATGTCACAGATGGGACCTACGTTTTATATGTTGAAAACTATTCCGGTGATATTAGTGCAGCCTCTAGCGCCATTACTATTGATACCACCGCGCCTACGGCAACAGCCACCACAGATAATAGTGTGATAACCGTTAGCAGTGATGAAGCCGGTGATGTGTATGTGGTTGCCAGCGGTACCGAAGTTTCGAGTGTCTCCGATTTAGGTAATTCGATGGGGAAAATCAGCGCAGATGGCACCCTGGACGTTACAAAATCCACTGATGGTACATATGATGTCTATGTTGTTGATAGTGCTGGCAATATTAGTGATGCCATAACGGTTACCGTGGATACCACCGCACCGACCGCCACTGCAACGGCTGCTGATGATGTGATCACTGTGACCAGTGATGAAGCCGGTGATGTCTATGTGGTAGCCAGTGGCACGGATGTCTCGAGTCTTTCTGATTTGGGCGATTCTGTTGGCACCATTACTGCCGATGGCACCCTGGATATTACCGAATCTACCGATGGCTCTTATGATGTCTACGTGGTTGATGCCGCAGGCAATATTAGTTCTGCCGTTTCCGTCACAGTTGAGATAACCAGCTCTGATACCACTGCACCAGATGCAACCGCAACAGTTGCTGATGATGTGATCACCGTGAGCAGTGATGAAGCCGGTGATGTGTATGTGGTCACCAGTGGCACGGATATCAGCGACGGCGTTTCTGCATTAGGTGAATCAGTGGGCACCATTACTGCCGATGGCACATTAGATATTACCGAATTGACCGATGGCTCTTATGATGTCTACGTTGTAGATGCTTCCGGCAATATTAGTAGTGCAGCGACAGTCACAGTCGATACCACTGCGCCAACAGCGGGTGCGATGGTTGATGATGATGTGATCACTGTGTCCAGTGATGAAGCCGGTGATGTGTATGTGGTGGCTAGTGGCACGGAATTCACGAGCGATACACTCTCTTCGTTTACCTCGGTGGGCACAATTACCGCCGATGGCACTTTAGATATTAATGAATCTACCGATGGCTCATACGATGTCTATGTCGTGGATGCCGTTGGCAATATTAGTAGTGAATCAACAGTCACAGTCGATACGACTGCGCCAACCTCGGGGGCAACGGTTGCTGATGATGTGATCACCGTGAGCAGTAATGAAGCCGGTGATGTGTATGTGGTCACCAGTGGCACGGATATCAGTGCGGGCATTTCTGCACTGGGTGATTCAGTTGGCACCATTACTGCCGATGGCACCCTGGATATTACCGATTCCACCGATGGCTCATACGATGTTTATGTCGTAGATGCTTCCGGCAATATTAGTACTGCAGCATCGGTAACAGTCGATACCACTGCACCAGATGCAACCGCAACAGTTGCTGATGATGTGATCACCGTGAGTAGTGATGAAGCCGGTGATGTCTATGTGGTGGCCAGTGGCACGGAATTCACGAGCGATACACTCTCTACGTTTACCTCGGCGGGCACCATTACCGCCGATGGCACGTTAGATATTAATGAATCTACCGATGGCTCTTATGATGTCTACGTGGTTGATGCTTCAGGCAATATTAGTACTGCTGCATCGGTAACAGTCGATACCACTGCACCCACCGCGGGGGCGACGGTTGCTGATGATGTGATCACCGTGAGCAGTAATGAAGCCGGTGATGTTTATGTGGTCGCCAGTGGCACGGAATTCACGAGTGAGACACTCTCTTCGTTTTCCTCAGTGGACACCATTACCGCCAATGGCACTTTGGAGATTAATGGATCCGCCGATGGCTCTTACGATATCTATATCGTGGATGCTGCAGGCAATATTAGTAGTGCAGCATCGGTAACAGTAGATACTACGGCACCAACTCTTGAGTCAGTATCGACTAGTGGTGATGAAATCACACTCATCTCAAGTGAAGATGGCACGGTATATATTGTCGCTTCGAGTGATACCACTTATAGCGATAAGGACTCTCTCGAGGGTGTTGCCATTACCTCGGTATCTGTGTCAGCTGATATTTCCGCATCGGTGAGTGTCACCGATGATGGCTCCTACGATATCTATATCGTTGATGAATCAGGAAATGTGAGTGCGCGAACAACCATCACAACAGATTCATCTATTTCTGCAGATGTCAGTGATGATGTGATTACCGTGACCAGTACTGTGGCAGGTGATGTGTATGTGGTGGCCAGTGGCACGGAATTCACGAGTGAGACACTCTCTTCGTTTTCCTCAGTGGACACCATTACCGCCAATGGTTCGTTAGATATTACTGAATCCACCGATGGTACATACGATGTGTATGTGGTCGATAGCAGTAACACGATTAGCAGTGCGGCAACAGTCACAGTCGATACCACCGCACCGACAGCAACCGCTACGGTTGATGAAGGTGTCATCACCGTGACCAGTGATGAAGCGGGCTATGTCTATTTGGTGTCCAGTGGTACAGATATCAGTGCGGGCATTTCTGCATTGGGCGATTCTGTTGGCACGATTAAAGCTGATGGCACGTTAGATATTAGTGAATCCACCAATGGTTCATATGATGTGTACATTGTTGATAGCGACGGCAATATTAGCGATGCCGTAACAGTTACCGTGGATACCACTGCACCAACAGCGGGGGCAACGGTTGATGATAATGTGATCACCGTGACCAGCGATAAAGCGGGTGATGTTTATGTGGTTGCCAGTGGTTCGGATGTATCGAGTCTTTCTGATTTGGGCTCCTCAGTAGGTACCATTACTGCCGATGGCACATTAGATATTACCGAATCGACCGATGGCTCATACGATGTCTATGTTGTGGATGCAGCAGGCAATATTAGTAGTGCAGCGACAGTCACAGTCGATACGACTGCGCCAACAGCGGGGGCGACGGTTGCTGATAATTTGATCACCGTGAGCAGTAATGAAGCCGGTGATGTCTATGTGGTGGCCAGTGGCACGGATATCAGTGCGGGCATTTCTGCACTGGGTGATTCAGAAGGTACTATTACCGCCAATGGCACGTTAGATATTAGTGAATCCACAGATGGTTCATACGATATCTATGTCGTGGATGCAGCAGGCAACATTAGTAGTGCAGCAACCGTTACAGTGGATACTACGGCACCAACTCTTGAGTCAGTATCGACTAGTGGTGATGAAATCACACTCACCTCAAGTGAAGATGGCACGGTATATATTGTCGCTTCGAGTGATACTACTTATAGCGATAAGGACTCTCTCGAGGCTGTTGCCGTTACATCGGTATCTGTGTCAGCTGATATTTCCGCATCAGTGAGTGTCACCGATGATGGCTCCTACGATATCTATCTTGTTGATGAATCGGGAAATGTGAGTGCGGTAACAACCATTACAACAGACTCATCTATTTCTGCAGATGTCAGTGATGGTGTGATCACCGTGACCAGTGCGGTGGCAGGTGCTGTGTATGTGGTGCCCAGCGGCACTTCGGTGTCAAGCGTGGCTGATTTGGGCACTTCAGTGGGGACCATTGATGCGGATGGTTCGTTAGATTTTACCGAATCCACCGATGGTACATACGATGTGTATGTGGTCGATAGCAGTAACACGATTAGCAGTGCGGCGACTGTAACCGTAGATACCTCTCCGGCGACAGCAAGTGCGACGGTTGATGGTGACGTAATTACTGTGAGCAGTAATGAAGCGGGCGATGTGTATGTGGTAGCCGGTGGTTCGGATGTCTCGAGTCTTTCTGATTTGGGCGATTCCGTAGGCACCATTACCGCTAATGGCACATTAGATATTACCGAATCTACCGATGGCTCTTATGATGTCTATGTTGTGGATGCCGCAGGCAATATTAGTAGTGCAGCGACAGTCACAGTCGATACGACTGCGCCAACCGCGGGAGCAACGGTTGCTGATGATGTAATCACCGTGAGCAGTAATGAAGCCGGTGATGTCTATGTGGTGGCCAGTGGCATGGATATCAGTGCGGGCATTTCTGCACTGGGTGATTCAGAAGGTACTATTACCGCCAATGGCACGTTAGATATTAGTGAATCCACCGATGGTTCATACGATGTCTATGTTGTGGATGCAGCAGGCAACATTAGCAGTGCGGCGACTGTAACCGTAGATACCTCTCCGGCGACAGTAAGTGCGACGGTTGATGGTGACGTAATTACTGTGAGCAGTAATGAAGCGGGCGATGTGTACGTGGTAGCCAGTGGTTCGGATGTCTCGAGTCTTTCTGATTTGGGCAATTCCGTTGGCACCATTACCGCCAATGGCACCTTCGATATTACTGAATCTACCGATGGCTCTTACGATGTCTATGTGGTCGATGCCTCTGGCAATATTAGCAGCGCTTACTCGGTAACAATTGATACGACAGATCCTGAGTTTGATGGAACCTCTCCGGATGATGCTAGCTACGTCAATTCAGACAGTATTAGCTTTTCTAGTAATGAAACAGGCATAGCCTATTTAGTTACCAGTGAATATACATCTCTTAGCAATGTTATTGATGCAGCAGGTGATAACTACATTACGATTTCTGATGCTGATTCAACATATAGCTTCAATGGTTTAGCTGATGGAACCTATTACATCTATTTAGTTGATAGCTCGAATAATATCAGTGAAGCCTTAGAAGTTACGGTGGATACAACTGCCCCGACGATTAGTTCTGCAGAGGTATCGGGCACGACTCTGACCGTCGAAACCGATACAAATGAAAGCAGCTACACCGTGTATGTGGTGGACGCCAGTGATACGGTCTATACCGATGACTCGTTGAACGATTTAATAGATGCAGAGGTCGCGAAGGGAACGGTTTCGGATGGGACCGGGACGCTGACCGGATTAGCGGATGGAACCTACGATGTGTATGTGGTGGATGCTGCGGGGAATGTGACGGAGTGGTCAAGTTCTGTCACGGTGGATGAAACCGGCCCGACGATTAATGATGTGACCGTATCGAGCGCGACCCTTACCGTCGATACCGATACAGATGAAAGCAGCTACACCGTGTATGTGGTGGACGCCAGCTCGTCAATATCTGCTGATAATACGTTGAGTGATTTACAAGATGCGGCGGTCGCGATGGGAACCGTCTCGGATGGTACTGGGACGATTAGCGGGTTAGCTGATGGGACCTACGACGTATATGTGGTGGATGCAGCGGGGAATGTGACGGAGTATACAGATTCGGTCACGGTCAGTGCCCCTGACATTATTGATGTAGACACGACTAGTTCAACGTTTACAGTGACCGCCAGTAGTGATGTTGCGATTACAGCAGTATATGCTGTGAGTAC